>CAMLDT010000078.1 GCA_946479075.1 uncultured Polaromonas sp.
TCCAGGGCTTCAACCTGTTTCCGCACCTGACGGTGGGCAAGAACATCATGCTGGCGCCCACGCTGGTCAAGAAAACCGCCGGCGCTGAGGCCGAAGCCCATGCCCGCAAGCTTCTGCAACGTGTCGGACTGGCAGAAAAATTCGACGCCTGGCCGGATCAGCTGTCGGGCGGCCAGCAGCAGCGCGTGGCGATTGCCCGCGCGCTGGCGATGCAGCCCTCGGTGCTGCTGTGTGACGAGATCACCTCGGCGCTGGACCCGGAACTGGTCGGCGAGGTGCTGCAGGTGGTGGAAAGCCTGGCCGCCGAAGGCATGACCCTGCTGATGGTCACGCACGAGATGAACTTCGCCCGCAAGGTCTGCGACCGCGTGGTTTTCATGCACCAGGGCCGCGTGCACGAAACCGGCGCCCCCGGGCAGGTGTTCTCCAACCCCCAGACACCCGAGCTCCAGCAGTTTCTCGGCATGCTCTGAGTTTGAGCGCTGCACCGGGACGGCACAGGTTTGCCGGCGTCCCCTCCAGCAGACAGGCCAGATTGCTCTTGTTTTGATAGCTGTCAGCGCTGGTGCAGCAAGGGTTGGGGCCCATTTTACCCATGATTTGCAGGGCTGAGCCCGTGCCGGCGCCCTCCTTGCCCGGCGCCCTTGGGCCGCCTTGCGCCCAGGCTTTGCAAGCCGCGCTGCGCCAGGCGCGCGCGGCTGTGGCATCCTGAGCGCCATGCGCACATCCCATCCGCCCGTCTCCTCCTCCATTTCCTCCATTTCCTCCATTCCCGCCGTTTCGCCTGTGTCCCTGATCTACATCGGTGATCCGATGTGTTCCTGGTGTTACGGCTTTGGCCGGCCGCTGGGGCAACTGTTGGCGCGTTTTCCGGAGGTGCCGGTGCAACTGGTGCTGGGCGGCCTGCGCGCCTACAACACGCAGGTGATGGACGATGCGCTCAAAGCCAAACTGCGCGGCGCCTGGGCCGGCGTGGCAGAGCGCTCGGGCCAGCCGTTTTCACAGGGGCTGTTTGAGCGCACCGACTTTGTTTATGACACCGAGCCCGCCTGCCGCGCCGTGGTCACCGTGCGCGAACACGCGCCGCATCTGGCGCTGGCCATGTACCACGCGATCCAGCACGCGTTTTATGCCGATGGGCGCGACACCACCAAGGCCGCGGTGCTGGGCGAGATCTGGGACGAGGTGCATGGCCGCACCAAGGAGGCCTGGGGCCACATCGACTTCCTGCGCGACTTTGAAAGCGAGGCCATGCGCCAGCGCACGCGCGACGACTTTGCGCAGGCCCAGCGCTGGGGCGTGCGCGGTTTTCCGACGCTGCTGGTGGTGCGCGGTGACCAGGCGCAGGTCCTGAGCAACGGCTACACCGAAGCTGGGGGGCTGATCGACTCGCTGACCCGGGTGATGGCGGACGCAGGCCAGCGCTCAAGCTGAACCCATGCCTTCCTGACGCCCTCGCCCCGCTTCCACAACCGTGTTCATCGACTGTGTGCTATGACTGTGTGCCATGACTGTGCCCGTACCTGAGCATCCCCCCTTCACACATCCGCCGCGCGGCCGCAGCGGCCGGGTGGCCGAGGTGTTCCTGGCTTTCCTCCGGCTGGGCTTGACCTCATTCGGCGGGCCGGTCGCGCACCTGGCTTATTTCCGCACCGAATTTGTCGAGCGCCGCCAGTGGCTGGACGACCGCAACTATTCCGATCTGGTGGCCCTGTGCCAGTTTTTGCCGGGTCCCGCGAGCAGCCAGGTCGGCATGGCGCTGGGCCTGGCCCGCGCCGGCTGGGCCGGGTCGCTGGCCGCGTGGCTTGGTTTCACCCTGCCCTCGGCGCTGGCACTGATCGGGTTCGCCAGTGGCATGGCGCATTACGGCGCATTGGCGGGCTCGGGCCTGGTGCATGGGCTCAAGGTGGTGGCGGTTGCCGTGGTGGCGCAAGCCGTGTGGGGCATGGCCAGATCCCTCTGCCCTGACCGGTTCCGCGCGGGCCTGGCGATTCTGGCGGCCCTGCTGACCCTGGCGCTGCCTGCGGCGCTGGGCCAGATCGGCGCCATCGTCATCTGCGGGCTGCTTGGGCGCTGGCTGCTGCACCTGCCGCCGCAGCCACCGGCACAACACCAGGGTTATCCGGTGTCCAGGCGGGCGGCGTTGGTCGCCCTGGCACTTTTTGCCCTGCTGCTGGCCGGCTTGCCTGCCCTGGCGGCCAGCACCGGCTCACCGCTGCTGGCCCTGGTGGACGGTTTTTACCGCGCGGGTGCGCTGGTTTTCGGCGGCGGCCATGTGGTGCTGCCGCTGCTGCAGGCCACGGTGGTGCCAGGCGGTTTTGTCAGCAACCCGGATTTTCTGGCGGGTTACGGCGCGGCGCAGGCGGTGCCCGGGCCCTTGTTCAGCTTTGCGGCGTATCTGGGGGCGGTCATGACGGGGCCGCTCACGGGCTGGATGGGTGGCCTGTTTTTTCTGACACTTCTGTTTGTCCCCGCCTGGCTGCTGGTGCTGGGCGCGCTGCCGTTTTGGGAAACGCTGCGCCAGCGCCCGGACATTCAAAGCACCGTGGCAGGCATCAACGCCGGTGTGGTGGGCGTGCTGCTGTCCGCGCTGTATGACCCGGTCTGGACCAGCGCGATCCATTCCAGGGCCGACTTCGCCCTGGCGCTGGCGGCCTTCGGCCTGCTGGTGTATGCCAAAGTCTCGCCGCTCTGGGTGGTGTTGTTCGCCGCGCTGGCCGGCGCAGTCATGACGTTTTGACCAGGACCAACCGGGCTTGCTGTCTGCGCGGAAGGCATGAGGCAAGCCCTAGACGTGGCGTTTTTTTGAGGCGGGCGCGGCAGCCCCGGTCTGTTCGTCAGCCAGTTGGTGGAGAGCCTCGATGAGGTGGCAATGGGTGCCCGATCCGTCGCAGCGGTTGCGCAGGGCCTTCAGTTCTTTTTCCAGTGCCTTCAGCTCCGCCAGCCTTGTCCGCACATGGCCCAGGTGGCCGTCCAGCGTTTCGCAGGCCGCGGTGCAATCGGCCTTGCTGTTCAGGTCCAGGGCAAGCAGGGTGCGGACCTCGTCGAGCGACATGTCCATGGCCCGGCACAGGCGGATGAACCGCAGCTGGTGCACATCGCCATCGCTATAAAATCGATAGCTGTTGTCCGTTCTCCCGTGAGGGCTCAGCAGATTTTCTTTCTCATAAAACCGGATGTTGGCGGCGCTGACGCCGCTGTGCCGCGCAGCTTCACCGATCTGATAACCGCGCGTCGGACGTGGACTTGAAACAGGCATCGCTTGACCTTGAAGTGACTTGAGGGTTTCCAATGATGCCATCAGATCCGGAAACAAAGGAACACCGTTCATGTCCGCCCATTGCCACCACGACCACCACCACGACGCCGATACCGACGCCGCCAACAGCCCGCGTTATCGCAAAATCCTCTGGATAGCGCTGGTCGTCAACTTCGCGATGTTCGCGGTCGAAATCGGTGCCGGCTTCCAGTCCGGCTCGGTCTCGCTGCTGGCCGATGCCATCGACTTTTTCGGCGACGCGGCCAACTACGGTGTCACGCTGGCCGTGCTGTCCATGGGCCTGGTCTGGCGCGCCCGTGCGGCCTTGCTCAAGGCGGCCAGCATGGCCGGCTTCGGCGTTTTTGTGCTGGGGCGGGCGTTGTGGGTGGCCACCCAGGGCACCGCACCCGAAGCGCTGACCATGGGTGCCATCGGGCTGCTGGCGCTGGTGGCCAATGTCGCGGTGGCCGCGCTGCTCTACGCCTACCGCGAAGGCGATGCCAACATGCGCAGCGTCTGGCTGTGCTCGCGCAATGACGCCATCGGCAATGTCGCCGTCATGCTGGCAGCACTCGGCGTCTTCGGCACCGGCAGCGCCTGGCCCGACCTGGCCGTCGCAACGGCGATGGCAGCGCTGGCGATCACCGGCGCTTTTTCAGTGTTCAGGCAAGCGCGTGGTGAACTGCGCCAGGATCCCAAGGCGTGAACGTCCCCCTGCGTACCGCGGGGGCTTTGCCGGCTGTTAGCATGGCGCCCGTGAAACGTTTGATCTGTCACTTCCTGATCGTCTGGCTGGCCCTGCTGTCCGGCGGAGCGCATGCCCATGCGACGGCGGACGCCGCCCTGGAACTGGGACACATCGCCGTCCATGCCGCCGAAGTGCAGGACGCCGGCACCAAAGACTTCAAGACCTCCGGCGCCACCCATGAGCACGGCGACGCCGACACCTGCAGTCAGAGCCACTGTGGCCACGGCCACACCACCGGCATGCCGGCGGCTCACCTGCATTTCAGCGATGCCAGCCGGGGCGTGTCCCTGCCGACGCCGCAGGCCTGGGCCGGCCGCGAGCAATCCAACACCATCGAACGCCCGCAATGGCTGTTCACCACGCCTGCCGTGGTGAACCTTTGAGCTGACGGGCGCTTAAGACCCCTTTCATCTGCGCTCGCGCAAAGGTTCGCCGAAGTTGTTTCACTTCGGAGAACATCCTTGTCTTTCTTTTCCGCTTTACGTTTGGCGCGGCCAGCCTGTGCGGTGCTCACGCTGTCGGCTGCCTTGGCCTGCGCGGCCGGCGCGCCCATCCCGCCGCCGTCGCCGCCTTCGCCGTCCCTTTCCCGCGATCCCGCCGTCCCTGCACGCCAGGGTCCCAGCCTGCGCGAAGCCCTTGATGCCGCCTGGGCGCTGAGCCCGGCGGCCCGCAGCGCCGACAGCCGCCGCGCCGGGGTGCAGGCGCGCGAACGCGCCGCCTCATCCTGGATCGATGGCGCCCCCAGCGTCCTGCTGGCACAGCGCAGCGACCGCTTCAGCAACAACGGCGGCTTTCGCGAATACGAAGCCGAACTCGAACTGCCCCTCTGGAGCCCCGGCGTGCGCAGCGCCAGCCAGCGCGAGGTAGCGGCGCAGCGCCTGGCGTTTGAGCCCCAGCAGCTGCTGGCGCGACTGAGGGTCGCCGCCGATGTCCGCGAAGTGGCCGCCGCCCTGGCCGTGGCGCACACCGAGCGCGAACTGGCGGCGCGCAAACACAGCGAGGCGCTGGCGCTGGCACAGGATGTGGCGCGCCGGGTCACGGCCGGCGACAGCGCGCGCGTGGACGGCTTGCAGGCGCAGTCGCTGGTCGAGCAGGCCGCCAGCGGGCGCGACCAGGCAGACATCGCATGGACCCGCCTGCGCCACCGGTGGCTGGCCCTGACCGGCCTGCCGGAGTCGCCGGCACTGGACGAGGCGCTGCCGCCAGCCAGGCCCGGCATCCAGCCTGACCATCCGGCGCTGCTGGCGGCCCAGACCCGCCTCCAGGCTGCCCAGGCCAGGCTGGCACTGAGCGAAACCGACCGGCGTGATCCCGTGGCCATCGGTGTGGGCGTCACGCGTGAGCGCGCAAGCTTCGGTGCGGCCGCCGAAAACAGCCTGCGCATGGCGATCAGGATTCCCTTGGGCACCGACAGCCGCAACGCCCCGCGCATCGCCGCCGCACGCGCCGAACTCGATGACGCGCAGGCCGAACTCGACGCGGTGCAGCGGCAGACCCAGGGCGAGCTGGCCTCGGCGCTGGCCGAACTCGAAGCGGCCCGCCGCACACAAGCCGGCATGGCCGAACGCGCGCGCCTCAGCAGCGAAGTGCAAACCCTGATGGCCCGGTCCTACCGCCTGGGCGAGTCCGACTTGCCCAGCCGCCTGCGCGCCGACAGCGAAAAATTTGAAGCCGATCTGTCCCTGGCGCGCGCCCGTGTGGGCCTGCAGCGCGCCATCTCCCAATTGAACCAAGCCCTTGGACTGCTCCCATGAACTCCGTTTACAAGAAAAATCGGGCTCTAGCCCACGCCAGTCAAGCGCTGGCAGCTATTGTTTTCATAGCGTCTTCTATCTTCAACCCGGTCCGGGCGGCCGGGGACCATGGCGCCGAGGCGCCGGCAAGGGTGGGCACCGCCACCTCACCGCGCGTCAGCAGCCACTCCGACCTGTTCGAACTGGTCGGTGTGGTCGAGGACGGCGACATGAAAATTTACCTGGACCGGTATGCCAGCAACGAGCCGGTCACCGGCGCAAAGATTGCCGTCGAGGCCGGTGCTGCCAAAGGCGCGGCCACCCCGCAGCCCGATGGCAGCTACAGCTTCAAACATGAACTGCTGGGCCAGCCCGGCACGCTGCCCGTCAGCTTTGTGGTGGAAGCCGGCAAGGACACCGACCTGTTGGCCGGCGACCTGATGATCAACGACCCGCATGCCGGCGACGAGCCTGCGGGCAACACACGGCCGTGGCTGCGCTGGGCCGCCTGTGCGGGCGCGGCGCTGCTGCTGGCGGCGCTGGCCGCCGTCGCCTTGCGCCGGCGCCGCACCGGCCTGGCCGGCTGGGTCGCCGCAGGCCTGATCACGCTGGGCATGGCCGCGCCGTGGGACGCGCAGGCCGGCCCGGGCCACGACCATGGCGAAGAGGCTGCGCCCGCGGTAGCTGGCAATGCGCCGCGGCGGCTCGCCGACGGCGGCGTGTTTTTGCCCAAGGCCAGCCAGCGACAACTCGGCGTGCGCACCGTCGTCGCCGAGCAAGCCTCGCTGCCCGCCACCGTCGAACTGACGGGCCGGGTGGTGCTGGACAGCCAAGCCGGCGGCAAGGTCCAGCCGACACAGGCCGGGCGCATCGAAGCCGGGCCACGCGGCCTGCCGCAACTGGGCCAGGCGGTGCGCAAGGGCGAAGTCCTCGCGGTGGTGCGCGCCTCCAGCAGCGCGATTGAACGCGCCAACCAGCAGGCGCAAAGCGCCGAACTCCAGGCCAGCCTGGAACTGGCAAAACGGCGTGTGGAGCGGCTGCAGCAGCTTGAAGGCACGGTGCCGCAAAAAGACATCGAAGCGGCCCAGTCCGACGTGAGCAGCCTGCGCCAGCGCGCTGCTGCCGTGGCCGCCAGCGTGTCGGCGACCGAAGCGCTGGTGGCGCCGGTCTCGGGCGTGATTGCCGCCGCCAACGTAGTCGCCGGCCAGGTGGTCGAAGCGGGCGAGCTGTTGTTCGAGATTGTCGATCCCTCGCGCATGAGCGTGGAGGCCAGTGCCTTCGACGCCGCGCTGGTAGCCAACATCGCCTCGGCCAGTGCCAGCCCGGCGCCCGGCGTCAGCGTGCCGCTGCAGTTTGTCGGCGCCGGCAGCAGCCTGCGCGAAGGCGCGATCCCGCTGGTGTTTCGCACCGTGCCAGGCCCGGCCGCCCTGCCCCTGGCCATTCACCAGCCGGTGAAAGTGACCGTGCAAACCAGAACCCGGGTCCAGGGAGTTGCCTTGCCCACCGGGGCCGTGGTCAAAAGCGCCAGCAACCAGGACATGGTCTGGGTCCACACCGGCGCCGAGTTGTTCGCGCCGCGCAGCGTGCGCCTGCTGCCGCTGGACGGCAGCACGGTTGCGATCATTGACGGCCTCAAAGCCGGTGACCGGGTGGTGATACAAGCCGCACCGCTGGTCAACCAGGTTCGCTGAGAGCGGGACCCCACACCATGTTTGAAAAACTCATTCATGCCTCCCTGGCCAACCGCCTGATGGTGCTGGTGCTGTCGGCGGTGCTGCTGCTGGTCGGTGCACTGACACTGGTGAAGATGCCGGTGGACGTGTTTCCCGACCTGAACAAACCGACCGTCACGCTGCAGGCCGAGGCCGGTGGCATGGCACCCGAAGAAGTCGAGCAACTGATCACCGCGCCGCTGGAGATCGCCATGGGCGGTATCCCGGGCGTGGAAAGCATCCGTTCGATTTCCAGCGTCGGCCTGTCTTTTGTTTACGTCACCTTCGACTGGAAAACCGATATTTACCGCGCCCGCCAGATGGTGGGTGAGCGTCTGCAAATCGCACGCGAACAATTGCCGCAAGGTGTGGAACATGTCGGCATGGGACCGATCAGCTCCGTCATGGGCGAGATCATGCTGCTGGCGCTGCCGATAGACACCGCCAAGATCAGCCCGATGGCGGTGCGCGAATACGCCGACTTCGTGATGCGCCCGCGCCTGCTGACCCTGCCCGGTGTGGCCCAGGTGGTGCCGATTGGCGGCGAGGTGCGCCAGTACCAAGTGCAGCCCGACACCGCGCTGATGGCTGCGCTCAAGGTGGATCTGGAAAGTATCGAAGCGGCGCTCAAGGGGTTCTCAGGCAACTCCAGCGGCGGTTTTCTGGAGCTCAATTCGCGCGAGTACCTGATCCGCAACATCGGCCGCACCACGCGGCTGCAGGACCTGGAGCGCCTGCCCGTGGCCTTTCAGAACGGCAAGCCGATCCAGCTCAACCAGGTCGCCACAGTCACTTTTGCGCCGGCCATCAAGCGCGGCGACGCCGGCCTCAATGGCCAGCCGGCCGTGATCCTGGGCATTCAGAAGCAACCCGATGCCGACACGGTGAAACTGACGGAAAAAGTCGAGGGCGCCATTGAAGAACTCAAAAAGGGCATGCCGCCCGGCATGGGCGAGCCGAAGGTCACGATGCGCCAGGCCACCTTCATCGAATCGTCGGTGGCGACGCTGCGCGGCAAGCTGCTGGCCGCTTCCGTGGTGGTGGCGGTGGTGCTGTATTTCTTTTTGCTCAACATTCGCACCACACTGATTTCGCTGACGGCCATTCCGGTGTCGGTGATGATCACGGTGCTGGTGTTTCGTTACTTCGGCCTGTCCATCAACACCATGACGCTGGGCGGCCTGACGATTGCCATCGGCGGGTTGGTGGACGATGCGGTGGTCGGCGTGGAGAACGTGTTGCGCCGGCTGAAGATGGACCGCGCCGCCCATCCCGGGCAAAGGCTGGGACCGCTGGAACTGATTGCCAGGGCCACGCTGGAGGTGCGCTCCGGCATTCTGATCGCCACGGTGATCATCGTGCTGGTGCTGCTGCCGCTGTTTTTCCTGCCCGGCATCGAGGGCCGGCTGATGCAGCCGCTGGCGATTGCCTACATCGTCTCGCTGCTGGCGTCCATGGTGGTGTCCGTCACGCTGACGCCGGTGATGTCCTACTACCTGCTGCCGCGCATCAAGGGCCTGGACCACGGCGACACGCGGGTGCAAACCTGGGTCAAGACACGTTACGCCGCCGCCCTGAACAAGGTGCTGCAGGCCCCGCGCGCCTGGGTGCTGGCCGGCGCGGCGGCGGCCGTGCTGGCCATGGCGGCCGTGCCTTTCTTTCCCACGACCTTTTTACCGCCCTTCAACGAAGGTGTGGCGCTGGTCGGCTTGCGGCTGAACCCCGGCACCACGCTAACCGAGTCGGCCCGCATCGGCAGCATTGCCGAAAAAGCCCTGGTGGATGTGCCCGAGGTGGCGCATGTGGGACGCCGCTCGGGCCGCGCCGAACTCGACGAACACGCCGAGGGTGTGCACGTGTCGGAGCTGGACGTGAGCCTCAAGCGCAGCGACCGCAGCGTGGAAGCCGTTTACGCCGACATCCGCAGCCGCATCGCCACGCTGCCAGCGGCCATTGGCATTGGCCAGCCGATCAGCCACCGCATCGACCACATGTTGTCGGGCGTGCGTTCGCAGATCGCCATCAAGATCTTCGGCGACGACCTCGACACCCTGCGCACCCAGGCCGAGGCGCTGCGCCAGCAACTGGCGGGCATCGAAGGCGTGGTCGATCTGGAGGTCGAAAAACAGGTGCTGACGCCGCAGATCCGCATTCAGGTGGACTATGACCGCGCCCTCGGTCTGGGCCTGCCGCCGGCCAAACTGCTGCAGGAGCTGCAGGTGCTGATCGACGGCGAAAAAGTCACGCAGATCGTCGAAGGCAGCCGCCGCTTCAACCTGGTGCTGCGGCTGCCCGAAGCCTCGCGCGGCATCGAAGGGCTGCGCAACCTGATGATGGACACGCCTGGCGGACGCGTGCCGCTGAGCCAGCTCGCCAGCGTCGAGGAAGGCGACGGCCCGAACCAGGTCAGCCGCGACGACGGGCGCCGGCGCATCGTGCTCTCGGCCAACACCCAGGGCCGCGCGCTCAGCGAGGTGGTGCGCGACATGCGAACTGCCATCGCGGCAACCCAACTGCCCGAGGGCTACTTCATCACCCTGGGCGGGCAGTTCCAGGCGCAGGAAGAGGCTTCGCGCCTGATCGGCCTGCTGTCGCTGGGCTCGGTGGCACTGATCTTTTTGATCCTGTATTCGCGCTACCGTTCCAGCGTGCTGGCCGCCATCATCATGGCCAACATCCCGCTGGCGCTGGTGGGTGCGGTGATCGGCCTGTGGCTGTCGGGGCAGCCGCTGTCGGTGGCGGCGCTGGTGGGTTTCATCACCCTGGCCGGTATTGCGATCCGCAACGGCATCCTGAAGGTGTCGCACTACATCAACCTGTGCGCTTTTGAAGGCGAAAACTTCGGCAGCGCCATGCTGCTGCGCGGCTCGCAGGAGCGGCTCACGCCGGTACTGATGACCGCGCTGGTGGCGGCGCTGGCACTGGCGCCGCTGCTGTTCGAGGCCGACATGCCGGGCACGGAAATCCTGCACCCGGTGGCGGTGGTGATTTTCTCGGGCCTGATCACCTCGACCCTGCTGGATTCGTTTTTGACGCCGGCCATGGTCGCGCTATTCGGCCGCCAGCCGATTGAGGCGCTGGTCGCCGATTCCGGCTCGGAAACTTTCTGATTTTTTCTGCTCCCCCACCTGACTGAAAGGCTTGTTCATGAAACACACATATCTCTCCCTCGCCCTGGCGGCCAGCCTCGCCCTCACGGCAGCCGGCGCGATGGCCGCCGGTGGCCATGCACACGATCCGAAATTCGGCGGTGTGCTGGTCGAAACCAGGGCCGGCGACCTGGAAATCGTCGCCAGACCCGACATCCTGCAGATCTACATCAGCGATCACGGCCAGGCGGTGAAGCTCGAAGGCGCCAAGGCCAAAGTGACCCTGCTCAACGGCACGGAAAAAACCGAAGCCGAACTGGTGCCGGCCGGCGACAAACTCGAAGCCAGGGGCAGCTTCAAGGTGGCCAAGGGCACCAAAGGCATGGCGGTGGTGAGGCTGGCCGGCACGCCGCCGACCACGGCGCGGTTTGAAGTGAAGTAGGCCGGCACCCGGCCGGGCCCCGGAACTTTCCACCCCTGGCCTTATCATTCACACCATGCGCCATCTGGTCCTCGCCCTCATGATTGCCCTGCTGCCCTTGCGCGGCTGGGTGGGCGACGTGATGGCCACCGAAATGGCATCCGGCCGCACCGCGCATGAAGTCGCAGAACCGGCAGCCGCTATCGAAACCATAGCTACCCACGCCCACACAGCGGGGGCTGAAGGCCATTTTGACCACGAATCTGCAGCTCCAGGGCAGATGGCGGGTCTGCCCGATTGCGCCGGGCATGGCGGTGGGGAAGACCACGCGCCGGCGGACGGCCACTGCGGATCGTGCGCTGCCTGCCAGGCCTGTCACACCGTGGCGCTGTCCCCCGCGGCAGCTGCCGCCAGCCCGGTCCTGTCGCCCTTGGCGGCGCCGCACGCGCCGCTCGCCCGTTTCGCCAGTGCCGACGCGGCACAGCGCCAGAAACCACCCATTTCCTGATCTCCAGGCCCCAACTGGGCCTGTACTTGCCATCCAGCAGGGGCTGACTGCCCTTTTTGCCGGATTCGCGCGATTTTTCAATCGCCCCGCATGACGTTCAGGAGATGTTTGTGATCCTTTCCCCCTTTTTCAGGCACCCCCGCCCCTTGGCCTGGCCTGCGATCCTGCTCGGGGTGGCGGCTGCTTATGCGCAGCCGGCCCCCGCCACATCGCCGCCTGCGAACCCGGCCCCCGACCCCCAGACCACGCCTGCGCCGTTTCAATCCGCGCTCGACGGCTACCAGCCTTATGCCGACGAGCGGACGCTCGACTGGCGGCAAGCCAATGAACTCACGGCGCAAATCGGCGGCTGGCGCGCCTACGCCCGGGAGGCGGCGCAGACGGGCGATGCCGATCCGCACGCCGGACATCACACACTGCCGGGAGCGAAACCATGACCCGCTTTTTTCGTCTGGGCGCGCTGGCCGCAGCCGCGCTGGTGCTGGCCGGTTGCGCATCCGTCAACATGGACCAGACGCTGGACGAGACCAACCAGGCCACCGCTTCTTTCATGCAGGGCAAGCTGAGCCTGCAGCGCACGGCGGCACAACGCCAGGCGGCCGACAAGCTCAGCACCGAACTGCTCGCCGGGCCGCTGGGCATGGATGAGGCGGTGCAGCTGGCCCTGGCCAACAGCCCCGCGGTGCAAGGACTGCTGGCCCAAAGCTGGGCCGAGATGGCGCAAGCCGACCAGAACGGCCGCATGCGCAATCCGCTGTTTACCTTTGAGCGAAGCACCTTCGGCAGCGAAGTCGAGATCGGCCGCCTGCTGTCCTTTGGTTTGCTGGACCTGTTGACCCTGCCACGGCGCCAGGCGATTTCCCGCGGGCAAATCGGGCAGGCCAGAGTGCAGCTCAGTGCCAGTGTGGTCGAACAAGTGACACAAGTGCGCCAGGCCTGGGTGCGCGCGGTGGCCGCAAAGCAGTCGCTGGCTTACGCCGGGCAGGTCAACCGCAGCGCACAAGCCAGCGCCGAGCTGGCCCGGCGCATGCAGCAGGTCGGCAACTTCAACAAGCTGCAGCGCGCGCGCCAGCAGGTGTTTTACGCCGATGCCACGGCGCAACTGGCGGCGAGCGAGCATGCGGCCACTGCGGCGCGTGAGGAACTGACACGACTGCTGGGCCTGAGCGATGCGCAAGCGGCCGCGCTGAAGCTGCCGGAGCGCCTGCCCGACCTGCCCAAAGCCCCGCGCGATGCCGACCGGCTCAGCGGGCAGGCCGCCGAACAGCGCCTGGATGTGCAACTGGCTCGCCACCAACTGGATGTGGCGGGCCAGTCCCAGGGCCTGAACCTGTTGACCAGCCTGGTCGATGTGGAGCTGGGTGTTCGGCGCGATACCGTGTTTGACAACGCAGCAGGCTCCAGCACGCCACGCAAAGGTTATGAGCTGGACATACGGCTGCCGGTTTTCGACTGGGGCAACGCCAGGCGCGATGCCATGAATGCGCAATCGCTGGCGGCGGCCCGCCGCTATGAGGCCACGGTGCGCGGCGCGTCGTCCCAGTTGCGTGAAAGTTACTCGGCCTACCGAACCGCCTACGCGCTGGCGCTGCACTACCGCGACGAGATCGTGCCGCTGCGCAAGGCCATGGCCGAAGAAAACGTGCTGCGCTACAACGGCATGTTGATTGGCGTGTTCGAGTTGCTGGCCGACAACCGTGACCAGATCGCCAGTGTGATGGCTGCCATCAACGCCTACCAGCAGTTCTGGCTGGCCGACGCCGCCCTGAGCGCCTCCCTGATGGGCAAACCCACCGCCACATCGATGGCCGGCCCGGCAGCCAGCAGCGGCAGTGCGGCCAGCCACTGAAACCCCACTCCTTTTCAAAAGATTCCCATGAATAACCGAAGATCGTTTTTGACCGGCGCCGGGGCGCTGACCACCGCAGTGGCGGCCGCCGCCGTGAGCCGCGTGGCCATGGCAGCCCTGCCCGAGCCGGTGCTGCAAACCTCGCCCGACACCATGGCCCCGCTGGTGCCCGCCACCGGGCGGCCCTACAACCCGGTGGTCACGCTCAACGGCTGGACCCTGCCCTGGCGCATGAACCAGGGGGTCAAGGAATTCCACCTGGTGGCCGAGCCTGTGGTGCGCGAGATGTCGCCCGGCTTCAAGGCGCACCTGTGGGGCTACAACGGCCAGTCGCCGGGGCCCACCATCGAGGTGGTCGAGGGCGACCGCGTGCGCATTTTTGTCACCAACAAGCTGCCGGAGCACACCAGCGTGCACTGGCACGGCCAGCGCCTGCCCAACGGCATGGACGGCGTGACTGGCCTGACCCAGCCGGCCATCCCCGTCGGCAAGACCTTTGTGTATGAATTCGTCGCGCGGCGCCCCGGCACCTTCATGTACCACCCGCACGCCGACGAGATGACGCAGATGGCCATGGGCATGATGGGTTTCTGGATCACGCATCCCAAAGCCAAGCACCCGCTGATTGACGAGGTGGACCGCGACTTCGTGTTTTTGCTCAACGCCTACGACATCGACCCCGGCGCCTACACACCCAAGATCATGACCATGCTCGACTTCAACTTGTGGAGCTGGAACAGCCGCGTGTTCCCCGGCATCGACCCGCTGGTGGTGCGCAAGAACGACAAAGTGCGCATCCGCTTCGGCAACCTGACCATGACCAATCACCCGATACACCTGCACGGCCATGAATTTTTTGTGACAGGCACCGACGGCGGCCCCACACCCCGGTCGGCCCGCTGGCCCGAGGTGACCACCGACGTCGCCGTGGGGCAGATGCGCCAGATCGACTTCGTGGCCAATGAGGAAGGCGACTGGGCTTTCCATTGCCACAAAAGCCACC
>CAMLDT010000079.1 GCA_946479075.1 uncultured Polaromonas sp.
GCGCCAGGTCATGGGCATGCGCATGCCGAGGCCGATGGCCTTGCTGAAGGCTTCCTTGGCGGAAAAGCGCGTGGCCAGGTAGCGCAGGCCACGCTCTGGCCAGCGTGCGCTGCGGGTCTTCCAGGTCGCGAGTTCGGCGTCGCTGAGGATCTTCTGCGCAAAGCGCTCGCCATGGCGCTCGAAGCTGGCGCGCACGCGGCGCACGTCGCAGATGTCGGTGCCTATGCCGTAAATCATGCCGGGGAAAAGCCAGCGTCAATGCAGCGCAGGTAAGCCGCAACCGTGGCGCTGTAGCCGAGTTCCAGTGCATCGGCAATCAGCGCGTGGCCGATGGAGACTTCGAGCACGCCGGACACCGCGCGCAGGAAGCCGGCCAGGTTGTCGCGGTTCAGGTCGTGGCCGGCGTTTACTCCCAAATTGACAGCTGCTGCCGCACGGCCAGCAAGGGCAAACTGCTCAAGCACCTTGTCTTTTTCAGGTGTATTCCAGGCCCGGGCATAGGTCTCGGTGTAGAACTCGAAGCTCTCCGAAACAAAAAAAAAAAAAGCGGCCATGGCTTCAGGCAGCGGATCCATGAACAGGCTGACGCGCACGCCGCGGTCGTGCGCTTCGTCAATCAGCGGCTTCAGGCGCGCAGCATCGCCAGGGAAGTTCCAGCCGTGGTCACTGGTGAACTGGTCTTCGCTGTCGGGCACAAAAGTGCACTGGTGCAGCGGCAGGCCGCGCGCCGACAGGTTGCGTACAAACGCCATCAGGTTCTGCAGCGGATTACCCTCGACATTGAACTCGCGGTCCGGCCAGTCCTTCATCAGCGCGGCCAGCTCATAGACATCGTCGCTGCGGATATGCCGCTCGTCAGGACGTGGATGCACGGTGATGCCCTGAGCACCGGCTTCCAGGCACAACTCCGCGGCACGCAACACATCGGGAATACCGAGGTGGCGGGTGTTGCGCAGCAGGGCGACCTTGTTGATGTTGACGGACAGGGCGGTGCGGTGGCGCGGGGCCGGGGGGTGTACGGTCATGAGCTTGCCTAGAAAGCCTGCAGATCGATCATCATCTGCCGGGTTTTGAGAACCTTCACATCGCAATGGTAGTGCAGCAAGGCGCGCAACTGGGTCTTGAGTTGCGGCAGGTGCGCCACACAGGCCCGCACCGTGTCGGTAAAGGGCGCACCGTCGGCCAGTGAGGCCTGCAGTTCCAGCCACTGGGCGCCGCGCAGGCTGGCGCGGTCATCGTCGTGGGCCTCACGCAGGCCCGATTCTGCAACCAGCACATAAGGCGTCTGCGGCGCCAGCGGCGCCAGCGTCGCGGTCTGGGCGTCCAGCGTCGGCAGCAGGCCGATGTCACGCAACAAGCGCAGTTCAAAAGCGCGCAAAGCCACCTGCAGGGTATCGGCGCTGGGGCTGGCCAGCAGTTGCACCGTGGCCGCATAGGCGTCGAACAGCACGGGATGCGGGTCGTCGCGCGCCAGCAGGCGCATCAGCAATTCGTTGAGGTAGTAGCCGGAGAGCAGCGCATCGCCGGTCGGCATCACATGGCCGCCCTGCCATTCGGCGCCGCGCAACATGCGGATCTCGGCGTCCCCGCCAAAGGCCAGATGCAGCGGCTGCAGTGGCAGCAGGATGGGACGGAAGTTGGAACTCGGCTTCTTGGCGCCGCGCGCCACCAGCGCGATGCGCCCGTAGTTGCGGCTGAAGACCTCCAGGATCAGGCTGGACTCGCTCCAGTCGTAGCGGTGCAGGACGTAGGCTGGCTCGTCGCTGATGCGTTTGGTCACCATGCCGGTGCGCCTATAAATCCGACGGCCGGGCGCATGCCGGCGTTGCGCGGCGCCCGGAATCCTCCTGCACCCAAGTGCATTCCGGTGTCCTGCGCTCCGGGCACCCTGGCCTGCATCCCGGCCCCCGAATTTCTAGGCGCACCGGAACTCCATTACTCGTAGCCAAAAGTTTTGACACGCGCTTCGTCGTCCGCCCAGCCCGAGCGCACCTTGACCCAGATCTCCAGAAACACCTTGCCGCCGGTCAGCGCTTCCATCTCGTGGCGCGCCTCGGTGCCAATGCGTTTGAGCTTTTCGCCCTTCTCACCAATGATCATGCCTTTGTGGCCGTCTCGCTCGACCACGATGGTGGCGGCAATGCGGCGCAACTCGCCCTCCTGCTCGAACTTGTCGATGATCACGGTGGAGGTGTAGGGCAGCTCGTCGCCGGTCAGGCGAAACAGCTTTTCGCGGATGATTTCTGCCGCCATGAAACGCTCGCTGCGGTCGGTCAGCTCGTCAGCGCCATACATCCAGGGCTGCTGCGGCAGGTATTTTTCACAGATGCCGAACAGGCGGTCCACATCCCTGGCATTGTTGGCCGACATCGGCACAAACTCGGCAAAGTTATGGCGCTCCTGCATGTCCTTGAGCCAGGGCGCAATCTCGGCGCGCCGGTGGATCAGGTCGAACTTGTTCGCCAGCAAAATGGCCGGGGTGCCGGCCGGCAACAACGACAGCACTTTGTCATCGGCGGGGTTGAACTGGCCGGCCTCGACCACAAACACGATCAGGTCCACGTCATTGACGGCACCGACCACCGTCTTGTTGAGCGAGCGGTTCAGCGCATTGCCGTGCCGGGTCTGAAAGCCGGGTGTATCGACAAACACAAACTGCGCGGGCCCGACCGTGCGCATGCCGGTGATGCGGTGGCGCGTGGTCTGGGCCTTGCGCGAGGTGATGCTGATTTTTTGCCCGACCAGCGCGTTGAGCAGCGTCGATTTGCCCACATTGGGCTTGCCCACAATAGCGATCAGGCCGCAGCGCTGGCCTTCGGCCGGTGGTGCGTTGTTGGCCTGGGATGTCATGGCCCGGGCCAGCATGGCTTCGAGCTCCACGTTTTGTGCAGGCACATCCACCCCCAGGGCTTCGGCCGGGAGGGTGGCGGCCGGGGTCAGCGGGCGCGCGGTTTTTTTGGGGTTTGCTTTTTTGCCTGGGGTCATGTCGGTGCCTGTGGACGCCTGCATGGGCAGGCGCCAGGAGTCTTCAGTCGAGCGTCTTCACATAAGCCAGCATGGCGGCGGCAGCCGCCTGCTCACCGGCACGGCGCGAACCGCCAATGCCGCGTTCGGCTCGCCCGTATTCGCTGATCTCGCATTCCACATCGAAGGTCTGCTTGTGGGCTGCGCCCAGGGTGCCGACCACGCGGTAGATCGGCAGATTCATTTTGCGGCCCTGCAGCCATTCCTGCAACTCGGTCTTGGGGTCCTTGCCGATGGCCTGCATGTTGGGGTTGATCTCGACCGCGCTGAACAGCCGGCGCACGAGCTGGTCGGCTTTGGCAAACCCGGCGTCGAGGTAAACCGCCCCGATCACGGCCTCCAGCGCATCGGCCAGGATGGACGGCCGCTTGTGCCCGCCCGACTTGGCCTCGCCTTCCCCCAGGCGCAGCAGCGGTGGCAGCCCGAGTTGAACGGCCAATTGGTGCAGGGTGTCCTGCTTGACGAGATTGGCGCGCACCCGCGAGAGATCGCCTTCGGGCAAGTCGCTGAGCCGTTCATACAGCAGCCCGGCGACCGCAAGATTGAGCACCGAATCGCCGAGGAATTCGACGCGCTCGTTGTGGTCCGCGGAAAAACTGCGGTGGGTCAAAGCCTGCTGCAGCAGGCGCGGATCGGAAAAAGCATGCTCCAGCCGCTTTTGCAGCGACTGGAGATCGGGACTCAACGAGGCATGGGCACGCACTTACTTGGATCGGCCTGCGTATTTGAGCAGCAGGAAAGCCGGCCCCGCGATATGGATTTCCTTGTTGTAGGCAAAACTGACGACGGTTCTGTCGCCTTCCTTGCTGACTTCAAGGTCTTTTGCGGAGATGGATTTGATCTCATCGATCTGCGCGGCCTTGTCGAAAATGGTCCGTACCTCGGCCACAGAAGACCCTTGCGCGGCTTTGGTGGCGGCCTTGGTGATGGCCTGGAATTCGACGACGGTCGGGAAAGCCTGGGCGGCGATCAGACCGACAAAAGCCAGCACGCCGACCACAAACAGAACCCCGATGAAGGAAACGCCGCGTTGCTGATGGTTCATGTGTTTCTCCGCTCCAGTATTGCCAGTGTTGTTGTCCCGCAAACCGCTAGTCAATCTTGCCAATCCGCTTGAGACTACCAAAATTCATCCAGACAAAAAAGGCCTTGCCCACAATGTTCTTCTCGGGAACGAAGCCCCAATACCGCGAATCCAGCGAATTGTCGCGGTTGTCGCCCATCATGAAATACTGCCCTTCGGGCACCTTGCAAACCACGCCCTCGCTACTGTAACGGCAATTCTGCCGATAGGGGAAGTCGTCCGCACCCGCGATGAAAGCCGGGCGGTCATCGTCGTTGAGCAGATGATAGGTCTTGTTGCCGTTGGTTTCCTGGAACTGCTTGGCGTAGCGCAGCGCATCTTCATCAAAAAAATCAGCCATGGGCACTTTGGTCAAGGGCTTGCCGTTGATGGTGAGCTTCTTGTTCAGGTAGGCCACCTCATCGCCCGGGACGCCCACCACACGCTTGATGTAGTCCAGGCTGGGTTTGGGCGGATAGTGAAACACCATCACATCGCCGCGCTGGGGGCTGTGGTTGTCCAGGATTTTGGTGTTGAGGACCGGCAGGCGCACGCCGTAGTGGAATTTATTGACCAGGATCAGGTCGCCGACCAGCAGCGTGGGGATCATGGAGCCGGACGGGATCTTGAAGGGCTCAAACAGGAAGGAGCGCAGCAGGAACACCACCACAATCACCGGAAACAGCCCGGCCGTCCAGTCCAGCCACCAGGGCTGCATCAGCAGCCGGGTCTGGGCTTCGGCGGTAGGCGTATCGACCTGGGTAATGCCCTGGGCGGCGAGTTCGGCGCGGCGCTGCGCGGCTTGCGCTTCCAGATGGGCGGCGGCCTTGCGCCGCTGCGGCCAGAAGTAGAACTTTTCAGCGAGCCAGTAAAGGCCGGTGACCACCGTCGCCAGGAACAGCAGCAGCGAAAAATTGCCTTCGACCATGCCGAAGTACCAGGCCGCGCCGTAACCCACAAAAACGGCCAGCACCGCAGCGGTCAGTGAACTCATAAAACCAAGCATTATTCTTCTACCTGCAGGATAGCCAGGAAAGCTTCCTGGGGCACTTCGACGGAACCGATCTGTTTCATGCGTTTCTTGCCGGCCTTTTGTTTTTCGAGAAGCTTCTTCTTGCGTGAGATATCGCCGCCGTAACACTTGGCAATCACGTTTTTGCGGAGCGCCTTGATTGTCTCACGCGCAATGATGTTGGCCCCGATGGCGGCCTGGATCGCCACGTCGAACTGCTGGCGGGAAATGATCTCGCGCATCTTGGCCACCACTGCCCGGCCGCGGTAGGCCGACTGGCTGCGGTGAACAATGATGGACAGGGCATCGACCTTTTCGCCATTGAGCAGGATGTCCACCTTGACCACGTCGGACGCCCGGAACTCCTTGAACTCGTAGTCCATGGAGGCGTAGCCGCGCGAGACCGACTTGAGCTTGTCGAAGAAGTCGAGCACGATTTCGCCCAGCGGCATTTCATAGGTCAGCATGACCTGCTTGCCGTGATAGGCCATGTTGAGCTGGACGCCGCGTTTCTGGTTGGCCAGCGTCATGACCGCGCCCACATAGTCTTGCGGCATATAAAGATGCACGGTCACGATGGGTTCGCGGATTTCGTTGACCTTGCCACCATCGGGAATTTTGGACGGGTTCTCGACCATGATGACGCTGCCGTCGGTCTGGAGCACCTCGTAGACCACGCTGGGTGCGGTGGTGATGAGATCCTGGTCAAACTCGCGCTCCAGGCGCTGCTGGACAATTTCCATGTGCAGCAGGCCGAGGAAGCCGCATCGAAAGCCAAAGCCCAGCGCCTGGCTGACTTCCGGCTCGTAGTGTAGGGAGGCGTCATTGAGCTTGAGCTTTTCAAGCGCATCGCGCAGGGAGTCGTACTCGCTGGCTTCGGTCGGATACAGGCCGGCAAACACCTGCGGCTGGATTTCCTTGAAACCCGGCAAGGCCTGGGTGGCGGTGGCCGCGGCGCCGCCGGTTCCTGTCTTGACCAGGGTCACGGTGTCACCGACGCGGGCGGCCTGCAGCTCCTTGATGCCGGCGATGATGAAACCGACCTCACCCGCCTCCAGCGAGGTGCGCTGTTCGGTGTGCGGCGTGAACACCCCGAGTTGCTCGGCGTTGTAAGTGGCCTCGCTGGCCATCAGCTTGATGCGCTCGCCTTTGGCCAGGCGGCCATCCACCACGCGCACCAGCATGACCACGCCGACATAGGCGTCATACCAGCTGTCAACAATCATGGCGCGCAGCGGCCCGCCGGGGTCACCCTGGGGCGCGGGCATGCGGGCCACCACGGCTTCGAGAATCTCGTCAATGCCCATGCCGGTTTTTGCGCTGCAGGGAATCGCGTCGGTCGCGTCGATGCCGATCACGTCCTCAATCTCCTGCTTGGCGTTGTCCGGATCGGCCTGCGGCAAATCCATCTTGTTGAGCACCGGCACCACGGTCACGCCGAGATCCAGCGCGGTGTAGCAGTTGGCCACGGTTTGCGCTTCCACGCCCTGGCTTGCATCAACCACCAGCAGCGCACCTTCACACGCAGACAACGAGCGGCTCACTTCATAAGAGAAGTCCACATGGCCGGGCGTATCGATCAGGTTGAGGTTGTAAACCTGGCCGTCGAGTGCCTTGTATTTGAGCGCAGCGGTCTGCGCCTTGATGGTTATCCCACGCTCCCTTTCCAGATCCATCGAATCGAGCACCTGCGCGCTCATCTCGCGATCCTGCAAACCACCGCAACGCTGAATGATGCGATCCGCAAGCGTGGACTTGCCATGATCAATGTGCGCAATGATGGAAAAATTTCTGATGTGATTCATCAAAGGGAACGCCTAAGTGCTTGAAAGTATTGCAAAGAGCCTGATGCTCATTTGCAAAAGACATAAAAAAGGGCGCGTCACTTGTGACGCGCCCTGAACCAACAATCTATGGCAACTGCGATAGTTGGAAGCTTCATTGTAGGCAAAAAGCCAGCGGCGCATAGCCCGGGATTTGGCAATTTTCTCCCGTTGCAAGGCAGCAACATGAAACTTATAAACAGCTTATTCACAATTTTCTAAGAAAGACTCTGGACAACTTGTGGGTGATCTGTGGATCAGCAGTGAATGGAGTGAATTCATGCCAGGACAGATTTTTTTTGACGCTTGATATACAGGAATCAAGCCAAACAGAGCATTCATTCTAACAAAACACGTCCTTAGGCTGGCCAGAAAGTTAGTGCGTGCAAACATATTCACGCGGCGCAGGGGCAGAAAAATATTTTTCTTTTTTTAGCTGTGCCCTCGTTTCAAACAAAACCCCCAACCCGATCAGGGTATGGGGGCTGTTGTCACAAGCCGGCAGCTTGCTGGCGCTGCAGGGCTTTCAGTCAGCTAGCGCGCGGGACGGATCAGGGCGTATTGCGTCCATTCGCCCCGCCTGAACAGGACATTGATGGCCTTGCCTTTTTCCATCCTGGCGAGCGCGGCTTCAAAATCCTTGATGCTGGTGATCTCCGTGTTCGCGATGGCCAGGATCACGTCGCCCTCGCGCAAGCCGGCGCGGGCTGCGGCGCCTTCGCTGGCATCCACCTTGACGCCCCCCTTGAGCTTGAGCTCTTTCCTGAGCGCGTCGGGCAGTTCGCTGACCACCAGCCCCATGGCCCGGGCCGGGCCGGCCACCGGTGGTTTGGTTTCCGGCGCCTGCGCCTTGCGCGGGGATTTTTCCGCCTCCACTTCGCCGATGATGACGCTCAGGTCACGGCTGGCACCGCGCCGGAACACGGTCACCGTGGCCTTGGTGCCCGGCTTCACATTGCCGACCAGCCGCGGCAGATCGGTGGCCCTCTCGATGGTTTTGCCCTCGAATTTGATGATGATGTCACCAGCTTCCACGCCGCCTTTTTCAGCGGGCGAACCGGCTTCCACGCCGCGCACCAATGCGCCCTGCGGTTTGCCCAGCCCGATAGACTCGGCCACATCCTTGCTGACCTGGTCAATCTGAACGCCGATCTTGCCGCGTGTGACCTTGCCCGTACTGCGCAACTGATCGGCAACCCGCGTCGCCTCGTCAATGGGAATGGCAAAAGAAATCCCCTGAAAACCACCGGAGCGCGAGTAGATCTGGCTGTTGATGCCGACCACCTCGCCGCGCATGTTGAGCAGCGGGCCCCCCGAGTTGCCGGGATTGATGGCCACATCGGTCTGGATAAAAGGCAGGTAATCGCCGGTGTCGCGCTGCTTGGCGCTGACGATACCGGCGGTCACGGTATTTTCCAGGCCAAAAGGCGAACCGATGGCCATGACCCATTCTCCGACCTTGAGCCGGCTGATATCGCCGATCTTCACCGCCGGCAGCCCTGTCGCCTCGATCTTGACCACGGCCACATCGGTGCGCTTGTCGCTTCCAATGATTTTGGCCTTGAACTCGCGCTTGTCGGTGAGCGTGACCACCACTTCATCGGCGCCTTCGACCACGTGGGCGTTGGTCATGACCAGCCCATCGGCCGTCAGAATGAACCCCGAGCCGACACCGCGCGGCTGGTCTTCATCAGGCAGCGAACGGTCGGGGCGCGGAGCGCGCGGCATGTTGGGCGGCACCGGAATGCCAAACCGGCGGAAGAATTCGAGCATCTGCTCGTCCGCATTGCCCGACGCCCCTGCCTTGACTTTTTCAAGCGTGCGGATGTTCACGACGGACGGCCCGACCGCTTCCACCAGGTCCGTGAAATCCGGCAGATTGCGCACCTGCGCCACCGCCGGCTGGACGGGCACCAGGCTCAGGGTGGCTCCCAGCGCCAGCACCCCGGCGGTCACATAGGCACGGTATGGTTTCCAGTTCAATGTATGCATCATCAGCCTTTGAGAAATGATTGGGCGAAAGCGGCAGGTCGGCAAAACAGGCCCACCGGGGCCGACCGGCAAACGCGTGGCGCCGGCGAGTCCCCGGGGACATGGGGCATTATTTGCGGCGTTCAAGACTGTCGGCAAACTGCGCCAGCGTCGCCATGGGCACTTCACCGATCACGGTCAGCCACCACGCATCCAGGCGCCGCGTCAGGGATTGGGTCGCCCCCATGGTCAGGCGCGACTCCTGAACATGACGCCGGGCGTCAAACGGCTCCACAAAAATCGATACCGACGCGAGCCCGTCTGAAAACACCCATTGCATGGGCTCATCCCCCGCTCGTGCGCCGCGCGGCCGCTTGTGGCAACTCATGGGCTGGAAACCCGCCACCGGCTTTTTCAGCGCCCAGCCTTCGGCACTGGCCGTGGTTTTCACCAGGCCGGGCTTTTCAACCCGGTAGCCGTCGACCTTGTTCATCATCTGCACAAGTTTTTCAATCTTGACAGGCACATCGAACTGCAGCTCCGAGAATGCCGCCTGTTCCAGGATATTCCCGTCCGCGTCCAGCGTCTGCAGCTTGACGACCAGACCCTTTTTTTGCTCAGCCCAAATCCGGTACCCAAAACGCATCGCGTCTTTCGGGATCAGCGAGATCACATCGGTATCCACACCGGCGACGCGCTCATGGCCCTGTTGCCGCGCCTGGTAAAACTCGCCGATGTGGCTGCCGGTGGACTGCAGCATGGCAGGAAAAAGCCCCAGTGACTCGCGCTTTTCAGTGCGCACCACTTTTTCCTCCGGCAGGAAGGTCACGACCTGGTCGTTGTGGCGAAAGGTGGATCGGGGCGGACCGGTCAACGTATCCACCCGCTCCATCTGCTGGGTTCCGTCGCAGACGTGCCAGATCCTGGCGCTGGACATCGCCCCACCTGAGGAAACCACAAACGTGCCGACATAGGAGCGATTGCGCGATGCCTCGTGCATGCGCATCAGCCATTCATTGATATTTTTCGACTCGACAAGCTGCGCGGGTGCAGCCGGAGGCGTCCCGGTGGTTTGCGCTGCTATGTAATGCGTAGCAAACAACGTACAACCGGCGAGGGCTAGAAGGCGAAAAGGCTTGAAATTCATGCTGAAAGCGGCGTGGGGTTCATGCGCGGTGCAAATACCTGGCGACCTAGCGGCGTTCGCCTGCGGGAGCTTCAAAGGTTGCGTTGCGCAAAAAACCGGAAGGCATCTGCAGGGCGGAGGTGCCGCCAAACTGCTTGTGCTCGGCCAGCAGCTCCTGCAGGCGGGCATCCCGCACCACCGGCCCCTGCGATGACATCACCAGCACCTGCTGCGGAGCCCCGGCGCGGGCCAGTTGAGGCGCAGCCGAAGGCGCCAGCAAGCCGGAAGATCCGGCCGTCCACGCCACCGCGACCACGGCGGCCGCCGAAGCAAAACCGGCCGCCAGTTTCCAGCGGAAACTCCCGTCATTGGCCGCCTCACGCCGGCTCAAGGGCACAGGCGCTTGTTCCAGCGGGCCAGCGTGAATGGCCGGCTCCTGATCGAGACGTGCACGCAGGCGCGCCAGGAAGGCAGCATCGGAAACCCCGGACACCAGGCCGGGCGAGCGCAATACGTCGCCAATCAAATGGTAGCTGCCCCACCGCGCAAGCGCGTCCTCATCGGATGTGCACACCGCGAGCACGCCAGCACATTCCCCGCTGGCCAACTGACCATCAGCCAGGGCGGAAATCAATTCAAGGTCTTGCGTTGTCGGTTTCATGGTGTTTGGGCTGCTTGCGCATGCCGGTCAATTATTTGCTCTCTGCCCTGGGCCATCTCACGGTGCTGCCCATACCCTGTGCCGCCTACCAGCGCTTGCCGGACTGGTTTTCCAGCAGCGGCTTGATCTTTGCAGAAATCGCTTCCCGGGCCCTGAAAATCCGGGACCGCACGGTGCCTATCGGACAATTCATCAACTCGGCGATTTCTTCATAACTCAAACCTTCGATTTCCCGCAGGCTGATGGCCTGGCGCAGTTCCTCGGGCAAAGCGTCCATGGCCGAATTGACCATCTGGGCAATTTCCTTGCTGGCGAGCACGGCATCGGGGGTTTCTGAACTGGTTAGTTCGTTTTCCAGCGGGGAAGTTTCATCGCTTTCGTCGCTTTGCCCGGATTTGAAGGCATTTTCAGACACCGTGGGATTGCGCTTCAAGTCCATCAGCGATTTTTTGGCCGTGTTGACGGCAATCCGGTAAAGCCAAGTGTAGAACTGGGCCTCGCCCCTGAACTGGGCCAGCGCGCGATAGGCCCGGATAAAGGTTTCCTGGGCGATGTCCTCCACCAGGTCCACATCACGCACCATGCGTCCGATGAGCCGCTGGATGCGGCGCTGGTATTTGATGACCAGCAGCTCAAACGCTTTCTGGTCGCCCGCCACGCTGCGCTCGACCAGCAGGGCATCGCTGTCGCTGGCCGTCACCGGCGGGGAAGAGGGAATATCGGCGCTCATGGATAAAGGCGTGGCGGATCGGTGTCGACGGGAAAATCCGCTGCGTCAAAAGGGATGGCGCCCGGCCCATCAGGCGGCGCGGCAGCAGGTGATGCCTTGCGCCGCGAATATACCGCACGGCGCAAATCCATCCAGCGCTCCGGCATGGCAGCGCGATGGGCCCAGAGCCACAGGGTGGCGTGATCCTGGTTCTCCAGCCTGAGCAGCAGCACGCGCTGAAAATCAAGGACCACCGACAGCGCAAGCACCGGCGTGCCCGAGCGATAACCGGGACTTTCCCAGTGCCACACCTGCCCGTCCCAGCGCACCTGCCCGGATGGCGCATGACGCCACCCTGACCACGCCGCTGCAGCAGCCGTGAGCAGCGCCAGCACGGCCACGCCCAGCCGCCAGTCCAGGCGGGGCGCGCTCACCGCCCATAACAAGGTCACGGCCAGGCCGGCGAACCAGAGCGCAACCAGCACCCGGCCCTGAAAGCGCGAACGCCCCAGCGGATAAACAACCGATGGGGCGTTATGCATGAGCAGGCAGTGAAGTGATGGCGCTGGATGCTGAAGGCGAAACAGGAAAGGGCATCAGGCCCGCTGGAACACCAGCGTGCCGTTGGTGCCGCCAAAGCCGAAATTGTTCTTGACGGCAACGTCAATCTTCACATCACGCGCCGTGTTGGCGCAGTAGTCCAGATCGCACTCCGGGTCCTGGTTGAAGATGTTGATCGTCGGCGGAATTTTCTGGTGATGCAGGGCCAGCACGGTGAATACGGATTCAATGCCGCCGGCCCCGCCCAGCAAGTGGCCGGTCATGGACTTGGTCGAGCTGACCACCAGTTTCTTCGCATGGTCACCAAACGCCGCCTTGATGGCATTGGTTTCATTGAGGTCACCCAGTGGCGTGGAGGTTCCATGCGCATTGAGGTAGCCGACCTGGTCGGCATTGGTACCGGCATTTTTCAGGGCCATGACCATGGAACGGCGCGGGCCGTCCACATCCGGCGCCGTCATGTGATACGCGTCGGCACTCATGCCGAAGCCGGTGAGTTCGGCATAAATCTTCGCGCCGCGTGCCTTGGCATGTTCGTATTCTTCCAGCACCAGCACACCGCTGCCCTCGCCCAGCACAAAGCCGTCACGATCCTTGTCCCAGGGCCGTGACGCGGTAGTGGGATCGTCGTTGCGGGTGGACAGGGCGCGCGCCGCGGCAAAGCCACCCATGCCCAGCGGCGACACCGTGGCTTCTGCACCGCCGGCGACCATCACGTCGCAATCCCCATGTTCGATCATGCGCGCCGACAGGCCGATGGCATGCAGGCCCGTGGTACACGCCGTCACCACGGCGATATTGGGGCCCTTGAAACCGAACTTGATGGACACGTGGCCGGAGATCATGTTGATGATGGATGCCGGCACAAAAAACGGCGAAATGCGGCGCGGGCCGCGATTCACCAGTTCGGCGTGGGTCTGCTCGATCATGGGCAGACCGCCAATGCCGGAGCCGATGTTGCAGCCGATGCGTGTGGCCTGCTCCGCACCCAGCGCATCACCCGTGGGCAATCCGCTGTCGGCCACGGCCTGGCAGGCTGCCGCCAGCCCGAGGTGGATGAAGCGGTCCATGTGACGCGCTTCCTTTTCCGGGATGTAATCCGCGATGTTGAAGCCCTTGACCTCGCCTGCGAACTTGCAGGCGAAATTACTTGCGTCAAATTGCGTGATCAGGTCAATGCCCGGCTTGCCAGCCAGCAAGTTGGCCCAGGAATCGGCCACGGTGTTTCCCACCGGGCTGATACATCCCAGACCTGTCACAACGACGCGACGACGGCTCATGCGTGAATCCTGAATTAGTTCCAGTCAAGCCGCGGCCGGCTTGACGGGCGAGATGACAAAAGACCGGGGGTCTTCAGGCTTTTTGATGGGTGTTGGCGTAGTCGATCGCGTTCTGCACGGTGGTGATTTTTTCGGCGTCCTCGTCAGGAATCTCGATGCCGAATTCATCTTCCAGAGCCATCACCAGTTCGACGGTGTCAAGCGAGTCGGCACCCAAATCGGCCACAAAGGCTTTTTCGTTGGTGACCTGGCCTTCTTCCACGCCAAGTTGCTCGGCAATGATTTTCTTAACACGTGATTCGATATCGCTCATAAGTCCCTCTGAGGGTTGTAAATTAATCCGTGATTTTAGCGTGTTGGGGGTGATTCCCCAACTTGCCAGCCGGACGGATAAAACCCGGCTTGTGCTCCAGCCTGTGCCGGCCCCTGCCTCATCCCATTATTCATGATCCGGATGACGCCTGGCAGCCAGCGTGGCTGAAGGCGTGCTCACATATACATGCCGCCGTTGACGTGGAGTTCCTGCCCGGTGATGTAGCCGGCCTGCGGGCTGGCCACAAAAGCCACCGCGTGCGCAATATCCTGGGGTTTGCCGAGATGGCCCAGCGGAATCTGCCCGAGCAGCGCCTTTTGCTGCTCTTCCGGCAGGCCGGCGGTCATGTCGGTTTCAATGAAGCCGGGAGCCACGCAGTTGACGGTGATGTTGCGGCTGCCGAGTTCGCGGGCCAGCGCGCGCGTCATGCCGGCCACGCCGGCCTTGGCCGCCGCGTAATTGGCCTGCCCCGCGTTGCCGGACGCACCCACCACCGAGGTGATGCTGATGATGCGGCCATAACGCTGCTTCATCATGGTGCGCATGACCGCGCGGCTCATGCGGAACACGGCCTTCAGGTTGGTGTCCAGCACCGCATCCCAGTCCTCATCTTTCAGGCGCATGGCCAGCATGTCGCGCGTGATGCCGGCATT
>CAMLDT010000080.1 GCA_946479075.1 uncultured Polaromonas sp.
CGCTCGATGGACAGGCTCAGCTTGACCTTCCAGGTCCAGGCCACACATTTGCGCAGCAGGTCGTCGGCCGGCCGGCCCTTGTGGCTCCAGCCGAGGTGGATGGCGATTTTTCCTTCGGCGATGCTGGGCTTGCCGGGCTCGGCAATTTCGGGCAGCAGCAGCTTGGCGTCGAGGATATCGAGCCCGCGGCCGCGGAACACGGCCAGCGCACGGTGCGATGGCACGCGGCCAATCGGCTCATCGTAGTCAAAATAGTCGCGGAACTTGGCTGTATCGGGGTTGTTTTCGTCCTTGCCGGCGACCAGCCTGGACGACAGCAGTCCGTCGCTCCACAGCCACTGGCGCAGCATCTGCAGCAGCGCCGCATCTTCCGCCCAGCGTTCGCTCAGGATGTCGCGCACGCCGTCCAAAACGGCCTGGACGGTCGTGAAGTCGTCGCCGCTTTCCATCTTTTCGGCCTTGACGAAGGCGACCGCCTCGTCGGCGGGCACGAGCGACGGGTCGGCAAACAGCTTGTCGGCCAACGGTTCGATGCCGGCCTCGCGCGCCATCTGGCCCTTGGTGCGGCGTTTTTGCTTGAAGGGCAAATACAAGTCTTCGAGTTCCTGCTTGGTCGGCACAGCGGCAATCGCAGCGGCCAGTTCCGGGGTCAGCTTGCCTTGCTCGCTGATGCTTTTGAGCACGGCTTCGCGGCGCTCTTCCAGCTCGCGCAGGTAGCCCAGGCGGAATTCGAGCTCGCGCAACTGGATATCGTCGAGCCCGCCCGTGACTTCCTTGCGGTAACGCGCGATAAACGGCACGGTGGCGCCGCCGTCGAGCAGCTCAACCGCTGCTTTGACCTGATGCTCCTGGACCCTGATTTCTGCGGCGATCTGGCGAATGATTTTTTGCATGTGTTTTCTGGAATGCGCTGGGAAGATGCTCGGAAGAGGCTGGAAAGAAAAGGGGCGAGTTTGCCACAGGCGGCAGCACCGGCAGTCGCCCAAATTCCGCTACCATGTTCACTCGCTTTCCTACCCATTCCCTCCCCTTCTTTCTTTCCCCACCAGCAGCGCACAGGACATCCATGGCAGTCGAACAAGGCAGTGAGCTGGTCAAGGTAGTGGTGTTGCTGGGCGCCGGCGTGCTGGCCGTGCCGCTGTTCAAGCGCCTCGGGCTGGGTTCCGTGCTCGGCTATCTCGCCGCCGGCCTCGCCATCGGCCCCTTTGGCCTGGGTTTTTTCAACGAGGCCGGCACCATCCTGCACGTGGCCGAACTCGGCGTGGTGATGTTCCTGTTTGTCATCGGGCTGGAAATGCAGCCGACCCGCCTGTGGAAGCTGCGGCGCGAAATCTTCGGCCTGGGCCTGATGCAGGTGGTGGTTTGCGGCGCATTGTTGACGGGCATGGGTGTGCTCGCCGGGCTCAAACCGCCGGTGGCCTTTATCGCCGCCATGGGTTTTGTGCTGTCGTCCACCGCCATCGTGATGCAGCTGCTGGACGAACGCGGCGACACTTCCACCCCGCGCGGACAACGCATGGTGTCCATCCTGCTGCTGGAAGACCTGGCCATCGTGCCGTTGCTGGCCATCGTCGCCTTCATGGCGCCGGACAGCTCGGATGGCGTGTCGCGCTGGGTCACGATTGGCGCTGCGCTGGCGGCCATCATCGGGCTGGTGGCGGTCAGCCGCTGGCTGCTGAACCCGCTGTTCCGCATCCTTGCCCGGGCCCACGCGCGCGAGGTCATGACCGCGGCGGCCCTGCTGGTGGTGCTGGGTTCGGCGCTGGCCATGCAGTGGGGTGGCCTGTCCATGGCCATGGGCGCGTTTGCCGCCGGTGTGATGTTGTCCGAATCGACCTTTCGCCACCAGCTCGAAGCCGACATCGAGCCTTTCCGCGGCATTTTGCTGGGCCTGTTTTTCATGGGTGTTGGCATGTCGCTGGACATTCCGCTGGTGCTGGCCGACTGGCCGCTGATCCTCGGCGGTGTGCTGGCCTACATGGTGTTCAAGGGCATCGGCATTTATGCGGTCGCGCGCCTGACGAAGTCCAGCCACGGCGACGCCCTGCAGCGCACCGCCATGATGGCCCAGGGTGGGGAGTTCGCCTTTGTGCTGTATTCGGCGGCGGCAGCGGCGGGCATCGTGCAAGCCAATGTCAACGCGATTTTGACGGCGGCCATCATCATCTCGATGGCGCTCACGCCGCTGGCGGTGTCTGCGCTGCGCTGGGTGATGCCAGCCGAGGCCGAGCTGGACATGGACGGCATCGAAAGCGTGGAAGAAGCACGTGAGATCAAGGGCAGCGTGCTGATCATCGGCTTCGGCCGTTTCGGCCAGATCGCCAGCCAGGCCCTGCTGGCACGCGGCATCGACATCGCGCTGATCGAAAACGACACCGACATGATCCGCAGCGCGGCGCAGTTCGGCTTCAAGGTCTATTACGGTGACGGCACCCGCATGGACGTGTTGCATGCCAGCGGCGCCGCCCACGCGCGGGCCATCCTGGTGTGTGTGGACAAAAAAGATGCCACCACCCGCATCGTCGAACAGGCCAAACACGAGTTTCCGATGACGCCCATCTTTGCGCGCTCCTATGACCGCCAGCATGCCATCGAGCTGATCAAGCGCGGCGTGGATTACCAGATGCGTGAAACCTTCGAATCGGCGATGGCCTTCAGCAGCGAGGCGCTGCGCCAGCTCGGCGTGGCGGATACGGAGGTTGCCGAGATTGAAGAGGACATCCGCCGCCGCGATGCCGAGCGCCTGCAACTGCAAATGGCCGGCGACCTCGGCAGCGCCACCAAGCTGATGCACGGCGGCCGCTGGACGCCGGCGCCGCTGACCCGGCCGAAGAAGGCCGGCCAGGCCCTGAACGAGGAAGCGGCCGACGCCATCGACGAAGTTGTCGCTGTGTCACCGCGCTCGCCGCCCGATCCGCGGGTGCCGGGGCCCGGCTGAAGCGCTCCCGGGCGTGGCGGATTCAGGCTTTTTTCCTACAGACAGCCGGCGCCCGTCCGGCCGATGATGAAGACTTCAATTTCTGGAGTTCCTAGCATGCGTACCCGAACCATTGTGTTGATCGTGGCCATTGTGCTGATGGCCGGTTTTGCCGCGCTGAACATGGACGAATTCACGCGACCCAGCCTGCTGAGCCTCGGCTTTACCACGGTGCAGGCCCCGCTGGGGCTGGTGCTGCTTGGGCTGCTGCTGGCCGCACTGCTGGTGTTTCTGGCCACCACCTTGTATATCCAGAGCACCCACCTGATCGAGACCCGCCAGACCGCGCGTGAACTGCAGGCCCAGCGCGAACTGGCCGACAAGGCCGAGGCCTCGCGTTTCACCGAACTGCGCAACTACCTTGAAGCGCAGGCCCTGGCGGCGCAGCAGCGCGAGGCCGCCCATGCAACGGTCTGGGCCGAGCGGCTGGCGCAAACCCAGCAAGCCCTGGGCAGCAAGATCGACCAGTCCGGCAATACGCTGGCCGCCTATATCGGCGAGCTGGAAGACCGCCTGGAAAGCCGCGACGGCGTGCCGCGTGTGACCGTGCGCCAGGACACCCCGCCGCTGCTCTGACCCTCACATGGCATTTGTTCCGCGGCTGTAAGAAGTCCGCGCGTACGCCGACCAACCAGCACCCACACATGGAAAGGTTCTGGTCATGGTCACATCTGCTCCCAAAATCATAGCTGCCTGCGCTTTACTGGCGGGGGCTACAGCCACATTTGGCATGCAAAACCAGTGTGTGGCGAGTTCCGGGGCACAAACCACGCCCGTACTGGAGCTGTACACCTCCGAGGGTTGCAGCTCCTGCCCGCCGGCCGATCAGTGGGTGTCCGGCCTGCGCGGCAAGGATGTGGTGGTGCAGGCCTTCCACGTCGGCTACTGGGACAACCTGGGCTGGGTGGACCGGTTCGCGACACCGGCACACACGGCCCGCCAGCGTGAAGTTGCCGTCCACAACCGCCTGCGCAGCATTTACACACCGCAGGTCGTCGTGAATGGCAGCGACTGGCCACAGTGGGGCAACGCGCAATCGCGCATCACCGGCCAGCGCGCCCCGGCCAAAATCCACATTGACCTGAAGAAGCTGGCTGACGATCAGTTTGAAGCGACGGTTTCCCTCGTGGCAGGTGTTGCCGCCGTGCCGGCCTGGGCCGCTTACTGGACCGTGACCGAACACGGCCACAGTTCCCGCGTCAAGGCCGGGGAAAACGCCGGTGAATATCTCAAGCACGATTTTGTGGTGCGCCAGTACACCCAGGCCGGCACTTACAGCAGCAAGGCCGGCGCGGCCCAGAAACTGGTGTTTCGCAGCATCGCGGCCACGCCCGGCCATGAACGCCAGATCAATCTTGTGGTGTTCGAACCCCAGAGCGGCACACCGCTGCAGGCGCTGAGCCTGCAGTGCCAGGCCGGCGCCGCGAAACCCTCATGAAAAAAGCCCTGTGGCTGGGCGCGTCGCATCTGGCCACGTTGTTGGCCGGTTTTGCGCTGGGGGTTTACCTGTTGCCCATCCTGACCGCGCCCACCGCGCCTGCTGCGGCTCTGGTGCAGTCCGTCGCCGGCGCTGCCGAGTTCAGCGGCCGCTTCCGGCGCGACCTCGCGGGCAGTGACCTGCTGCACTGGGGTGAAGGCGAAGTCTCGGTTGGCCGGCAAGCCATTGCGTTGATGGGCAAGATCTCACCCGGGCCCGACTACAAGCTGTACCTGGTGCCGGCGTTTGTGGAAAACGAAGCTCAGTTCCTGAAGCTCAAGTCGCAATCGGCGCGCGTCGGCGACATCAAGACCTTCGAGAATTTCATCGTCGCGGTGCCTGAAGGGGTTGAGGTCGCCAAATACACCACCGTGCTGGTGTGGTGCGAGACCTTTTCGGAGTTCATCTCGGCGGCCAGATACCGCTAACTCGGCGTTTTCATAACGCCCTCAATCGCCTCCGGGAACCGCGCATGCGCCGCTCCCTGCTCAAGCACGTGGATGAACACGCGGGCGTACAGCTCAAGCCCATCGTGCTGGAAGCGGTGCAAGCGCACCGGTCGGCGATTCTTTAGGGCGCAGGCGGGACGGGCGCATCCTTCCCGGCCGGCGCCCGGGACTCCTGCACGCTGCGGCCGACCAGGTAACCCGCCAGTGTGCCCAGCAGGCCCGACACCGGCGCAATCTGCTGGCTGTCGTAACCGGCCACGACCAGGAAGACCGCCAGGATGATGATGGTCAGCATGCCGAACAGCCGCAGCACCAGGCCGGCCGCCACACCCTGCTGCAGCGCGCGCGTTGCCAGCACCATGACAAACAGGCCGAACAGCAGGATGGCGGTGCTGATGGTCATGGCATCGGTGACCGACCACCACTGCGACCGCGCCGCCGTGCCGCCTGGCACTGTCGTTTGCTGTTCCACCTCGGCCCTGGCCGCAGACACCTTTGCCATTTGTGCCTGAAGTTGATCGGCCACGGTCTGGCTCATTTGGCCGCTCCCCTGCCGGCCAGCTTGACGTCCGCTTCGAGTTCCGCAATCCGTTTGGACTGCAGCGCCACGGTTTTCTCAAGCTCGGCGATCAGCGTTTTTTCCCGGCTGCAGATGGCCAGGGGGGTGGTGTCGTGTTTGCCGGGTGCGCTGCCGGCCATCGGCGGTGCAGGCATGGGCGGCGGCGCATGAAGGGCCGGCACAGAACCCGCGTTGTCGAGCGGCTTCTTGATGAAGGCAGCAGGCCCGGTGGCCTGCGCCAGGGCGATGACGGGGCAAGTCACGGCCAGCACGGCAAACATGCACGAGCGGCCGATGGTGAAAGCTTTCATGGCGTATTCCTTTCCGGTGAGGAAGGAAAAGAATAGGCTTCGGCCCCCCGCGCTGCATCCCCCAAATGGAGGAGGTTTCGAGCGCGTGGAGACGGCTACAGCGGACGCTGCGGCCACCCCACCAGCTATCAAATCAATAGCTGCTCATGCCCGACAGACGGGGGCTGGCGGCACTTTTTGCTTATAAGATTGCCTCAGGCGCCGCGCAGGGCCTTTTTGAGTTCTTCGCCGAGTTCCGGCTTGTGGGCAAACGGGCTGGTCGGGTTGCGCGCCTGCAGGATGTCTTCCAGCCGCGTCTGCACCGAGCCGATGGCCTTGGGGTGGCTGTAGATGTAGAACTGGTTGGCGGCAATGGCATCGAAGACCTTTTGCGCCACGTCGGCCGCCGTGACCTTGCCGGAACCCACGGCCTTGTCGCTCATGGCCTGGCCGATCAGCTGGCTGCGCGTCGGCTTGGCCGCTTCCAGCTCACCCGGCCGGTTGCGGTGGCTCTGGTTGATGCCGGTCGGCACAAAGAAGGGGCACAGCACCGAAGCGCCGATCTGGTCGGTGACCAGGGCCAGGTCCTGGTACAAGGTTTCGCTCATCGCGACCACCGCATGTTTGCTGACGTTGTAAATGCCCATGTTGGGCGCATTCAGCAGCCCGGCCATGCTGGCGGTGTTGACAATGTGGCCCTGCCAGGCCGGGTCTTTGGCGGCGGCTTCCAGCATCATGGGTGTGAAGACGCGAACGCCATGGGCGACACCCATCAGGTTGACGCCTATGACCCACTCCCAGTCTTTCAGCGTGTTTTCCCAGATCAGGCCACCCGCGCCGACGCCGGCATTGTTGAAGACAAAATGCGGCGCGCCGAAACGCGCAAATGCCGCGGCACCCAAGGCCTCGACTTCAGCAGCTTTCGACACGTCAAGCCGGAACGGCAGGACCTGCGCGCCGGTGGCGCTGATTTCCGCCACGGCCTTGTCAAGCGCGTCCTGCTGCACATCGGCCAGCACCAGGTTCATGCCGAGCCGGGCACCGATACGGGCGCACTCCAGGCCGAAGCCGGAGCCGGCACCGGTCAGAACGGCGGTTTTTCCTTTGAAATCCGTGATCATGGTTTGTCCTTTGTTATTTGTTCTGCGTTGTGAGGCTTCTGAAAATCTCAGGCCTCTGCGGCTTTGAGCACATAACCGATGCGCGGGAAATGCACATGCAGCGTGCCGGCGCGTTCGTCCTTGCGGGCCAGCGTGTAATGCGTGCGCGTGGCAGCAATCAGCTCACCTTCAGTCGGCTCGGGGCCGAAGGTCTCGGCGGTGATCACCACGCGGCTGCCCAGCGGAATGCCGTGTTCATCCTGAAAGGTGCTGTCGGTCAGCAGGCCGTGGCCCGCCGGCATGGGGTCGGACTCCGCGGCGACGGCAATCGCACTTGCGGCATCAAACTTCTCCATGCTGCCCTGCCCGATGGCGGCCATGCGGTCCATCCAGTCGAGCACGGCGGGCGTGAGTTGCAGGATGTCGGCCACCACCGGGGTGCGCACCCGGGTGAACCACAGCGGGTGGTAGGCCGCGAAGTCAGCGATGCAGGGCACCTGCCCGAGCAGGAAGGGCTGGTCGTCGAGCATGTCCGAGAGGCGGCGCAAATAGGATTTGTAGGACGCGGCGGCGTCCTGCGGCCGGATACGCGGCAGGCCGATGCGCATGGCCTTGCGGTCCTCGCCAAAAGCTTTCGCGGCCTCGGGCGGCGCGCCGGCAAACATGTGGGCGGCACCCTTGGGGCCGAGGTTGTGGGCCATGGCGGTCCAGAACAGGATCTCGTCGGCCCACTGCGCCAGCGTGCGCGCCAGGCCCTTGCCCGGTTCCGGGTACAGCGTGGGCGCGGGTTGCAGGTGCTCCAGCACGTCGCAAATCAAGGCGCTGTCGCAGTAAATGTCGGCGCCGATCTGCATGAAAGGTGTCTTGCGGTAGCCGCCCGTCAGCGCCACCACGTCGGGCTTGGGCATGAGGGCGGGAATCACCACCGACTTCCAGGACAGTTGTTTGTAGCCGAGGATGAGCCGGACTTTTTCAGAAAACGGCGAGTTCGGGTAGTGGTGAAGAATCAGGTCAGCCATGGATATATCTCCTTCAAGGGTTAGTGCGGCAGGGCGCGCTGGATCAGCGCATCGAAGTCAACACCTGCGCCCAGGGTGCCGAAAGCCTGGCCCCAGTTGCCGGCCAGGCGGGAATCACAAAAAGCGTCGAAGACCGCAGACGGCGCCGTCTGGTACAGCAAGGCGGCCTGCACGGCCAGCGCGACGTCCTGCGCGAGACGGCGTGCCTCGATTTCCGATGCCATCTCTTCGACGCGTATTGGCAACGCGGCGGCGAGCCGGTCCAGCGCCGGGTGAGCACCTTTGGCCGGTGCCAGTTCGTGCGCCAGCGCGGCGGCGGCATCGCCCTTGCGCAGCGCGCGCAGCAGGTCCAGCGCCATGATGTTGCCGGCCCCTTCCCAGATCGAATTGAGCGGCATCTCGCGGTAGATACGCGCCATGATGCCTTCGCCGCCCTCTTCCACATACCCATTGCCGCCCAGGCACTCCATGGCCTCCTGCGCGAAGTGGCTGCCGCGCTTGCAGATCCAGAACTTGGCGACGGGTGTCAGCAGGCGGGCCATGGCCTGCTCGTGCGCCTCGGCAGGATGGTCGAAGGCGCGCGCCAGCCTCAGGGACAGCGCCGTGGCGGCTTCGGATTCGAGCGCCAGGTCGGCCAGCACATTGCGCATCAGGGGCTGGGCGATCAGCGGTTTGCCGAAAGCCTGGCGCTGGCTGCTGTGGTTCAGCGCAATGGCCAGCGCCTGGCGCATCAGCCCGCTGGTGCCCAGCGCGCAGTCCAGCCGCGTCATCGTGCCCATTTCGAGAATCTGCGGGATGCCGCGGCCCTCTTCCCCGACCAGCCAGGCGGTGGCATTCTCAAATTCGACTTCAGAACTGGCGTTGGCCTTGTTGCCCAGCTTGTCCTTGAGGCGCTGGATGCGGATGGCATTGAGGCTGCTGTCCGGCAACACGCGCGGAATGAAAAAACAGCTGAGGCCGGCCGGCGCCTGCGCCAGCACCAGGAAAGCGTCGCACATGGGCGCCGAGAAAAACCATTTGTGCCCGGTCAGGCGGTAACGCTGGCCCCAGTGGTCGTTTCCATCAGCGACGGCTTGTGTCGTGTTGGCGCGCACATCGGAGCCGCCCTGCTTTTCCGTCATGCCCATGCCCATGGTCACGCCGGTTTTCTCCGAGAACAGCTTGAGGGCCGGATCGTAGGCGCGGCTGGTGAGCTTGGGCGCCCAGTCGGCATGCAGGGCCGCATTGCCGCGCAGGGCCGGCGTCACCGCGTAGGTCATGGAGATGGGGCACAGCGTCGAGGGCTCGAGTTCGGTGAACAGCATAAAACCTGCTGCTCTCGACACATGGGGCGACGCACCGTGGCCCGACCACGGTGTGCCATGCAAACCCGCGCTCACCGAGAGTTTCATCAACGCGTGATAAGCCGGATGGAACTCCACCTGGTCCACACGCCGGCCAAAACGGTCATGCGTGTGCAGCACGGGCGTGTGCACATTGGCCAGGCGCGCCTGGGTTTGCATCTCCGCGCTACCCAGCCTTTCTCCCAGCACCGACAGCTCCGCGGTTTCCAGCGACGGGGCGTTGAACTTCAGCGCGTCGCGCAGCGGCCGGTTGGTCTCGAAGACGTTGTAGTCCACCAGCGGCGATGGCTGGTTGAAGACGTCGTGGGTCATCCCTGCCTCCTTTTGACGGCGTAGCGAGCGGCCATCAGGCGAGGCGGACGGCGCACAGGAACCGGAACGTACTTCAGGTACGTGAGGATTCCGAGCACCGTCCAACGACGCATGGTGGCCGCGCAGTAGCCGCGTTAGATGAGTTTGACCAGTTGCTTGCCGAAGTTCCTGCCCTTCAGCAGGCCCAGGAAGGCCTCTGGCGCCGCGGCAATCCCCTGCGCAATGGTTTCGCGCGGTTTCAGCTTGCCGGTGCCGACCAGGGTGCCGAGTTCTTTCAGCGCTTCGGGCCAGACTTCCATGTGTTCGCTCACGATGAAGCCCTGGATCTTCAGGCGATTGGTCAGGATGAGTTGCGGGTACGCCATGGGCAGTGGCTGACCGTCGTAGCCGGCGATCATGCCGCACAAGGCGATCCTGCCGAAAGCGTTCATGCGGCTCAGCACGGCGTCCAGGATCATGCCGCCGACGTTTTCAAAATAGCCGTCGATGCCGTCCGGGCAGGCTTCCTTGAGCGCCTTCGACAGCGAAGCCGCATCCTTGTGCAGGCGGTAGTCGATACACATGTCGAAGCCGAGTTCGTCCACCGCGTATTTGCATTTGTCGGGCCCGCCGGCAATGCCCACGGCGCGGCAGCCGCGCGCCTTGGCCAGCGCACCGAAGGCACTGCCGACGGCGCCGGTGGCAGCGCTGACCACCACGGTCTGGCCGGCCTTCGGCTCGATGATCTTGACCAGGCCGTACCAGGCCGTGACACCCGGCATGCCGACCGCGCCCAGGTAATGCGACAGCGGCACGTGGGTGGTGTCCACCTTGCGCAGCGCGCCGGGCTGGTTGGCATCCACCACGCTGTATTCCTGCCAGCCGCCCATGCCGACCACCTTGTCGCCGACGGCGAATTTCGGGTTCTTCGATTCGACCACCTCGCCGGCCGTGCCGCCGCCCATGACCTGGCCCAGCGCCTGCGGCTGGGCATAACTCTTGGCGTCGTTCATGCGGCCGCGCATGTAGGGGTCCAGGCTCATGAAATGGTGGCGCACCAGCACCTGGCCGTCGGCCAGCGCGGGCGTGTCGCTGCTGACGAGCTTGAAGTTGCTGGCGACGGCTTCACCGGTCGGGCGGTTGTCGAGAAGGATTTGCTGGTTCTTTGGCATGGATATCTCCGGTTCTGCTACTGATTTGAGAGCTGCTTACCCTTGCTGCATAAGGGCTGGAGCACGATTTGGCTTATAAAACTGGGGCGGATGGCTAGTCGGTGGAAATCACGCTGCTCAGCGGGTTCACGCCTTTGGGACCGACAGCCAGGCGTTTGACGTACTTGAACGTGCCGGTGGCGTGTGAGCAAAGCTGCCCCTTGGCGTCGTAGACCATGCCTTCCGTGAAAGCCATGGTCGCGGTGCGGTGGATCAAGCGGCCCTTCGCCGTGAGCTTGCTGCCGTCCCCGGGGCCGGGGCGCATGAAGCTGGTTTTCATCTCGATGGTGACCACGCCCATGTCCGGCTCCAGGCTGCGCGCCGCCGTTGCCATGACGACGTCCTGCAGGGTCATGAGCGCGCCGCCGTGCGTGACGTGGAAGGAGTTCAGGTGTTCAGGCCGCGGCGTGTAGTCGATCTGCGAGGCCCCGCCCTCGAACAGCATCAGCTCGAAACCGAGGTGGTGGACAAAAGGAATCTCGACGCCGAAGTTCATGGTCAGATTAACCGCCCGTGACTGCAGAGACACCGCCGTCCACAGCCAGCCACTGGGCGGTGATGTGTTTGCCGGCGTCCGACGCGTAGAGCACGCACAGGCCCTTGAGGTCCTCGTCATCACCCAGCCGGCGCAGCGGCGCATGGGCCGCGAGCTTTTCCTCACCCAGCGCTTTCAGTGTGCCCACCGTCATCTTGCTCGGGAAAAAGCCCGGGCAAATCGCGTTGACCGTGATGTTGTACTTGCCCCATTCGCAGCCCAGTGCCCGCGTGAAATTGATGACCGCGCCTTTGGAGGTGTTGTAGGCCACGGTGGTCATCTCGGGCGGGTTACCGCCCAGGCCGGCGATGGAGGCCACATTGATGATGCGGCCGGAGCGGCGCGCGATCATGCTGTGTTTGGCAATGTACTGGCTCAGGATGAAGTAGCCGCGGATGTTCAGGTTCATCACCTTGTCCCAGGCCTCGACCGGGTGGTCTTCGGCCGGCGCGCCCCAGGCGGCACCGGCGTTGTTGACCAGGATGTCCACATGGCCGAAACGCTTGATGGTTTCATCGGCCAGGCCGCGGATGTCGGCCTCTTTGGCGCAGTCCGCAGCGATCCAGTCCACGTTGATGCCGGCGGCCTTGAGCGTGGCGGCCGACTCCTCCAGGTCTTCGGCCTTGCGTGAACTCAGCATGATCCTGGCACCGGCTTCGCCCAGTGCCTGTGCCAGTTGCAGGCCCAGGCCGCGTGACCCGCCGGTGACGAGGGCGGTCTTGCCGGTCAGGTCAAACAATTGCTGGATGGTACGGGTCATGGTGAGTTCCTTTGTTGTTGGTGAAAGCTGAAAAACAGTGTCGCGCAAGGTGCGCTCAGCGGCTGTCGCGCGACGGACGGCCAGAAGGGAAAAAGGGTCAATCGCCGGGGGTCAGGCGGGAGCGCACATAGATCAGCACAAAACCAATGGCCGCCACAACGCCACCGGCGACCACCATGGACCACCCGAGGGCGTCCTCCGTGCGCTGCACCGACAGGCCCAGCACCAGGGTGAGCAGCCCGCCGTAGATCAGGATCCAGATCAGCTGCTGCAGCCGGGCAATCGATTTGCTCGACGTGGTACTGCCCGATTCCTTGAAAAAACCCATCAGAACGCCTCCTCCGGCAGGTCGGCACAGGTCAGGTCGCGGCTGGCGACCACCTGGAGCCATGCATCGATTTTAGGCAATTCGTAGTGATAAAAATAGCGGACGGCGCCCAGCTTACCAGCGGTCACAGCTACCGATTTCGTCGCGTCTGCATGCAATGCGGCTATGGCGACGTCGAGCCAGATCCAGGCCAGCACGGTGTGGCCGAAGCCCTGCATGTAAGGCACGGCGTTGGCCAGCGCGTCGTTGGGGTTGCCGGTGGCCCAGGCGGCCTTGGTCGTCGCCCCGACCTGCTGCAGGGCTTTGCCCAGCGCAGCGGCGTAAGCGGCCAACTCCGGCAACGGGATCGCCCGCTCCATCGTGCTGTGGATACGCGCCGCCAGCAGTTGCAGGCCCTTGCCGCCCTCCATCAGCACCTTGCGGCCCAGCAGATCGGTGGCCTGGATGCCGTGGGTGCCCTCGTGAATCATGTTCAGGCGGTTGTCGCGCCAGTACTGCTCGACCGGGAAGTCGCGGGTGTAGCCGTAACCGCCGTGAATCTGGATCGCCAGCGAGTTGGCCTCCAGGCACCACTCGCTGGGCCAGCTTTTGGCGATGGGCGTGAGTACCTCCAGCAGCAGCCGCGCGTCGTCGGCGGCCTGAGCGTCGGCCGTGTGCTGCTCATCGACCAGGCGGGCGCAATACAGTTCCAGGGCCAGTGCGCCTTCGCAGTACGCCTTCTGCGCCAGCAGCATGCGTTTGACGTCGGCGTGTTCGATGATGCGCACTTGCGGCTGGGTGGAATCTTTTCCCGCCGGACCAATTCCACCGCTGGGCCGCCCCAAGGTGGAATGCGCCCCCTCGGGGGGCAGCGACGACGCGGCAGCGCGGGGCGTGGGGGCTTGAATGGGCCGGCCTTGGGGCCGGTTCTTCGCGTAGTCCAGCGAGGCGTAATAACCGGCCATGCCCAGCATCACCGCCGCCGTGCCGACGCCGATGCGCGCCTCGTTCATCATGTGGAACATGCAGCGCAGGCCTTCGTGCGGCTTGCCCACCAGGTAGCCGATGGCCCCTGCTTTCCCGGCCACCGGGTATTTGCCTTCACCGAAGTTCAGCAGCGTGTTGGTGGTGCCGCGCCAGCCGAGCTTGTGGTTCAAACCGGCCAGCGCCACGTCGTTGCGCTCGCCGGTCAGCTGGCCGTCCTTGTCCACCATCTTTTTGGGCACGATGAACAGCGAGATGCCGCGCGTGCCGGGGATCAGCTTGCCGTCCGGCCCGGGAATCTTGGCCAGCACCAGATGGATGATGTTTTCGGTCAGCTCATGCTCGCCTGATGAAATCCACATCTTGTTGCCGGTCAGGCGGTAACGCGGGCCGAGCGCTTCGGCCTCGAAATCGGGGCCGTCCGGAATGGCACGCGTCGTGATGTCGCTCAGCGAGGATCCCGCTTGTGGTTCGGACAAACACATGGTGCCGGAAAAACGCCCGGCAAACTCGTTGCGCGCAAACACTTCTTTCTGCGCCTCGGTGCCGTGCACCAGCAACAGGTTGGCATTGCCCTTGGTGAGCAGGCTGGAGCCGATACTGACCGAGGCCATGGCGAAAAAGCAGTTGGCCGCCGCCTCGACGGTGTAAGGCAACTGCATGCCGCCTTCGTCGTAGTCCTGCGCGGCGCTCAGCATGCCGGAGCCGGCATAGGCCTTGTGGGCTTCATGGGTGGCCTGCGGCAGGATGACTTTCTCGCCGTCGAAATGCGGCTCCTGGGTGTCGACCAGACGGTTGAAGGGCGCGTATTTTTCGCGCGCGATGCGTTCGCAGGTGTCGAACACCGCATCAAAGG
>CAMLDT010000081.1 GCA_946479075.1 uncultured Polaromonas sp.
AGGGGCCGGGAGGTCCGGCTCAGCCGGCCCGCAGGCTCAGGCCAAATGAAATCCGGTGAGCGAGCGAAGACGAGACTCTAATAATCAGGCTGCCAGTCCACCGTGATGGTCTTGCCGGGCAGGTCCACACCATCGACATAGGCGGCGACAAAGGGAATCATGCGCTCCAGCGCCTGATCGCCCTCGCTGTATTCAACACACAGCACCGAGTTCGGACCGGTTGCCATCAGGTCGCGCACCGTGCCCAGGGCCACCCCTTCACGGTTGATGACGTTCAGCCCCAGCAGGTCCACCCAGTAGTACTCGTCCTTGCCGACCTTTGGAAAGGCGCTGCGCGGCACAAAAATGCGCGCACCGCGAAGCGCTTCGGCCGGGGTGCGGTCGTCGATGCCTTCAAACTTGGCAACCACCGAACCGGAATGGACTTTGGATTCGCTGACGGACAGAACCACCGTGCCGGCGAATGCATCGAAGCCCGGCCGGTGTTTGGCTTCGGGCGGCTGGAGAAACCAGCGGCCGGAAGAAAAAAGCGCCTCGGAGGAGGCGCTGTGCGGCAGGACTTTGACCCAGCCCTTGACGCCCCAGGCGTCAAGAATGCGCCCGACTTCGATGGCGTCATCGGGAAGACCCGACGACTCCAGGCCCGGAACGCTAGCCCCCACGCTTTTTACTCTGTGTAAGGCGCTGCCCCCCTACGGGGCGAATTTCCCTTGGGGCGGCCCAGCGGGAAATTGTCATTCCAGTCAGGCGGTTTTAGGGGCAGCAGCAGCGCCCTGCTTGACCAGGCGCTCAACGGTGGGGGAAGCTTGCGCGCCCACGCCGAGCCAGTGGGTCAGGCGGTCCTGCTCAATGCGCAGGCCTTCTTCGCCACCCTTGGCGATCGGGTTGTAAAAACCGATGCGCTCGATGAAACGGCCGTCGCGGCGGACGCGTTTGTCAGCGACAACGATATTGAAAAAAGGACGGTGTTTAGAACCGCCGCGCGAGAGTCGAATGACGACCATGATTTATCCTTCGGGTGGCGGGGTGAAAAGTCACCCCAAAATGTTCCTGCAGCGATTGAGACACACGACATGGCACCCGGCCAGCGAAATGCTGCAAAGCCGCAGATTATAACCCGCGCCCCGCGTTTGTCCGCCAAACCACGGTCCAGCCTTCCTTTTCGAGCCTCCACATGCCCCTGATACGCCCCAGCCGCGAGGAAGACCTCCCCGCCATCACCGCCATCTACGCGCATCACGTGCTGCATGGCACCGGCACTTTCGAAACCGAGCCACCCAGCGCCGCGGACATGACCAGCCGCCGGGCCGATGTGCTGGCCAAAGGGCTGCCTTATCTGGTGGTGGAAGATGCCGGCACGGTCGCCGGTTTTGCGTACGGCAACTGGTTCAAGCCGCGCCCGGCCTACCGGTATTCGGTGGAAGATTCGATCTACCTGGCCCCTGGCCTCGGCGGCAAGGGCCTGGGCCGCGCCCTGCTGACGGAACTGCTGGCATGCTGCGAACGTGCCGGCATCCGCAAAATCATGGCCGTGATTGGCGACTCGGCCAACGCCGGCTCCGTCGGTCTGCATCATGCGCTGGGTTTCACGCAGGTCGGCATCGTGGCGTCCTGCGGATGGAAGTTCGGCGCCTGGCGTGATATTGTGATCATGCAAAAAACACTGGGTGCCGGCGACACCTTGCCACCTGCGGCCTGATTCAGGCGGCGCTTCCTGCTCACCCTTTCTGACGGACTCCATGAAAACCAAGAACAAGACCCTGGCGGCCTGGCTCGCTCTGGCCGGTGGCCAGCTGGGCATCCACCGCCTCTATCTTTACGGTGTGGGCGACACGCTCGCCTGGCTGCACCCGATCATGGCGGCACTGGGCTGGTGGGGGGTGGAGCGCGTGCGCATGTACGGCCAGGATGACCAGCTCGCCTGGGTGCTGGTTCCCCTTCTGGGTTTCACGCTGGCCGCCACGGCGTTGACCGCCATTTATTACGGCTTGATGGCGCCTGAAAAATGGAACGCCCGGCACAACCCGGCAGCAGCCCCGGACGCTGCTGCGGGCCGGACCAACTGGCTGACCATGGGCGCGATCATTTTTGCGCTGCTGTTCGGCACCATCGCCCTGATGTCCAGCATCGCCTTCAGCTTCCAGCGCTACTTTGAATACCAGGTCGAGGAAGCCAGGAAAATCTCCCAGTAAGGCCGCGTTCAGGGCCGGGCATCGGGCAAGATATCCCGCCTGGCCCGGGTGCGCGACAGTGCCCGGGACAACGCCGATGTACTGGTGTAGCCCGATTGCCCGGCTGCTTTTTTGAGGCCCTGCCCGGATTCGATGGCCCGGCTGGCGATGGCCAGCCTCAAGGTTTCCAGGTATTTGCCGGCGGGCAGGCGCATCAGGTCCCGAAACCGGGTGGCAAAGGATGTCCTCGACATGCCCGCCTGCCGGGCCAGCGAATCCAAAGTCCAGGGACTCTGCGGCCTGGTGTGAATAGCCACCAGCGTGCGCGCGATGCGGGGATCAGCGAGTCCGTTGAACAGTCCCGACAGGGTCAGGGGCTGCGCCACCAGATGCCGCAGCAGTCCGATAAAAAGAATCTCGCCTGCGCGCTCCATCAGGGCCGTGTGTCCGCAGCGCGGCTGCCTCCACTCTGCGCCAATCAGCGCAACGATCTGTTTAAGCGAGGGGTCGGCGCTGTCCAGGGAAACAACCCACGGTCGGGCAAATTCACGAAGCAGCAAACAGGCGCCGGGCCCGTCAAAAAATACCCTGGCGCTCATCAGGCCATGAAGTTCCTGCCCAGAGCTTTCGGCAATGCTGTGCGCGGCGTCGGCCCGGCACACCAGCATGGCCGGCGCCCGAAGCGCCGGGCAAGGGAAGCCCCGGACATTCAGGTCCACCTGGCCGTCCATCAACACATGCAGGTACAAGCCCTCGACGGAGGAGGCTTCAAAAACGGCCTGTGCGCCATGCACGTGCTGCGCCATCAGTGGCACACGGGGCGCCAGCAACTGCATCAGCGCCGACAGGCGATCAAGTCGGGCAGTCTTGGGCATTGTTGAACGCAAGGCAAACAAAATTGAATGAATGATCGCCAAGCGTACAACAAAATGAGATTTTCACAGCGCGGCCTTGAGCCGCCCCAGGCGCTCGCGGCGCAAAAAGAAGCTCATGTTTGAAAAAATCGCCGAGATCACCCTGCCGATTTTCCTGATCGCCCTCACCGGCTTCATCTACAGCCGCGCAACGCGCCCCAATCTTTCGGGTGCCAACCGCATCATTGTTGACCTGGCGCTGCCCGCGCTTATTTTCACGTCACTGTCGGCGCAAGACTTCAGCCTTCACGCTGCGGGCGGCTTCGTGCTTGCGGCGATTTTGCTGGTGCTGCTCAGCGGCCTGGCTACCCTGCCTCTGGTGAAGTGGTCGGGCTCCGGCTGGCGCGCCTTGCTGCCGTGTGTCATGTTCGGCAATGTCGGGCCCGTAGGCATCCCCATGACGGTGCTGGCGTACGGTCAGGCCGGCCTGGCACCAGCGGTGCTCTTGCTGGTGCTGTCGAATATTCTGCATTTCACGGTGGGGACCTGGCTCATGAGCGGGCAAATGCAGGCCAAGTCGGTCTATGCCAACCCATTGATCTGGGCCACGTTCCTGGGCTTGCTGGCGTCCGGGCTGCGCCTGAGCTTGCCGCCCTGGCTGCAGGTGCCGCTGACCATGACCGGAAGCATTCTGGTGCCCCTGATGCTGCTGTCCCTGGGCGCCCGGCTCGCCGAAACGCCTCTGACTCACGCGCGTACCGGCATCTACGGCGCAGCCATTGCGGTTCCGGTTCGTCTGGCTTTGGCATGGGTGCTGGCAAGCATGCTGCCCATGAGCGAGGTCCAGCGCGGCGCCCTGGTCCTGTTCGCCGCGCTGCCACCCGCCGTCTTCAACTACCTGCTGGCAGATCGCTTTGGGCGGGAGGCCGACAAGGTGGCGTCCATCGTGATTGCCGGCCACTTCGCCTGTCTGGTGTTTCTGCCTCTGGCGATCTGGCTGGCGTTTCTGTAAGGCGGCCAGGCAAGTGACGCGCCGGCAGCCAGCGCACTCCGGTCAGAACAGCTGCAGGCTGACCCAGTAGGCAATCGCAGCGACAAAGGCCGAGGCCGGGATGGTGAAAATCCAGGCCCAGACAATATTGCCGGCCACCCCCCAGCGGACGGCGGATGCACGCTGGGTCGAGCCAACGCCGACGATGGCACCGGTGATGGTGTGGGTGGTGGACACGGGGATACCCAGCGCCGTCGCCAGGAACAGGGTCAGCGCGCCGCCGGTCTCGGCGCAGAAGCCGCCCACCGGTTTGAGCTTGGTGATTTTCTGCCCCATGGTTTTAACGATGCGCCAGCCGCCGAACATGGTGCCTGCGGCAATCGCGATGTAACAGCTGACGATGGCCCATACCGGCGGCGAGGCATCGCTGGCGGACGCATAACCGGTGGCGATCAGCAGCATCCAGATGATGCCAATGGTTTTTTGCGCGTCGTTGCCGCCGTGCCCCAGGCTATAGGCCCCGGCAGAAACCAGCTGCATGCGCCGGAACCAGCGATCCACCCTCGACGGCGTCGCCCGGCGAAACACCCAGGCCACACCCACCATCATGAGCGAGCCGAGCAAAAAGCCCAGCAGCGGCGAAACAAAAATAAAGGCCACCGTTTTCAGGATGCCGCCGGCCACCAGGGCACTGGCGCCCGACTTCGCCATCACGGCGCCCACAATGCCGCCGATCAGGGCGTGGGACGAACTGCTGGGAATGCCGTAATACCAGGTCACCAGGTTCCAGCTGATGGCACCAATCAGGGCGCCGAACACCACATGGGTATCCACAATGCCCGGGTGAACGATGCCTTTACCCACCGTGGCGGCGACGCTCAGGTGAAAAATAAAAATCGCAACAAAGTTGAAGAACGCGGCGAACAGCACGGCCTGGGCCGGTTTGAGCACGCCGGTGGAAACCACGGTGGCAATCGAGTTGGCCGCATCGTGAAAGCCATTCATGAAATCGAAAGCAATGGCCAGAAACACCAGCAGCGCCACGACCCACAGGGCAGTTTGGACACTTTCCATCAGCGACCCCGATTAATTGATGCAGGCGGCAGGGACCCAACTTTTTCCGCCGGGCCGCCCCAAGGAAAAAGCGCCTCCCTGGGGGGCAGCGAACGATGCGAAGCACGAAGCGTGCGGGCCGTATTCATGAATTTTCGAGGACGATGCCCTCAATGACGTTGGCCACGTCTTCGCATTTGTCGGTGATGGTTTCGAGCAACTCGTAAATCGCCTTGAGCTTGATGACTTCGCGAACGTCGGGCTCTTCGCGGAACAGCTTGCTCATGGCCGAGCGCATCACACGGTCGGCATCGGACTCCAGCTTGTCGATCTCTTCGCAGGTCTTGAGCGCGGCTTCGGCCGTTGCGGCGTCGCTGAGCTTGTCGATCAGCGCCACCGCGTCTTTCAGCCGCTCGCAGCATTTGACGCTGAGATCGGTCAGGCGTGCAATCTCCTCGGTCATGTGGCGCACGTCGTACAGCGCCATGGTTTCTGCAGAATCCTGGATCAGGTCAGCCACGTCGTCCATGGTGTTGATCAGCGAGTGGATCTGCTCACGGTCAATCGGCGTGATGAAGGTCTTGTGCAGCATGCGGTTCACCTCGTGGGTGATCCGGTCTGCCGCGCGTTCTGCGTTGTCAACCTCGCGGTTAAAGCTTTCCCGCTTTTCAACGTCGCTGTAATTGGCAACAAGGTTGGCAAAAGCGCGGGCGGCTTCAACAATCCGGTCAGCATGCTGGTTGAACAGCTCGAAAAAATTGCCCTCGCGCGGCAGCAGCTTGCCAAACAGCATCTTGGTCTCCTGGGAACGGTGTGTCAGTGTGATGACAAATTGATGACTCCCGGGAGTTTAACGCCCTCACAGTTGCGCACGGCCTGTCGCCTTCGGCCCGGGCTGAGCTGAAACCGAACGCAAGCCTCAGGATGACCGGAAGATGAAATACACCGCGCCCACCATGCACAAGGCCGCCCACAGGTAGTCGAGCTTCAGGGGTTCGTGAAGGTAGAAAACGGCAAACGGCACAAATACCGTCAGCGTGATCACCTCCTGCATGATCTTGAGCTGGCCCACGCTGTAGGCGGTGAAGCCAATCCGGTTGCCGGGCACCTGCAGCAGGTATTCAAACAGGGCAATGCCCCAGCTGATCAGCGCAGCCACGTACCAGGGCGAAGCCGCCAGGTTTTTGAGATGGCCATACCAGGCGAAGGTCATGAAGACGTTCGATAGCAGCAGCAGGCCGATGGCCTGCGCAGAAACCGGAAGCGATTGCAGAAACTGCATGAAAACTCCTAGGACTCGGAGAAGCGGAAAACACCAGCGCCCGAAATATGAGAGCCTTTTATGCCTGTAGCCCTTGTCCAGCTTGCGTAGTCAGCTATTAATTAAGTAGCATTCAGAACCCGGACAGGTCCCACACGGCAAGCCGGCCGAGGCAGTCATGGATCTTATACGTCGCGAGCGCAGCACATGCGGCCCCATGCGGCACCCTTGCCTCGCCCAGCGAGGCGAGGCGAAGCAAGGGTGGGGAATCTCAATGGGGAGCGAGACCTGGCCACCAAGGGGAGTCGGCGGCGCAGCGTGACGCAACGGCGCCCTTAAAAGCTCGCCTGCAACCCCACTTTCAGACTCCGCCCCGGCAAGGGCGCTTTCGGAAACGCCGTGCTCGTCAGCACCGAGGTTGCGCTGTAGGCCAGCTTGTCGGTGATGTTGTCAAGCCGGGCGTACCACAGCAGGCTGGCGGGGCCGGCCTTGACGCGCCAGGTCGCCGCTGCATTCCACAAGGTATAGGCGCCGGTTTCACCGGTCGGTGCGGCGGGCACACGTTTTTGCGCGGCGTTGTGGTCAAAGCCGATGTTCGCGCCCCAGGGGCCGCTGGCCCAGAGCAGCGACGCACCAACGCGCCAGGGTGCTATGCGCGGCAAGGGCTGGCCGTTGGTCAGGTTCGTGGCCCGCACAACGTCACTGCGCAGGGCCAGGTCCACCTGCGAGGCGCCTTCCAGCAAGCGGATGTTGCCGCTCGCCTCGACGCCGGTGAAGCGTGCCCTCACCTGCTCATAACGGAACTCGGCCAATGGATTGAACTCGGCGCCCGAGGCAGTGAAGCCCGGGTTGCCGGCGTCTTCCACCGGATTGGTTTCGCCGTCTTCTGCATTGCGCGTCACGCCCGCGGTCTGGTTCAGGGCGATGTAGTTCTTGAAGCGGCTCACGTAAGTGTTGACCTTGAAGCTGTGGCCGCCCGACTTCCAGGCCGCGCCGATGTCGATGTTGTTCGACTGCTCCTTCGCCAGATTGGCATTGCCCACTTCATAAGCAGCCGTCGCGATATGCGGGCCGTCGGCAAACAGCTCGTAGTCCTTGGGCGCGCGCTCGGTGTATGCCAGATTCCCGGTGAGCTGCCAGCCGGGGGCGGCATTCCACAAGGCACCGAAGGCGTAGCTGCCAGGCTTGAAGTCCCGGCTGCCCGGCGTGAAACGCGCCACCTGCGGGTTGCCGAAGGACTCGACCCGGACCGATTCCAGCCGTCCGCCCAGGCTCAGCTTGCCCCAGCTTGTGCCCAGTTCTTCATAGGAAAACAGGGCCGATTGCGCCGTTTTGCTGTACGGCGCAAAGGCCTCGCTGCCGTCGGCCGAAAAGCGGTTCGACTCGGTCTGGAAACCCAGCACGCCGTCCAGATTGCCCAGCCGGGCGTGCCGCGCTTCCAGCCGGAAGTCGCTGCCCGTGTTCTTGAAGACCGTGCCCGGCGTGGCACCTTCAAATTCGGTGTGGCGATAGTCGGTCTGGCTGTATTGGCCCTTGATGCTCTGGAGCGGCCCGCCCAGGTTGCGCACCTCGCCTTCGAGCGCATACCGGTTGGACTTCATGCCGATGGTGACCTCGTCTTCTGCCACCGTGCCGTAAGTGCTGCGGTAGCTGGACGCCGAGGCGCCGAGGTAACCATGGTCGAAGAACACCGAGCCGCCGACCGCGCCACCGCCCACATCACTGGCCGAGTTGCAGATGCGTTGCGCGGTGCTTGTCACGCCGGCTTTGGTGCAGTTGAGGTCGCGCGGCACCCTGACGTCGCTGGTCTGGCGATCAAAGGCGTCCACATGCAGGCTGTAGCGGTGGTTGCCGCCTTCCAGCAACACACCCTTGCCGCGCTCCGAGTTGCCGCTGGCCGCATTGAGATCAGCCTTGCCGCTGATGCCACCTTTTTCGTCGAACTGTGGCTCACGCGGGATGCGGTTGTCGATGACATTGACCACGCCGCCAACCGCGCTGCCGCCGTAGAGCATCGCCCCCGGTCCGCGAAGGACTTCGATGCGCTCGATGCTCAGCGGATCGCTGGTCACCGAGTGGTCATAACTGAGGCTGGAAGCATCCAGCGAGCCGCCGCCGTTGGCCAGAATGCGGATGCGGTCGCCGTCCAGCCCGCGGATGACGGGGCGGCTGGCATTCGGGCCGAAGTAAGTGCTGCTGACGCCGGGCGTGCCGTCGAGTGTTTCACCGAGGGTGGTGCGGGAGCGCAGCAACAGGCCCTCGCCGGAATACTGTGTGGCTGGCGCGATCAATTCGGCCGCGCCCAGCGGATTGCCGGTGACGGTGATTTCTTTCAGGGAAGGTGCCGCGGTCTGGGCGGGTGCCTGCGCCTGGGCCAGCGATCCGCCCAGGGCGGACAGGGTGAAGACAGCCGCGCCGACGGCGCTGCGGGGAAAGGATTTTTTCATGGGAACTCGTTGAATCGGAAAAGACAAACCGGACGGCAGCCATCAGGCCGCGCGTTCAGCAACTTCGGGGAGATTCAGCGAGTCAGGGGTGGGCCGCGCGCTTCAAACAGCGCGGCCCGGCGGGCGAGGACTTCGCCTTCGAGAAAGTGAAAGACAAAAGACGTCAGGACCACCGGCAACACCAGCGCGGGCGGTGTGGCCACACCGCCGCTGTGGCACAGCTGGTCATAAACGCGGCAGTCGGCCTCCGTGGTGTGGGCCGCAAAAAGATCAGCCAGCCAGCCATGACTTTCGGTCGCCTGGCGGACAGAATGGCTCCCGTCATAGGCATGCGTTTGTACAGCAGGAAGGCCACCACCCGCGCCGTGGACCACGCCGTGCATCAGCCCCAGCAAAGGAGCGAGCAACAACACCAGAGCCATATAGCCCCAGGCCGCCCGCCACGCCATGCGTCTGATTGCCTGGCGCGTCACCGGCAGCCTCGCCGAGGCGGCCATCAAGGCCGACACACTCAGGCGAAAAGAAAGCAGGGAAAATGGGCGTGACACGCCAGTATTATTGCCGATTGCCCTTTTCGTCGAGTCGATAAACTTGTGTGAGCAGCGCAGGCGACGGCCATGTCTCCACAGAAACAGCGGGCCGGCCATTCATCTGCATCCATGACTCAACATCCCAGGGCTGATATGTCTTCCACCACTGAACCCCGCCCCACCAGCCTGCGCACCCATACCCTGCACGGCCTGGCGCCCGGCCCCCGGCTGCTGGTTCTTGGCGCCGTCCACGGCAATGAAGTCTGCGGAGCCCAAGCCATCCTGCGCCTGCTGGCCGAGATCGACAACGGCCAGCACCGCATTGAACGCGGCCGTGTGACGTTTGTGCCGGTCACCAACCCGCTGGCCTACCAGCTCAGGCAGCGCACTGGCGACCGCAACCTGAACCGCAACATGGCGCCCAACGCCATCCCGCAGGATTTCGAGGACCGCATCGCCAACGTGTTGTGTCCGCTGTTCGACACCCACGATGTGCTGCTGGACCTGCACTCCTTCCACACCGGCGGCGCACCCTTTGTGATGATCGGCCCGCAGAACAACCAGGGCGCGCTGGAGCCGTTCAGCAAGGCTGAACAGGAAATGCACCTCGCCCTGTGCACCGGCGCGCCGCGCATTGTCGAAGGCTGGCTGGACACTTATGCGCGCGGCGTGTCGCGACGCGCGACAGCGCCCGTGGCGGCGGGCAGCGTGCGTGCACAGACGCTGGTGACCGACCCGAACTACGGCGTGGGCACCACCGAATACATGCGCTCACGCGGCGGCTACGGTGTGACGCTCGAATGTGGCCAGCACGAAGACCCGCAAGCCGTGGAGGTGGCTTACCGCGCGATCCTGCAGACGCTGGCCTTGCTGGGCATGGTGCCCGCGCCGCTGGCGCACACCCCGGGCGACCGCGAAATCCTGCGGCTGGTCGATGTGACGGACCGTGAACATGCCGGTGACCGCTTTGCGCGCGAGTGGCGCAGTTTTGATGCGGTGAAGGCCGGCGAAATTATTGGCACGCGCCACAGCGGCCTCGAAGTCAGGGCGCCGCACGATGGCTTTGTGGTGTTTCCCAATCCGCGCGCGGAGCCCGGACAGGAGTGGTTCTACATGGCGACGCGACGCGCGTGACCCGCGCCGCCGCGCCGGCCGGGGCCTTCAGGCCTTCGCATACTCCGAAAAGGTCTTGCGGAATTTCGCCACCTTGGGGCCGGCCACGGCCATGCAATAACCCTGGTTGGGGTTCTTCTCGAAGAAGTCCTGGTGGTAGTCCTCGGCGGGGAAGTAGTTGCTCAAAGGCAGCACTTCGGTGACCACCGGCTTTCCGAACAGCTTGTCGCGGTTCAGCGCAGCCACCATGTCTTCAGCCACCTGCTTTTGCGCGGGCGTCGAGTAATAAATGCCGCTGCGGTATTGCGTGCCCGTGTCATTGCCCTGCCGGTTCAGCGTGGTCGGGTCGTGGATCACAAAAAAGATTTCAAGAATCGCGCGCAGGCTGATCTGCGCCGGGTCATACACCAGCTTGACCACTTCGTTGTGCCCGGTGGTCCCGGTGCAGACCTGCTCGTAGCTGGGCCGGTTGACATGGCCATTGCTGTAGCCAGACTCCACGTCCAGGATGCCGCGCACCTGCACAAACACCGCTTCCGTGCACCAGAAGCAACCACCCCCCAGGGTGATGGTCTGCGGCCCTGCACCGTCCGCTGGCTGGGTTGTGTCCTGTTCCATGTGTTTCCCTTCCTTTTCCTTGAAATGTCAACAAGCAGGCATGCATCATCCCGGAAAATGGCTGGGGGCCCATGGAGGCGCCCGCAAAACCCCTGTTTCCGGCAGCGCTGCCGGGTTTGGTGGTCAAATCGGCCTCCAGCCCTTATGCGACGGGCGCAAGCAGCTATTAATTTGAGAGCAACTGACTGATGGCTTTTGGTGAACTGAAACCGGTCCTGACCGCCCTGGCCCTGCCGCCGGCCTCGTTGCTGCTGCTGATCGGCCTGGGGCTGCTGCTGAGCGCCCGCAAAAAGGCGGGCGGGCTGCTGCTGGTGCTGGCTTGCACGGGCGCGCTCTGGCTGCTGAGCTGCCACGCCGTCGGCGTGTGGCTGGCCCTGAACCTGTTGCCGCAATACCCACCGGTCACGGCGGCGGCACTGAAGGCCAGCCCGGTCCAGGCCATCGTGGTGCTGGGTGGCGGGGTGCATCCGGTGGCGCCTGAATACGGCGAAGCCCAGGCCTCGATGCCCGCGGCAGCGCGCCTGCGTTATGGCGCCTGGCTGGCACGCCACACCGGCCTGCCGGTGGCTTTTGCCGGCGGCCTGGGCTGGGGAGCGGCCGACGTCCAGCAGCTCTCAGAGGGTGAAGTGGCCCGCCGCGCCGCGTTGCAGGATTACGGCCTGACCCTGCGCTGGATCGACAACCAGTCGCGCGACACCGCTGAAAACGCCCGCCAGCTCAAAGGCTTGCTGGACAAGGACAAGATCCGGCACATCGCCCTGGTCACCCAGGCCTGGCACATGCCGCGCTCCGTGCGGGCCTTCGAGCGCGCCGGCTTCACGGTCACGCCGGCCCCCACGGGCTTCATCCTCCCCAGCCGCAACGGTTTGCTCGAATGGCTGCCGTCCAGCGACGGTCTGGAGGCCTCGCGCGTGGTGCTCAAGGAATGGCTGGGTCTGCTGGTGCAGCGCCTGACCTGAGCTTGACGCCCCCTGCAGCGAGCGCCCCGGGCTGGCGGCACAGTGGTGTGTTGACGGACGGACGGCGACTCGTTACATTACTAACCAGTCAGTCAGTAACCATGTCCATCTCCAAATTCCTCTGCGAAAAAACCACGGCGCTGTCCGCCAAACGCGAACGGCGCAAGGAAGCGCGTCCCGGCGAACTGCTGGACGCCGCGCTCGACCTGTTTGTCGAAAAAGGCTTCACCGCCACGCGGGCCGAGGAAGTGGCCGCGCGCGCCGGTGTCTCCAAGGGTACGCTGTTCCTGTATTTCCAGAGCAAGGAAGAACTTTTCAAGGCGGTGATTCGCGAGAACATCTCCGGCCGCTTCAAGGAATGGAACGAAGAGTTCGAAACCTTTGAAGGCACCGCCGCCGAGATGCTGGGCTACTGCATGAGCACCTGGTGGAACCGCGTCGGTGCAACGCGGGCTTCGGGCATCACCAAGCTGATGATGAGCGAGGCCGGCAACTTTCCGGACATCACCGCCTTCTACCAGCAGGAAGTGATCCAGCCGGGGCAGACCCTGATACGCCGCATCATGCAACGCGGCATCGACCGCGGCGAATTCCGACCCGTGGACCTCGACTACGCCATTTACAGCGTGATTGCGCCCATGGTGTTTCTGGTGCTGAGCAAACATTCAGCCGGCACCTGTGGTGACCCGACCCTGCCCGGCAACGCCGAAAAATACCTGGCAGCCCAGGTGGAAACCATTTTGTATGGCCTGTCGGCCCAGGCGCCCGGCAAACCGGCGAAGGGCAAGGCATGAAACGCTCGATGAAGTGGGGCCTGGGCGCCCTGGTGCTTGTGTTGCTGGCAGCCGTGGTGCTGGGCGCGCTGGCGGCCCGCAAGTCCCGGCAACAGCCCCCGACCACGGCCGGCAAGGCCCAGACGGTGGTCGAACTGGCCGCCAGCGACGTGGTTCACGCAAAAATCCGCGAGCTCAACCAGGGCCTGGCTTTGTCAGGCCCGCTCAAAGCCGTGAACTCGGCCTTTGTGAAGGCACGCGTGGCCGGCGAACTGCAGGGCCTGACGGTGCGTGAAGGGGATTTTGTGAAAGCCGGCCAGGTGGTCGCGCGCGTCGATGCCGCCGAATACCAGTCGCGGGTGCAGCAGGCGCAGCAGCAGGCCGATTCGGCCCGGGCACAGGTCGAGATCGTGCAGCGCCAGTATGACAACAACCAGGCCCTGGTGGACCAGGGTTTCATTTCCAAAACCGCCCTCGATGCTTCCCAGGCCAACCTCAATGCGGGCAAGGCCAACCACAACGCCGCGCTGGCCGCCGTCGCGGTGGCCAAAAAATCGCTGGACGACACGGTGCTGCGGGCCCCGCTGTCAGGCCAGGTCGCGCAGCGCCTGGCGCAACCCGGCGAGCGTGTTGGTATCGATGCCAAGGTGCTGGAGATCGTGGACCTGAGCCGGCTTGAACTGGAAGCCAGCCTCAGCGCCGCCGATGCATTGACGGTGCGCCCGGGCCAGAGCGCCACGCTGCAGATTGAAGGAACGCCGCAGACCGTCGCCGCGACCGTCGCACGCATCAACCCCAGCGCCCAGGCCGGCAGCCGCAGCGTGCTGGTTTACCTGGCCATCGACAACACCGCGGGCACCGCGGGCCTGCGGCAGGGCCTGTTCGCCCAGGGCACGCTGGGCACGGCGCGGGCCACCTTGCTGGCGGTGCCCGCCAGCGCGGTGCGCACCGACAAGCCGGCGCCGTATGTACAGACGGTGGAGAACGGTCACATCGTTCACAAGCCTGTCGAGCCCGGCGTGCGCGGCAAGGACGCGGCGACCGGTGAGCCCCTGGTCGCGGTCAAGGGCCTGGCTGAAAACGCCGTGGTGCTGCAAGGCGCGGTCGGCACCCTGCGCGAAGGCACGGCCGTGCAGTTCACGCAGGCGCCCGTGGGCGCCGGGCCGGCTTCATTGGCCGCCTCTTCGCCCAAAGCGCTCTAGAGGTCCGGCGCCGTCATGTGGTTCACCCGCGTCAGCCTGAAAAACCCGGTGTTTGCCACCATGGTCATGCTGGCCATCGTGGTGCTGGGCCTGTTCTCCTACCAGCGCCTGCAGGTGGATCAGTTCCC
>CAMLDT010000082.1 GCA_946479075.1 uncultured Polaromonas sp.
GTTACGCCTACTGTCAAAGGCACCACGCAGGCGCAGCGTGATGCCTGCAAGAAGGACCGTGCGGGAACGAACCCGCCTCAGCTCCGCTGCTGCATCTTCTCAATCCGCTCGCCCATGCGGGAGAGCAGATACCACCACTCGCTGTCGTCGTCGCGATACGTCCTGACCGCGCCGGCGCGGACGAGGATCTTGCGCAATTCGTCGTCCTCAAAACCGCCCAGGTGTTTTTTGAGCACGTCGAAAGAACGGTCTGTGAAACTTTTGTGGCTGAGGAAGTGGCGCGCAGTTTCTTCGGCCATGAACTCGGTTTTGTACTGCTGCCGCAGCGCCTGCAACTGGTGCCGGAACTGCTGGCGATTCACGGCGAAGGTCACGAGCCCGCCGAGCAGCGTGCCGAGCAGGGTGAACAAGGGGGTCAGCAGTGTGGAGTCCATGGCCTGGGGCCCTGTGGGGCGCAAAAAAATGCAGTCCGCATTATTGCGGTGAATCAAGCCAGCCTGGCAAATTCGGCCTGGAGGTGTGCTGCGGCTTTGCTGCTGGACTAAACTGTTCCGGTGGCAGGGCAGCGGCCTGCCCGCTTGCCCTCGCTACTTGCCTCATCACTTTTTTTGGGAGCCTGCCATGGACACCACCAGCAAGGAAAAACTGATCACCGACATGAAGGTCGTCCTGGCCGACGTGGAGGATCTGCTCAAGGCCGCCACGGCCGCCACCGGCGAAACCGCCGCTGCCTTGCGTGAAAAGGCCGCGGTCAAACTCCAGCTGGCCACCGAAAAACTCACGGGTTTGCAGGAAGCGGCCTTGCTCAAGGGCAAGGAGGCCGCCAAGGCCACCGACGAGTATGTGCACGCCAATCCGTGGAAAGCGGTCGGCGTCGCGGTGGCGGCGGGCTTTCTGATCGGGTTGCTGGTCAACCGCAAGTAAGCGGCAGGAGACCCCGCCGTGAATCCGGCCGACAGCGGCACGCCGCCACGCCTGCTTGCTTCCCTGCGCCAGCTCGCGCTGACGGCGCTGGCGATGGCGCACACGCGGCTGGCACTGGCCGGCGTTGAACTGGAGGAAGAGCTGCAGCGCCTGGCCGGACTGCTGCTCAGCCTGCTGGGCTTGCTGGTCTTTGGCCTGATGGGTGTGCTGATGCTGACCTTCACCGTGGTGCTCGCAGTGGATGCCGGCCAGCGGGTGGCGGTCATGGCTGGTTTTGCCATCGTCTACCTGGGCCTGGCCGGCGGCCTGGTGTGGCGCGTCCGGCGCACGCTGGCCACGCGGCCGCCCTTCATGCAGGCCACGCTCGCTGAAATCGCGCGCGACCGCGAGGCTTTGCAGGCCGCCTCCGCGCCCGTTGCGACTGACGGAAAGGGCGACCATGCATGATGCGGCGGCCCAGCGCGTGCTCAGAAAACAGGCGCTGCTGTTGCGCGCCGCGACCGAACGCGCCGAAATGGTTGATGGCCTGGACGCGCTGCGGCAGTCGGCCGGGCGGTTCAGCAAGACGCCCGGCTGGGCCGTGGGCCGAAGCCTGCCGCTGGTCCTGGGCCTGCTCAGACGCGCGCCGCTGCTGAGCCCGCTGGTGTCGCTGGCATGGGCAGGTGTGCGCCGCCCGGCGATCCGTTATGGGATGCTGGCGGCCGGCGCCAGCTGGCTGCTGTGGAAAGGCTGGCAGGGGCTGGCCGCGCGCAAGCCTTCAACGGCCGCGGCAGACGATGCCGGCGAGGGGAATGCGGCGGACGATCAAGGCGCCAACCCGCCGACTCAGGTTGCTACTGAATAGATAGCTGCTTGCGCCCGTCCCGTAAGGGCTGGAGGCCGATTTGATGCCTAAAGACTGGCCAATGCGCCGGACCCATGCCCGCAAGCAATGACCTCAAATTTCCAGGTTGTCGATCAGGCGCGTGGTCCCCAGTTTTGCAGCGCCCAGCACCACCAAGGGCGTGCCCACGTCGCTGTCCGTGGGTGGCAGCAGGTCGCTGCGGCGGCGCACCGTCAGGTAGTCGGGCTGCCAGCCGCGCGCGGCCAGGGCCTGCAAGGCCTGCGCTTCCAGCACCTCGCGTTGTGCCGGGCCCTGTGCCTTCACGGCCTGACCCAGCGCCTGCAGTGCACGCGACAGTTGCACCGCTTCGCCGCGCTCCTGCGCCGACAGGTAGCCGTTGCGTGAGGACAGCGCCAGGCCGTCCGCCGCGCGCAGGGTCTCACCCGGCACGATCTCTACCGGAAGCGCGAACTGCCGCACCATGCGGCGCACGATCATGAGTTGCTGGTAGTCCTTCTTGCCGAACATGGCGAAGCCGGACGGCTTGCCCGCGAACACGGCGGAAAACAGCTTCATCACCACGGTGCTGACACCGACAAAAAATCCGGGGCGGAAATGGCCTTCGAGAATGTCGGCGAGCTCGGCCGGCGGGTGCACCTTGTAGGTCTGGGGCTCGGGGTAGAGATCGGTCTCGCGTGGCGCAAACAGCACGTCACAGCCGGCGGTACGCAGCCGCTCGCAGTCGGCCTCCCAGGTGCGCGGGTAGCTGTCGAAGTCCTCGTGCGGTGCGAACTGCAGGCGGTTCACGAAAATGCTGGCCACCGTCACATCGCCCAGCGGTTTGGCCGTGTTCACCAGCGCGATGTGACCATCGTGCAGGTTGCCCATGGTGGCGACAAAAGCCGGGCGCCGGGAAGGCGCCAGTGCAGCGCGCAGGTCGGGGATGGTGTGGACGATGTTCATGCGGTCTTGAAGCGGGCGAAACCTGGAAGCGGCGACTATACAGCGCTGCCGGTGCAACGCTGGCGCCATGCGGGGGTGTGGGCTCAGGCCAGCGTGGGCCGCGGCAGTGCCGGCGGTGGCGTGGCCGGTGCGCGGCGCCCGCGTTGCACCGCCTGCTGCAGCTCCAGTACCGCTTGCTCCGGCGAGGCGGCTGCCGTGATGGCGCTGATGACGGCGATACCTGCGGCACCGCATCGCACGGCTTCTTCCGTTCGGGCCACGTCCATGCCGGCGATGCCGACCACGGGCAGGGGCAAGAGCTTGCACCAGTAAGCCAGGTTGGCGTTGCCCTGGGGAATCCACGGCATGGCCTTGGCTTTTGTCGGGTGGATGGGTCCGCAGGCGATGTAACTCGGCTGCAGCGCCCAGGCGCGGCAAACTTCCCAGTAGGCGTGGGTGCTGATGCCCAGCCGCAGGCCGGCCTGCTGGATCGCGGCCAGGTCGGCGATGTGCAGGTCTTCCTGCCCCAGGTGCACGCCGTAAGCGCCTTCCTCGATGGCGAGTTGCCAGTGGTCGTTGATGAAGAGCTGGGCCCCGGCCGCGGTGGTGGCGGTGATGCTGTCGCGGATCTGTGCGCGCACAAAGTCGCGGTGTTCTGCGCCTGCTGCGTTCTTGATGCGCAATTGCACCGTGGGCACGCCGGCTGCGACAACGCGCGCTACCCAGGCCGCGCTGTCGACCACCGCGTACAGGCCCAGGTCGGCGTCACGGAGCGCTGCAAAGCCGCTGACGCTGCTCGCCTGCGGCAGGCTGAAAAACGGCAAATTGTGGATGTGCTGCGCAAAGTCCGGACGCGCCTGCAGCAGCCTTGTTCCGGCATGCTGGCGCAAGGCATCGTTGCGCGCCATGCTGGCGATGACGATGGCTTCCATGGCGACAAAACCCTGGGCCAGTGCTTTCGCGGCAGCGGCCGCAAAGACGGTGTCCGCCTCGGGATGGCCCTGGTCTGGCCTGGCTTCTGGCGGCGAACTCAGCCAGCCGCTGGCCTGCGGCGTATCGGCGTAGTCGCCCTCGTGCGCGGTGATGACGACCGCCGTGCCCAGCGCGGCGCGCAGTCGTGCCGCAGCCTGCGTGACGGCCGCAGGGCTGTCCAGCGCGGGCAGGCCCAGCAGCCTGGCCGCTTCGCTGCGGCTCAGGCAGAGCAGGGCAGGCCCCGGCGAGCCGCCGGCCTGTTGCAAGCCCTGCCGTAGTTCTTGCGCGTGGGTGGCGAAGGTCCAGACCGTGTGCTTCATGGCGGCGCTCACAGCACAAACGGCCGGCCGGTCACCGGCGTGGAGGCCACAGCCATGTCCTGCTGGGCCATGATGCCGGCTTCGTACGCCAGCCGTCCGGACTCGATGCCGAGCCTGAAGGCGCGCGCCATCTGCACCGGGTCCCGCGCATGGGCCACGGCCGAATTGAGCAGCACGGCGTCGTAACCAAGTTCCATGGCCTGCACCGCGTCGGCTGGTGAGCCGATGCCGGCGTCCACGATCAGCGGCACACCGGGCAGGCGCGCGCGCAGCGTGCGCAGCGCATGGGGGTTGACCAGCCCCTGGCCCGAACCAATGGGTGCGCCCCAGGGCATGAGGATGCGGCAACCGGCGTCCAGCAGGCGCTGGCAGCTGACCAGGTCGTCGGTGCAGTAAGGGAAGACCTCGAAGCCGTCGCGCGCCAGTTCGGTCGCCGCGGTGATCAGCTCGAAAGGGTCGGGCTGCAGCGTGTGTTCGTCACCGACCACTTCGAGCTTGATCCAGTTCGTGCCGAACAGCTCGCGCGCCATCTGCGACAGGGTGATGGCCTCGCGGGCGCTGCGGCAGCCGGCGGTGTTGGGCAAGAGGCGGGCGCCGCTGGCCCGGATCATTGTGTAGAAGTCGTTTTGCGTGCTGGCGCCACCGGCTGCCATCTGGCGCTTGAGCCCGACCGTCACCACTTCGGCGCCCGAGGCAGCAATGGCGTCCTGCAGGACCTGCGGCGACGGATAGCTGGCGGTGCCGAGGAAAAAGCGGCTGTTCAGTTCTGTATCTGCAATGCGAAACGTCATGGCGTGCTTAGCCTCCCGTGATGGCTTGAAAGGTGAAGACGGCGTCGCCGTCGGAAAGCAATGTGTTTGCACGCGCATCGCGCGCCACAAATTCGCCGTTGACGGCACTGGCAAATGAAGCGGCCGGCTGGCCGCTGGCTGCCAGCGCGTCGGCCAGCGTGCTGCCGGGCGGCAGTTGCCGCGGCTCGCCGTTGAAAGTGATGGTGATGGGGGTCATGCCAGGTCCTTGAGCGTTTGTTCAACCAGCGCCGGTGCAATCAGCCAGCCGTGGCGGAACAGGCCGTTGATGCGCACCAGGCCCGGCACCTGTTCAACGCGCGGCAGATTGTCGGGCAGGGCGGGGCGCAGGTTGCTTTCCGAATGCACGACGCGCGCCTCGGCCAGTTCGGGAACGATGCTGTGCGCCGCCGCCAGCAGCTCCACCATGCTGCGCAGCGAGATGGGCGAACGGTCCTCGCTTTCGATCTCGCTGGCGCCCACCACGATGCGATCGCCCGTGCGCGGCACCAGGTACACGCGGTGGCGCGGATGCAGCAGGCGAAGCGGGCGATGTAATTGAACCCCCGGCGCATGCAGCCAAATGATCTCGCCGCGCACGCCCCGCACGTCCGGCGTGAAGCCGTCGCCCGGCGCGCGTTCCTGAGGGGCGGGGCGTGCGCCGGTGCCGCGCACGTCGAACACGCAGTCGAATTTTTTGACGTCTTGCGCCAGGTAGATTTCACCGGCCTGCAGCCGGCGTACCGTGGCGCCCCAGTGGAAACGCGCACCGGCCGCCGCAGCCGCCTGGGCCAGTGCGGCCATGGCCTGCACGCTGTGGATCTGGCCTTCGTGCGGCAGCAACCAGGCGTGGACCGCACCGTGCACAGCGGGTTCCAGTTCGCGCAGGGCAGGGGTGTCGAGGGCTTGCGGCGCATGCCCGGCTGGCGCCTTGTGGGCCAGCAGGTCCACCACTCGGCGGGCTGCGCCTTCATCGCCGCGGTGCGCCAGCAACAGGCTGCCGCGCTGGTGCAATTCGACCGGCTGGCCCAGCGCAGCCACGATGGCCGGCCACAGTTCGAGCGAGCGCAGGCCCAGCGCAAAAACATGGTCATCGGCCGACTCCAGTTCGGCCGTCGGGCTGAGCATGCCGGCGGCGGTCCAGCCCGCGGCATACACGCCGGCGGCCGGCGCTTGCGGGCCAAGCGCCGGGTCAAACACCTGGACCGAATGGCCGCGGCGCGCCAGCTCGAAGGCCAGCAGCCGCCCCAGTAGGCCGGCGCCCGCGATACCGATGTTCATGGCCAACGGTGGATCAAGGCCGCGGCATCGGGCCGTGGCGGGTGAAAAAAGAGGGAGCGGTCATCGGGGCATCCTTCCTGTGCACACAGGCACAACATGCTCCGAAGATGTGGCCAGCACCAGCGCGGTGGTGTCGGTCGGCGACTGGGGCCCGGAGGCGGCAGCCAGCTCTTCTTACGTCGGTACGAACCGAGTCAAGTTCACGGGTTTGGGTGGGCCATCTCAGCTGCCGGCCAACATGGCCGGGAGCACCCCGGAGCAACGTTCATTGTAATACCCGGCTATGCGGGGGTGTACGCCAGCCGCACGTAGATCGGCGCGTACGCCTCGGCCTGGGTCACGTCGATCAGGCCTTCCTTGGACAGCTCCAGCAGGGCGATGAAAGTCACCACCAGCACCGGCATGCCGCGGGACGGCTCGAACAGGTGTTCGAATTCCACGAACTTCTGGCCCTGCAGCTTGCGCAGCACGATGCTCATGTGTTCGCGCACCGAGAGTTCCTCGCGGCTGATCACGTGGTGCTGGACCAGCTTGGCGCGCTTGACGATGTCGCGCCAGGCTTCCTGCAGATCGACCACGGTGACATCCGGGAAGCGCGGCTGCAGCGCCTGCTCCACATACACCTGCGCACGCAGGAAGTCGCGGCCGTACTGCGGCATGTCGTTGAGCTGGTGCGCGGCCAGTTTGATCTGTTCGTACTCCAGCAGGCGGCGGACCAGCTCGGCGCGCGGGTCTTCCGGCTCCTGGCCGTCGGCGGCCTTTTTGGGCGGCAGCAACATGCGCGACTTGATCTCGATCAGCATCGCCGCCATCAGCAGGTATTCGGCGGCGAGTTCGAGGTTGGTGCTGCGGATCTCGTCGACATACACCAGGTACTGGCGCGTGACCGCGGCCATCGGGATGTCGAGAATATTGAAATTCTGCTTGCGGATCAGGTAGAGCAGCAAGTCCAGCGGCCCCTCGAAGGCCTCCAGAAAAACCTGCAGCGCGTCCGGCGGGATGTACAAATCCTGCGGCATGGCAAACAGCGGCTCGCCATACAGCCGGGCCAGCGCCACCTGGTCGATCACGCCGGGCATGCCGGCCAGCGCCAGCACACCTTCGGGCTGGTCAGACCCGGAAGGGGAGGGCGGCAGTTCGGTGATCGTTGTCATGGGAGGTCCGGCCAAGCCTGTTTGCTATGAAAGAGATAGCTGCTTGCGCACGCCAGCAAAGGGCTGCAGGCCTTTTTGACCAGTCATGTGAACTTACTTGCTGTTCGGGTGGCCGCTGGTGCCGTAAACATAGGGCTGCTGCGGCACGGCGGCGTCCTGGTAGTCGGCCTGCTCGGACAGGTCCAGTTTTTTGTCCCACCAGATGGCACGGCCCTGGCGCTGCTCGGCTTCCAGCGTGGGTTTTTTGGCCTTGAGTTCCTCGATGAAACTGGTGACCTCGGAGGTGTAGTGCGGCCGGGCGAAGAGGGACATGGGTAAACTGCCTGAAGCTGAAGTTGGCTGATTTTACCGGGGACTGCGATGCATCTGGCTTTTTGTGCCGTCAGAGACAAAGGCTGGCGGGCGGCCCCGATCTGCGGAAGGTGGCTGGTCATCATGGGACTGTTGTCGGCCCTGCTGGGCCTGGTGGGCTGCGACCCCCAGCGCATTGCGGAACTGGAAGAGGGCGTGGCCACCGAGGCCGACGTGCGCGCGAAGTTCGGTGAGCCCGAGAAGATCTGGAGCGCCGCCGACCTGGCGGGCAACCCGTTTCCCGGTGCGGCGGCCCAGCCCGGCGCCCGCACCTTTGAATACAACCGCCAGCCCCAGGGCCAGGTCAACTACATGATCACGATTGGCGCCGATGGAAAGATGAGCGCCCTGCGCCAGGTGCTCACCCCACAGAACTTTGCCCAGGTGCTGCCCGGCATGCCCATGGAGCAGGTCCGCAAGATGCTGGGCAAGCCCATGAAAATCACGCCGCTGGCGCTCAAGCGCGAAACGCATTACGAATGGCGTTACAGCGACGGGCCCAACACGCCGCGGATTTTTCGGGTGGAGTTTGACAGCGACCTGAAGGTGCTGCGCACCGGCTCGGTGCCCGATGACAGCCAGCCCGGCGTCAACGGCAACGTCACCTGAGTGCGCCGAAAATTTTAGCCAAATCAGCCTCCAGCCCTTTGCTGGCGTACGCTGCCAGCTACTGATTTTGTAGCGAATAGCGCTTTTTCAGTGAGCCGCTGCCGCGCACCGCCGCCGTCGGAATCCGGCGCCGGCAAGGGCCCGGTCCCCGCGGCCGTCCCATCCTGCATCTGTAGGATGGTCAGCCGGCAAGCAGCTTGGTAAAGTCCGGGATGGCCTGGCTGCACCGGCCCGATTTCCAGAAACTGTCCCGGCCGTCCCATGCCGCCGCTCCCACCGTTCATGTTGCCTGTCTCCCTCCGGTTGTTTCCCCTCCCGCCCAGCCTTGACATCGCCCGCTGGCTGGCCAGAGCCCGGGCAGCGCGTGGGCTGCTGGTGATATTGCTGGCGCTGGCCGCGCCATGGGCTGCGCCGCAAGCTGCCGCGTTCGGTGTCGAGCAGTGGCTCGGCCCGCACGGCACTGGCCTGGTGCTGATCGATGCTTCCGGGGCGCAGACGCTCGACGAGATAGGCAACCGCTTCGCGCGGGGCGAGGCCATGCCGGCCGAGCCCGACCGCATCATGCCGACGGGCGGGCCGGCGGCCATGTGGTACCAGCTGGCCTTGCCCCCGGTCAGCGTGCCCACCTCGCGGGTGCTGGCGGTGCCGCATCCCGGCATGAACCGGGTCGAGTTTTATCGTCCGGGCGACAGCGGCAACTGGAATGTCGAGTACTCCGGCGACTCGATCATGGTGGCGCGGTGGCCGCTGCGTTACCTGCATCCGGTGTTCGAGTTTGTGCAACAGCCCGGCGAACTGCGCCCCACCTACCTGCGGGTGCAGCACAGCCACCCCATCAACGTGCGCTGGACGGTCTGGAACACCCGTGATTTTCAGGAGTCCAGCAAACATTGGCATTTGCTGCTGGGCGCCTACATGGGGCTGGTGGCGCTGGTGATTGTGCTGTGCACGGTCAACGCCTGGACCTGGCGCGACTCCATCCATTCCTGGTATGCGTCCTATGTCGCCGTCATTGCGGTCGGCCAGTTGTCCCTGACCGGCCTGGCCGGCGAGTATTTCTGGCCGAACAATGCCTGGTGGAATGACGCGGCGTCCAACGTCCTGCCGATCACCGGTGCGGCGCTGGGCCACCTGTTCATGCGCGAGCTGGTGGTGGAGCGGGGCGAGCGCTGGGCCACCCACCTGATGCTCGCCATGGCGGCAGCGGGTGGCGTGCTGGCGCTGGGTTTCGTCTTTTTCGGGCGGGACCCGTTTTTCGCCATCACCGGCCCGTATTACATCGGCAGCTTTGTCATCTATCTCGGCGTGGCGCTGTGGTACGCCTGGCGCATCCCACGCGTGGGCCTGTGGATTCTTGCGGGTGTGCTGGCCGTGCTGGCCGGATCATTTTTCCCGGTGCTGCGCAACATGCAGCTGATCCCGATGTCCTTCTGGACGCAGTACGGCGCGCAGATCGGTGTGGCCGTCGAGATTCCGCTGCTGCTGATCGCCCTCTACCTGCGCAGCCGTGAGCGGCGCGACAACCAGGTGCGGGTGGGCGCCCTGTCCCGCGTCGATCCACTGACCGGCGCAGCCAACCACCGCGTGATGCTGGACCGGCTCGAACACCTGCTGCACCACCAGCAGCGCGACCCGGAGACAGGGGTGGTGCTTCGCGTGCGTATCGGCAACATCCAGGAGATCCGCGCCGACTACGGCCTGCAGGTGGCGCAGACCGCGCTGGTGCATGCCGGCGCCTGCATCACCCACGTGATTCGCGAAGGCGACACGGTGGCGCGCCACCGCGATGGCGACTTTGTCGTGATTCTTGAAGGCCATTTCACGCGCGACCAGGTGTCCGAGATCGGCCAGCGGCTGATCGCGCGTGGCCTGGCGCCCAGCGACATCCTGCCGCCGGGCACGGTGCTGCAACTGAAGGTGGCCGTGGCGGCCAAACCTTTCCAGGCCCAGGGCGTGGCGGCGCTGCTGCAGACGCTGGAGGCCGCGGTCAGCGAACTTGCAGCCCGCCCCGGCAAGGCCCTGCGTTTCGTCGCCTGAGACGGCGGGAGGCTTCGCCGCCATAATGGGCAGACACGGTGCCGCAATGCCGTCTGCCCTCATGACAACGACCGGCTTGAAACCCTTTCTGCTTGCCTGCGCCGCGCTCGCGCTCAGCCTGGCGGCCCTGGCCCAGGCGCCGGCGAGCCCGCCCCCGACGGCGCTGCGCGGGCTGCAATACCCGGCCGAGGTGGTGATGGACGCCTCCGGCGAGCAGTCCTTCGAACAGATCCGGCAGCGCTTTGACAAGGGCGAATCGCAGCCCGTGGTGGGCGGCAGCGCGCTGCCGCTGGGCGGCGAACGCACCGCCTGGCTGCGTATCAGCCTGCCCGGCGTGTCGGCGCCCCTGGATGCCGTGCTGACCATCGTGCATCCGGGCATGGACAGCGTGGTGCTATACCAGCCGGCCCCTGACGCGCAGTGGAAAGTCCAGGCTTCCGGCGACAGGCTGCCGGTGGCGCAGTGGCCCATGCCCTACCTGCACCCGGCCTTTGCACTGGAGATTTCCGACACCGATCCGCGCCCGGTGTACCTGGCGGTGCGGCACGGCAGCCCGGTCGGCATCTACTGGCAACTCTGGGACCGCGCCAGCTTCGACCGGCAAAGCAGCACCCTGCACATGGTGCTCGGCGGTTACCTCGGCTTTGTCGTGCTGGTGATCATCCTGAGCTGTTTTAACGCCTACAACTGGCGTGACCCGATTCACCTGGTCTACGCCGCTTATGTGCTGATCCTCGGCGTCGGGCAGATGTCACTCACCGGCCTGGCGGGCGAATACCTGTGGCCCGGCAACGCCTGGTGGAACGACATGGCGGCGGTGGCGGTGCCGATGTTTTCGGCCGGCTGGGCTGCCTTGCTGGTGCATCGCCTGGTGGTCGAACGCGGCCACCGGCTGGCCAGCGGCTTGCTGTTGAGCGTGATGCTGCTCTCGCTGTCGGTGACGCTCGGTTTCCTGCTGCTGGGCCGCGAGACGCTGTTTTACATTTCGAACTTCGCCTACCTGTACCTGACGCCTGTGCTGCTCGGCTGCCTGGCCTGGTTTGCCTTTCGCCGGCCGGCGGCGGGCCTGTGGTCACTGGCCGGGTTTTTGTGCCTGGCCATCGGGTCCATGTTTCCCATCCTGCGCAACCTGAACCTGGTTCCGATCAATTTCTACACCCAGTTCGGCGCACAGATCGGTGCGGCGCTGGAGATCCCGATGCTGCTGGTGGCGCTGTACTTTCGCAGCCGGGAGCGGCGCGACAGCCAGGTGCGGCTGGACGCGCTGTCGCGGGTGGACCCCCTGACCGGGGTTGCCAGCCAGCGGCTGCTGACCGAGCGGCTGGAACACCTGCTGCAGCGGCATCAGCGCGATCCGCAGCAGGGCGCAGTGATCCTGGTGCGCCTGGTCAACGGGCCGCAGTTGCGGGCGGCTTATGGTGCGGCGATGGCGCAGGCGGCGCTGGTTCGTGCCGGCGCCTGCGTGGCCCTGCCGGCCCAGGTCAGTGACACCGTGGGACGCCTGGACGACGGGGATTTTGTGTTACTGATGGAGGGCCGCGCCAACGAAATGGACGTCAACGAGGTGGCCCAGCACATTATTGCGGCGGGTTTGCGTCCTGGCCGCAAGTTGCCGGCCGATCTGCTGCTGCAACTGCATGTGGCCTGCGCCGATTGCACCCGGCTGGGCCTGGCGGGCGATGGCGGGGACGCATTGCTGCAGCGCCTGGGCGATCTGCTCGACGAAATCACCGACAACCCGCGCAAGCCCTTGCGCTTTGTGCGCAACATGCCTTTGCCAGAAGCGCCGGCGAACAGCCCGGCTTAACGAACCCGCATGCCCGGCTGGGCGCCGGCCACCGGCTCCAGCACATAAATGCCGGGTTGTGACTTGTCGTCGGCGTGGCTGGCGGCCAGCACCATGCCTTCGCTGACGCCGAACTTCATCTTGCGCGGCGCCAGGTTGGCGACCATCACCGTGTGTTTGCCGATCAGGTCTGCGGGCTGGTAGGCCGAGGCGATGCCGCTGAACACATTGCGCGTTTTTCCTTCGCCCACATCCAGCGTCAGGCGCAGCAGCTTGGTCGAACCTTCCACGGTTTCGCAGTTGACGATTTTTGCGATGCGCAGATCGATCTTGCTGAAGTCGTCGATGGTGATGGTGGGAGCAATGGCTTCGCCGCCCGGCAGGGCCGCTTCTGCTATCGAATCAGTAGCTGCTTGCCCTTGTTCCACGGGGGCTGGAGGCTCAAACAGTGCATCAAGTTGTTTGATGTCCACGCGTTGCATCAGGTGTTTGTAGTCGCCAATCAGGTGGCCAGGGCGGAGTGATTTGAACTGATCCGTCCATTGAAGCGGCTCTGTCCGCAGAAACGCTTCTACATCTATTGCTAGAGCTGGCAATACTGGTTTCAGGTAGATAGTGAGTAGGCGAAATGCTTCAACGCAGGTAGAGCAGACCTCGTGTAACTTTTCGCGTTGATCAGGTTGTTTTGCCAAGTCCCAAGGCTTGTTTGTATCCACATACGCATTAATTTGATCAGCCAAGAACATGATTTCTTTGGAGGCTTTTGCAAATTCTCTAGCGTCATACAAATCGCCAATGTTCGAGGCTTCGCTAATAAGCGTTTCCAGCAAATGCTTGGAATCGCCTTTTATTAGACCTATTTTCCCGTCGAATCGTTTCGCAATGAAACCCGCCGCCCTGCTGGCAATGTTGATGTACTTGCCGACCAGATCGCTGTTGACCCGCGCCATGAAGTCATCGGCGTTAAAGTCGATATCCTCGTTCTTCGCATTGAGCTTGGCCGCCAGGTAATACCGCAGCCATTCCGGGTTCATGCCCAGGCTCAAATACTTGAGCGGGTCCAGGCCCGTACCGCGGCTTTTGCTCATCTTTTCACCGTTGTTGACGGTGAGAAAGCCGTGCACAAACACCTTGTCAGGCGTCTTGCGGTCGCTGAACTTCAGCATGGCCGGCCAAAACAGGGTGTGGAAGGTGACGATGTCCTTGCCGATGAAGTGGATCTGCTCCAGCGCCGGGTCTGCCATGTAGGTGGCGTAGTCTTCGCCGCGCCGGTCGAGCAGGTTTTTCAGGGACGCCAGATAACCGACGGGTGCGTCCAGCCAGACATAAAAGTATTTTCCGGGCGCGTCGGGAATCTCGATGCCGAAGTAGGGCGCGTCACGGCTGATGTCCCAGTCGCCCAGGCCTTCGCTTTGGGTGCCGTCCGGGTTCTCGCGAACACTGAACCACTCCCTGACCTTGTTGGCGACTTCCGGTTGCAGCCGGCCGTCCTGCGTCCATTGCTGCAGAAATTCCACGCAGCGCGGGTCGGACAGCTTGAAGAAAAAGTGCTCGGAACTCTTGAGGACCGGCGTCGCGCCGGACAACGCCGAGTAGGGGTTGATCAGGTCGGTCGGCGCGTACACCGCGCCGCAGACCTCGCAGTTGTCGCCGTACTGGTCCTTGGCGCCGCATTTCGGGCACTGGCCCTTGATGAAGCGGTCCGGCAAGAACATGTTCTTCTCGGGATCGAAAAACTGGTCGATGGTTTTGGTTTCGATCAGCGAGCCCTGGGGGTTGTCGCGCAGGTCGCGATAGATCTGCTGCGCCAGCGCATGGTTTTCCGGCGAATCGGTCGAGCTCCAGTTGTCGAAGCTGATGTGAAAGCCGTCCAGGTAAGGCTTGCGCCCGGCCGCGATGTCGGCCACGAACTGCTGCGGCGTCTTGCCGGCCTTTTCGGCGGCGATCATGATGGGTGCGCCATGGGTGTCGTCGGCGCCGACAAAGTTCACGTCATGGCCCTGCATCCTCTGGAAGCGCACCCAGATGTCGGCCTGGATGTATTCCATGATGTGGCCGATGTGG
>CAMLDT010000083.1 GCA_946479075.1 uncultured Polaromonas sp.
ATGTCCGTGCCCGAATGGGCAAACAACTGCGCCGTGCCGCCGTCCAGGCGGTACTTCTCAATAAAGGCACCGGCGGCAGCGCCGCTGGCCACGATGATGATGGCCTGGGGTGCGGCGTTGATGAAGGTGTCCACCACAGTATTGGGGACCTTGTTGGTCCCCTGCGCATAGGTCGCCTTGGCCGTCAGCTTGGCACCGCGCGCTTTGGTCACTTCTTCCATGGTCGCCAGCAAGGTGCTGGCGCCCTCACCATCGGGATAAAACAGGCCGAGGCGGGTCACACCGACGGTGACCAGATGCTCGGTGATCTTGTTGATTTCGTCGCGAAGGTTGGCACGCACGCTGTAGACCAGCGGCGCTGACTCGCGTATCTCGTTGACGCGGTAGCCGACCAGCGCGATGTTTTCAGTTTCAAGCAATTTCGAGTTCACCAGTTCGCTGACACTGCGGTCGCCGAAATAGCCGGCCAGCACCAGCGGCCGGCTTTCGCCGAGCAGCGCCTTGGTGGCGCTCATGTTGTCTGCGGGGCGGCCGCCGTCGTCCTTGCGCACCAGGCTGAAGGTATGGCCGTTGACGCCGCCGCCCTTGTTGGCCTTGTTCAGCGCCAGCTGGATGCCGATGGAATAGGCCCGGGCCTGCGTGCCCTCCAGCCCGGAAAGCGGTGCAACCTGCCCGACAACAATCTGGGCGGCGCCCGCAGCCATCGAGGCGGCGGCCAGGCCGGTGATGATGAACGCGCGAACCAGCAGGGGAATGGACATCATGGTTTTGTCTCCTCGGTATCAACGACCCGGGCACTGTAGCGAGTGCCTGGCGGCCCACAGCAGGTATTGCTGCGGTTACGCATTGAAACATACCGCGCAGGTGGCGTCGATACGCGGTATTACGGAGAACTTAGGCATTCAGTGGACATGCCACTGTGGCCGCAGCATGCGCCCCGGGGCCGGCCCCGGATCGGGGCAGTCCCGGCCTTCAGGGAGTTGGGGGTATGGGGGGTATTGGTGCGCCCCCTTCAAACCAGCGGCGGATCAAGGCCCGCTCGGCATCAAGCATGCCGGTGGCGTTGTTCATCGGCATGGTTTTGCTGACCACCGCCTGCTGGTACACCGCCTGGGCGTGCTGGCTGAGCAGCGCCGGCGAGTCCAGCCGGATGTTTTTCATCTGCAGCTGGGCACCGTGGCACTGGTAGCAGCGCTGTTCCAGCACTTTTTGTACGGATGCATAGTCATTTTGGCCTGTAGCCCCCGCCAGTCCTGCGTGTCCAGCTACTGAATTCATAGCAACCGGAGGCGCGGCGGGTGCCGCTGGCGGCTTCAGCCAGGCCATCACGCCAAGGATCAGCACCCCCCCCACCAGCGCATAAGGCAAGGGATTGCCGTTGCGGCCCAGCTTGTAGCCGTGGCGCATCACGAAAAACTGCCGGATCAGGGCGCCGGCCAGCATCATGAGGATCAACACCAGCCAGTTCTGCGGGTGGCTCCAGGTGAAGCTGTAGTGGTTGCTGAGCATGGCGAACAGCACCGGCAGCGTGAAGTAGGTGTTGTGCACGCTGCGCTGCTTGCCGCGCTGGCCGTGCACCGGGTCCACCGGCTCGCCGGCCTTGATGCTGGCGATCACCTTGCGCTGGCCCGGGATGATCCAGAACAACACATTGGCACTCATGGTGGTGGCGATCATCGCGCCCACCAGCAAAAACGCCGCGCGCCCGGCAAACCAGTGGCAGGCCAGCCAGGACGCCACGCAGACCAGCACCAGCAGCAGCGCGCCAACCATCGCGTCGCCATTTTTTCGTTTGCCGAAAACCTGGCAGATGCCGTCGTACAACATCCAGAACACCACAAAAAACGACAGCGCCACCCCGATGGCCGCGCCCGGCGACCAGTTCATCAGCGACTTGTCGATCAGGTAGGTGCCGGCATTCCACAGGTAAGACACCGTGAACAGCGCAAAACCCGACAGCCAGGTGCTGTAGCTTTCCCAGTAAAACCAGTGCAGGTGGCCCGGCAGTTGCGGCGGCTTGACCGCAAATTTGACCGGATGGTAAAAACCGCCGCCGTGCACCGCCCAGAGTTCGCCGCTGACGCCCTGCTTCTTGAGGTCTTCATCGACGGGCGGCGTCAGGCTGGAGTCGAGAAAAACAAAGTAGAAGGAAGAACCGACCCAGGCAATCGCGGTGATGACGTGGACCCAGCGCAGCAGCAGGTTGGCCCAGTCGAGGTAATAACTTTCCATGCTCAACTTTCAAACCTGCTCACCACTGCGGGCGCTCTGAGCAGAAATCCGGCCGCGAACACAAACGGCTCCGCTGCGACCTGTCCACGAAAGTGTATACAACTTGAAGTCCCGATGCAAAAGCTCAGACCTGGTTCACTGCTTCCGTGCCGAGTCCATCAGCAACAACTGTGCCGCCACCGCCACGGCAATCACCTCGGGCTCCTTGCCGCTGATGCCCGGCAAGCCAATGGGGCAGGTGACCTGCGTCAGCTCGTCCTCGCTGAAGCCGCGCGCCAGCAGCCTGTGACGAAAGGTCGCCCATTTGGTTTTGCTGCCAATCAGGCCGATAAAAGGCAGGTCATTTTTTTCGCGCTGGCGTTTCAGGCACTCGGCCACGATGTCCAGGTCTTCGGCGTGGCTGAAACTCATGATCAGCACACGCGATTGCGGCGCCAGGCCGCGCACTGCGCCCTGCACCGGCTCGGAATGTTCAGCCTTCACGGTCGGTGGCACTTCCGCCGGAAAGATGCCGTCGCGGCTGTCTATCCACGTCACCGCAAAGGGCAGGCGCGCCAGCACCTGCACCAGCGCGTGGCCGACGTGGCCGCCACCGAACAAGGCGAGTGGCTGCAAGTGAAGCGGCAGACACTGTCGCAGTTCTGCTACATCGGCAGGACCAAGCGATGCAAAACGCAAGTTCATGACACCGCCGCAGCACTGACCCAACGAGGGCCCGAGCACAAAGCGGCTCGTGGTCTCAGCCGGCCCGTCCCGCAACTGCGCACGGGCCGCCGCCATCGCCTGATGCTCCAGGTGGCCGCCGCCTATGGTGCCCACCACGCCTTCGGCAAACACTGCCATCCAGGTGCCCGCTTCACGCGGCACCGACCCGCTGGTTGCCGTCACTTCCACCAGCACGGCGGGCTCCTGCGCCAAACGGGTCAAAAACAAATCCTTGAGCTGACTCACGGTATAAACCCCCAGATACTCGGCCTTGGCCACCAACGCGCAGAACGCATAATCCAGCCGGGCACAACGGTTTTCCCCGGCGCCCGTCCCGGTCAGACTGCACCATAGCAGCCGACCGTCAGCGAACCACAAGGATACGTATGTCTGAGCCCACTCCCCGCCGATTCTGGCTGCTGGCCCTGGTTTCCGCCGGTGTTGCCGCCATCGTTTCAGCCTGCAAGACCGCGCCCGAACCGGCCGCCCCCGTCGCCCGGCCCGAGCCCACGCCCAGTCCGGTCATCGGCCCGGTGCCAGGCCCCAGCGGATCGGCCCGGGCTTCAGCCGCCCCGACACCCCGCGCCTACCGCGAAAGCGGCGCCACCCATCTTTACGGCCTGAACGCCGACCGCATTTACAAAGGCAAAATGCCGCCCTTGCTGTATGCCGTGGGCGTGATCAATGTCGAGATCAACCAGGCCGGCATCGTCACCAAACTCGACTGGATGCGCGCACCGCGCCATGCACCCGAAGTGGTCGCCGAAATCGAGCGCACCATCAAGGCCGCCTCGCCGTTTCCGGCGCCCGTGCGCATGGGCAGGGTGGTTTATACCGACACTTGGTTGTGGCACAAAAGCGGGAAGTTTCAGCTGGATACGCTGACGGAGGGGCAGAATTAAGGCCCCGCGTTCGCGATATTCCGTTCGTCCTGAGCGTGTCGAAGGATGCCTTCTCGCTAGCTATCGCGGCTGGTCCGCTTCACCCTATCTGGGACAACATGCCGGACCAGACTGCCTATGCGTCATTTGATTCGTCGATTGAATAGCACACGACTACCGACTCTTCCTTGATCTTTTGACTATCCTGGAACAGGAGTCTTCGGTTCTGCTTAATTTCTTACCGTCATTGCGGTCCGGTCGTTCAGGCCACGCGTGCTACGACCTCGTTCATGGTGTAGTGCACAAACTGTTTTCCTAGTTCGGTGAGAACATAGGGCTTCGAATCCTCGAATGCAGATTCCATTGTTCCTGCAGACAATTTTCTGTTTCTAACCGGCTTTCTTCTCAAAAACCTTCCATCGGGGGTTGTTTCTCGCTCCTGTCTAATAACTCCGCCAGTGCTTAGGTCTCGAATGAGCAGTTTATATAAATCTGCATCAGCCGAGTCTTCTCTAATTGGCGCGCCGTAGAGAAACTCCCATATTTCATACCTGGTCGCCCCGGGATTGCTGTATATCGTTCGTATCACCGCGAAGTGCGATTCGTGGTACGTGTCAAGCCAGTCTATGAACAGTCTGACGACATCGTCAGGACAGAGCCTGGTGCCTGCGGAATTTGTTATGAGGTTGGCCACGTACCGCCTCTTATCGCCGGTTTCCGCTTTGTCCCAGGCGCGAAACGCCGAGCGCACCAGACTCAAATACTCCTCGCTTTCTAGACGTTCATCAACACTTGCTCCGAGGCTGTCGAGCCTGTTGGCCACGCCCGAGAGTTCGCCGACTAGTGTCTGCATCTTCTTTGAGTGTTCTTCTAGCCACCTCGTTTGCAGGTTGTCCTTATCACTGTTTCTTTGATCCACTTTGAGGCTCGCAGCGGCACTGATAAAGCCGCCCACCCAAGGGATGCTGCTGAGCGCTGCCAATACGAACTTCTCCACCACTTTTCTCTTGGTAGAGACAGAAGTACTAGCTAGCGCCGCCTTAATGGCAACTAAGGCGGCGTCCTCACTGTCATCTGGAATAGCCATAGTTCTCTGTTCGCCATGCAATGAAATCTACTTGTGGCAGTTGCGCCCACTAACCAGTGGTCGGAGAAGCGATAGCGGCCATAGCAGCGGGTTTAAGCTTTTTCACTGGGGGCGGAGTAACTACTGTGACCTTCGCGGCTTCGAGCATCATTTGCTCCACCGAACTTATTGCGGTACTAAACAGTCTTTGAGCCTCCTCGATAGGCACCGGCTCATCGGGATGCGTCTGGGGATTTCGATACTCATCCTTGATGTGACTGAGAAACGCAGTAATTTTTACTGGAGCTCCCACCGCAGTTAAAGCCGGAATGTATGCCCCCCAGTTCCTTTGAACACCAGCGTCCTCGAAAGTGACGCCGCTTAGCTTCACGTAGTAATAGGCCATAACACTTTCAACTGTCCGCCACAAATGGAAAGCGCATGCAGTGGGCACTTCATATGCCAAACACCTGCCAGCTTCTCGCAAATCTTCACACGCTTGGTTTGGCAAGGCAGCCTTAGATGCAGCGGACAAATGATTTTCCGCGTGAGCGATTAAGTCATCTGTTCTATAGATGCCTTTTTGCGAAACGATATATGAAGCAATGTCGGGCATATCGCCGTTCATAATCGTTTCGAAAGTGCCAACCTTGTGCTTAAGAGTATTCAATCGCCAATCAAGCAAGGTCTCTGAGTCAATAGCCAGTGCAGCAGAGACATCTTCTGGGATGATTGCCGTAATGGCGCTCATTACGTCCTTCGCCGCACGGACGGACGAATTCATTAGCGGCGAATCCACTTTTGTCATCTCTTTTAAGCTCTCACGAGCCGACCATAGAGTAAAAAGCGACGCATTGACTTTGCTTTCTTCGGGTATCTGGCTAATGGCCGAAATATTTTTCCCGAAGTTGTACATGTCAAACAGATTGAGTTTTTTCAAATTTTCCTCCCGTGGTCTGATACGCGTTCATTATTACGCCCCCAGCCTGACTTCGGTACGCCGTCTATATCATCGCCAAACTTAAGGCCGACGCGTTTTCTACGCTTCACGTAGCTCCTGACGGGGCTCTGCGTCTGCGGACCAGTGGAGCCGAACCTGCGGGCCCGTTTAAGTAAAAACCTGCCCACTTCACCCCACACTGCGCAGTTCAAGACCCGCGATACGTCGAATAACTCCACGGGCTGACCAGCAGCGGCACATGGTAGTGCTGGCTGGTGTCGGCGACGCCGAAGTCCAGGCTCACCTTGTTGAGGAAGTTCGGCTCCGGCAACTTCACGCCGCGGGCGGCAAAGTAGGCTGCGACATCGAACACCAGCCGGTAGGTGCCGCGCTGCAGGCTGCTGTTGTCATACAGCAGGCCATCCGGGTTGCGGCCGTCCGTGTTCAGCACAAAGGACTTGACCAGTGTCGCCTGCCCGCTGCTGGTGGTGTACAGCTCAACGGCCATGCCGGCCGCCGGCGTGCCGTGCATGGTGTCCAGGACGTGTGTGCTCAGGCCCATGATGTTTCCCCGTGATGGTTGGTAAACAGAAGTGTATACAATTTTGCAGGCTTTCGGCTATCATCGGGCGATGGAAACCTCCACCACCAGTTCCATCGTCGAGGCGCTGACCCGCGCCATCGTCGATCACCGGCTGCACCCGGGCACCAAGCTGGCAGAACAAAAGCTGGCCGACCATTTCGGTGTGTCACGCACGCTGGTGCGGCAGGCGCTGTTCCAGCTTTCGCAAAACCGGCTGATCCGGCTGGAGCCCGCACGCGGTGCCTTTGTCGCGGCGCCGGCGGTCAACGAAGCGCGTCAGGTGTTTGCGGTGCGCCGCATGCTGGAAGCCGAAATGACACGCGCTTTTGTGCGTGAGGCCACGCCGGCGAAAATCCGCGCGCTGCGCGAACACGTGGCGCAGGAAAAAGCTGCCGTGGCCAGCAACGACGTGGCCGGCCGCACCGAGCTGCTCGGCGACTTCCACGTGCGCATGGCCGAACTGATGGGCAACGAGGTGCTGGCGCAAATGCTGGGCGAGCTGGTGTCGCGCTGCGCCCTGATCACCCTGATGTACCAGAGCGCCAGCGCGGCTGAACACTCGAGCGAAGAACATGCCGAGATCGTCAAGGCCCTGGCTGCCAAAGACGAAGAACTCGCCGTGCGCCTGATGGACGACCACCTGCTGCATGTCGAGCAGAGCCTGACCTTCGACCGCAAGGTCCCGAGCAACGATATTTCCATGGCACTCTCATGACCACTTCTGCCGGAAACACAGCACAATTTTCCGCCGGGCCGCCCCAAGGAAAATTCGCCCCCCCGGGGGGCAGCGTAGTACGCGAAGCGACAAGCGTGGGGGCAACGTCTTACCCGCGCGACCTGGTCGGTTACGGCCGCACGCCGCCGCATGCCCAGTGGCCGAATCAAGCGCGCATCGCCGTGCAGTTTGTGCTGAATTACGAGGAAGGCGGCGAAAACTCGGTGCTGCACGGCGACGCAGGCTCGGAGCAGTTTCTGTCGGAGATGTTCAACCCGCCGAGTTACCCCGAGCGCCACCTGAGCATGGAAGGCATTTACGAATACGGCTCGCGCGTCGGTGTCTGGCGCATCCTGCGCGAGTTTGAAAAGCGCAAGCTGCCGCTGACCGTGTTCGGCGTCAGCATGGCATTGCAGCGGCACCCGGAGCTGACGGCAGCCTTTATGGAACTCGGCCACGAGATCGCCTGCCACGGCCTGCGCTGGATCAACTATCAGACGGTGGACGAAGCCACCGAGCGCGAACACATGCGCCTGGGCCTGGACATCATCACGCAGATGACCGGCCAGCGCCCGCTGGGCTGGTACACCGGCCGCGACAGCCCACGCACACGCCGCCTGGTCGCCGACGACGGTGCGCTCGACTACGACAGCGACTATTACGGCGACGACCTGCCCTTCTGGATGACGGTGGAGCGGACGGACGGCGTACAAGTCCCGCGGCTGGTGGTGCCGTACACGCTGGACACGAACGACATGCGTTTCGCCCTGCCCCAGGGTTTTTCGCAGGCCGATGATTTTTTCACCTACCTGCGCGACAGTTTTGATGCCCTGTATGCCGAGGGTGACCCGAACGGCATGAACGCGCCGAAGATGCTCAGCATCGGCATGCACTGCCGGCTGCTCGGACGGCCGGGGCGCATCGTCGCGCTGCAGAAATTTCTCGACCACATCCAGCAGCATGATCGTGTGTGGATCTGCCGCCGCATCGACATTGCCCGGCACTGGCAACACGTCCACCCTTTCAAAGAATAGCCATGGCCCTGACACTTGAACATCTCAACGTGGCGCCTGCGGCAGAGGCCGCGGCCCTGCTGGACGGCCTGTACGAACACTCGCCCTGGATTGCCGAAGCCGCGCTCGCGCAGCGACCCTTCCGGTCGCTGGCGCACCTGAAACACGTGATGGCGCGCATCGTTCACGACGCCGGTCGTGAAGCGCAACTGACGCTGATCCGCGCGCACCCCGAACTCGCCGGCAAGGCCATGGTCAGCCAGTCGCTGACGGCGGAATCGACGAATGAGCAGAACAAGGCAGGCCTGACGAACTGCAGCCCCGAAGAGTTCAAGAAGATCCAGGCCCTCAATACCGCCTACAACAGCAAATTCGGCTTTCCCTTCATCCTTGCCGTTCGCGGCCCGCGCGGCACGGGACTCACCCGGCAGCAAATCATCGCGACCTTTGAGCAGCGCCTGGCCAACCATCCCGACTTCGAGCTGGCTGAGGCGCTGCGCAACATCCACCGCATCGCTGAGCTGCGACTGAACGACAAGTTCGGCGTCGAGCCCCGGCTGGGCCACCAGGTCTGGGACTGGCAGGAAACACTCAGCGCCTTCAGCGATCCGGGTTTTCTGGAAAACGGCCAGCTCACCGTCACCTACCTGACCGACGCACACAGGGCGGCTGCCCGCATGATCGAGCAGACCATGCGCGACAGCGGTTTCGACGAGGTGAACATCGATGCCGTCGGCAATGTGGTGGGGAAGTACCTTGCTGTACCCGTTCACCCTGAGCCTGTCGAAGGGCGGACTTCGACAGGCTCAGTCCGAACGGTTCAGCGCAAAACCCTGATGACCGGTTCGCACTACGACACCGTGCGCAACGGCGGCAAATACGATGGCAGGCTCGGCATCTTCACGCCCATCGCCTGCGTGGCCGAACTGTCGCGTCAGGGCAAGCGCCTGCCCTTCGACTTTGAAGTCATCGGCTTCGCCGAGGAAGAAGGCCAGCGTTACAAGGCAACGTTCCTCGGCTCGGGCGCGCTGATCGGCCAGTTCAACCCGGCCTGGCTGGACCAAAAAGATGCAGACGGCATCAGCATGCGTGAAGCCATGCAACATGCCGGCCTGCCCGCCACACTGGATGCCATCCGCGCGCTGCAGCGCCAGCCTTCGGACTACCTCGGTTTTGTCGAGGTGCATATCGAGCAGGGACCGGTGCTCAACGAACTCGACATCCCGCTGGGCATCGTGACCTCGATCAACGGCGGCGTGCGTTACACCTGTGAAGTCATCGGCATGGCCAGCCACGCCGGCACCACGCCGATGAACCGGCGCCGCGACGCGGCTGTCGCTGTGGCCGAACTGGCCCTGTATGTGGAGCAGCGTGCCGCGCGCGACGGCGACTCGGTCGGCACCATCGGCATCCTCAACGTGCCCGGTGGCTCGACGAACGTGGTGCCGGGCCGTTGCCAATTCACGCTGGACCTGCGCGCGCCGAATGACCCACAGCGTGACGCGATGGTGGCCGACGTACTTGCTGAACTGAAATCCATCTGCGAAAAACGCGGCCTCCATCACACGGTGGAGCAAACCATGCGCGCTGCGGCTGCGCCCAGCGCACCGGCCTGGCAGCAGCGCTGGGACGCCGCGGTGGAAAGCCTGGGTGTGCCGCGGTATGCCATGCCCAGCGGCGCTGGCCACGATGCCATGAAGCTGCACGAGGTCATGCCGCAGGCCATGCTGTTTGTGCGCGGGCAGAACGCCGGCATCAGCCACAACCCGCTGGAAAGCACGACCAGCGACGACATCGACCTGGCCGTCCAGGCCTTTCAGCATCTTTTGAACCAACTCGCGAACGAAAAAAAATGACCGCAGCGCAGAACCGCTTCAAGCAAGGTCGCGTCCCCTCGGGGGGCAGCCCTGTATTTCAGGGCGTGGGGGCCTTATGACAAACCAAGACGACAAGCTGGATGGCTGGATCGATGCCCACTTCGATGAAGAAGTGTCCTTCCTGCAGGAACTGATCCGTGTTCCGACACCGACGCCCCCGGGCAACAACGCGCCGCACGCCGAACGCACCGCCGCGCTGCTCAAGGCTTTCGGCTTCGAAGCAGAAAAATACCCGGTCCCCGCGGCCGAGGTCCAGGCTTATGGGCTGGAGTCGCTGACGAATCTGATCGTGCGCCGCCCTTACGGCAAGGGCCCGACCATTGCACTCAATGCCCACGGCGACGTGGTGCCGCCCGGTGAGGGCTGGAGCTGCGACCCCTATGGCGGAGAAATCAGGGACGGCAACATCTACGGCCGCGCCTCGGCTGTCAGCAAGTCCGACTTTGCCAGCTTCACCTTTGCGGTGCGTGCGCTCGAATCGCTGGGCCTGCCGCTGAAGGGCGGCGTCGAACTGCACTTCACCTACGACGAGGAGTTCGGCGGCGAGATGGGCCCGGGCTGGCTGCTGCGCAACAGGTTGACAAAGCCCGACCTGCTGATTGCGGCGGGGTTCAGCTATGAAGTTGTCACCGCACACAACGGCTGCCTGCAGATGGAAGTCACGGTGCACGGCAAGATGGCGCATGCGGCGATACCGGCCAGCGGCGTCGATGCGCTGCAGGGTGCGGTGCAGATCCTGAACGCGCTGTATGCGCAAAATGCGCTGTACAAAAAAGTCAGCTCGCAGGTGCCCGGCATCACCCATCCCTACCTCAACGTCGGCCGCATCGAAGGCGGCACCAACACCAACGTCGTGCCCGGCAAGGTGATGTTCAAGCTGGACCGCCGCATGATCCCCGAGGAAAATCCGGCCGAGGTCGAAGCCAGCATACGCAAGGTGATTGCAGACGCAGCCGCACAGTGCCCCGGCATCCAGGTCGAGATCAAACGCCTGTTGCTGGCCAACGCGATGAAACCGCTGCCAGGCAACCAGCCGCTGGTCGATGCGATCCAGAAGCATGGGCAGGCCGTCTTCGGTGAGCCCATTGCTGCGATGGGCACGCCGCTTTACACCGACGTGCGCCTGTACGCCGAAGCCGGCATCCCCGGCGTGATTTATGGCGCCGGGCCGCGCACCGTGCTGGAGTCACATGCCAAACGCGCCGATGAACGGCTTGCGCTGGAAGATCTGCGCAAAGCCACGAAAGTCATCGCGCGCACGCTGCGCGAGTTGCTGGGCTGACGCTCTCTTTTTGATAGCTGCTTGCGCCCGCCAGACAAGGGCTGGAGGCCTTTTTGTTCATGGAACAGCAACTACCCAAGCCCCCACGCCGTTCGGGCTGAGCTCGTCGAAGCCATGCTGCTCATGCCCAAGCCCTTCGACAGGCTCAGGGCGAACGGGGGTGAGTTGTTACTGGAACCGGAGCTTCATGCTTTCGGCAGGGTCTCCCACCAGCGCTCGGCAAAGCGCCCCTGCAAATAGGCAACCAGCGCCTGCACCTTGCCGGGCACCAGCTTGGGTGAGGGAAACACCGCGTGGATCTCCTGCTCCGGCAGGCTGTGGTCAGCCAGCACCTCCAGCACCTGCCCGGAAGCCAGCGAGTCGGCCGCCACATAACGCGGCATCGCGGCAATGCCCAAGCCGTTGCGCGCCGCCGCCAGCACCGCCGACAGGTTGTTGGAGCGCAGCCGGCCAGCCACCGGCACCGTCACCGCATCCCCTTTGGGCGAGGTCAGGCGCCAGACATCGTCGCCCAGCACGCTGCTGTAAATCAGCGCGGCGTGAGCGCTGAGATCCCGGGGCTTCTTCGGCCTGCCGTGTTTTTTCAGGTAACGCGGCGCGGCGACCATCACCCATGGATTGGCGCCGAGGTAACGTGCGCCCAGGCTGGAGTCGGCCAGCTTGCCCATGCGCACCGCCACATCCAGGCCCTGCGACACCAGGTCGGTGTAGCGGTCCTCGAAGCTCAGGTCCAGCTGCACCTGCGGATGACGCTTCATGAAGTCCAGCGCCAGCGGCACGATCACGCGCCGTCCGAAAGCTACCGAGGTGCCTATGCGCAGCAGGCCCTGGGCCTGGCTCTGCTGAAGCCGCACGATGTTGTCGGCCTCTTCGGTCTCGCGCACGATGGTCTTGCACTTCTCGTAGTACAGCGCGCCCGATTCGGTCAGGCTCACGCCGCGGGTGTTGCGGTTCAGCAGGCGCACGTTCAGCCGTTCTTCGGTCGCCGCGATCTGCTTGGACACTGTGGGCTGGGTGGTCGCAAATTCGCGCGCCGCTTTCGAGAAGCTACCGGTTTCCACCACCCGCACAAACATGTGCATGACCTGCAATCTGTCCATGGTCCGATGATAGTCACTTATTCCGCCACGGAATAGCTTTTATGGTTTTCGCGCCCCTTCTGCATCGCCGCCCTGCTGCCTACAGTCGAGCCTCCCAACAAGGAGACAAGACATGGCAAAAATGACAGCCGCCCAGGCCGCCGTCTGGGTGATGGAAAAAGAAGGCGTGACGCAGGCCTTCGGCATTCCCGGCGCAGCGATCAACCCGCTGTATTCGGCGCTGCGCAAGCAGGGCACGATCAGTCACATCCTGGCGCGCCATGTCGAAGGCGCTTCGCACATGGCCGAGGGTTACACCCGCGCTGCCGCCGGAAACATCGGCGTGTGTATCGGCACCTCCGGCCCGGCCGGCACCGACATGATCACGGGTCTCTATTCGGCCCAGGCCGACTCGATTCCCATCCTGTGCATCACGGGCCAGGCGCCGCGTGCACGCCTGCACAAGGAAGACTTCCAGGCGGTGGACATCGAATCGATTTCCAAGCCGGTGACCAAGTGGTCGGTCACGGTGCGCGAGTCGGCGCTGGTGCCGCGCGTGTTCCAGCAGGCCTTCCATGTGATGCGCTCGGGCCGCCCGGGCCCGGTGCTGATTGACCTGCCCTTCGATGTGCAAATGGGCGAGATCGAGTTCGACATCGACACCTATTCGCCGCTGCCGGTGTACAAGCCAGCGGCGACGCGCGCACAGATCGAGAAGGCGCTGACCATGCTCAACGAGGCCGACAAACCGCTGATCGTGGCCGGCGGCGGCATCATCAACGCCGACGCCTCGGAGCTGCTGGTGCAGTTCGCCGAGCTCACCGGCATCCCGGTGATCCCCACACTGATGGGCTGGGGCACCATTCCGGACAGCCATCCGCTGATGGCCGGCATGTGCGGTCTGCAGACCAGCCACCGCTATGGCAACGCCACCATGCTGGCCTCGGACTTCGTGATCGGTATCGGCAACCGCTGGGCCAATCGCCACACCGGCTCGGTCGAGGTCTACACCAGGGGCCGAAAGTTTGTGCACGTGGACATCGAGCCGACCCAGATCGGCCGCGTGTTTTCGCCCGACTTCGGCATCGTGTCGGATGCCAGGACCGCGCTGGAACTGTTTGTGGAAGTCGCCACCGAATGGGCGGCCCAGGGCAAACTGAAAGACCGCGGCGAGTGGGCCTCGGCCTGTCGTTACCGCAAGGGCACCATGCTGCGCAAGACCAACTACGACAGCGTGCCCATGAAACCGCAACGCGTCTACCAGTGCATGGTGCGCGCCTTCGGTGAAGACGTGTGTTACATCAGCACCATTGGCCTGTCGCAAATCGCCGGCGCGCAGTTCCTGCATGTCTACAAGCCGCGCCACTGGATCAACTGTGGCCAGGCCGGCCCGCTGGGCTGGACCGTGCCGGCCGCGCTGGGCGTGCGCGCGGCCGACCCGACCCGCAAGATCGTGGCGCTGTCGGGCGACTACGACTTCCAGTTCATGATCGAGGAGC
>CAMLDT010000084.1 GCA_946479075.1 uncultured Polaromonas sp.
CGCAAACTCGGTTTCCTTCGCGTGGTTGATGGTCGGCGGGTAGTTGCGCACAAACTCGAACTCGCACTCGGCCTCGTGCGCCGCGCAGACATGCTCGGCTACCTGTTTCATGCGTTTTTCGATCAGCTCCAGCACTTCCAGCGTGAAGGTGCGCACCGTGCCTTGCAGCTCGCAGCTGTCGGGAATCACATTGGTAGCCTCCCCGGCGTGGATCATGGTGACCGAGATCACCCCGGCATCGACCGGCTTCTTGTTGCGGCTGATGATGGTCTGGAACGCCTGCACCATCTGGCAAGCCACCGGCACCGGGTCGATGCCGTTGTGCGGCAGCGCGGCGTGGCCACCCTTGCCGCGAATCGTGATCTTGAACTCGTTGGTCGAGGCCATCACCGGGCCGGCGCTGGCGGCGAACTTGCCGACCTGCGTGCCCGGCCAGTTGTGCATGCCGAACACCGCGTCCATCGGGAACTTGTCGAACAGCCCGTCCTTGATCATCTCGCGCGCGCCCCCACCGCCCTCCTCGGCCGGCTGGAAAATCAGGTAGACGGTGCCGTCGAAGTTGCGGTTTTTCGCAAAGTGCTGGGCAGCCGCCAGCAGCATGGCGGTGTGGCCGTCGTGGCCGCAGGCGTGCATCTTGCCGGCGGTCTTGCTGGCGTGCTCGAAGGTGTTGAACTCCTGCATCGGCAGTGCGTCCATGTCGGCACGCAGGCCAATCGCCCGGCTCGACGTGCCGCTCTTGATGATGCCGACCACGCCGGTGGTGCCCATGCCGCGGTGAATGGGAATGCCCCACTCGGTCAATTTTTGCGCCACCACATCGGCGGTGCGCACCTCTTCGAAACACAGCTCGGGATGAGCATGGATATCACGGCGCACGGCGGCAATGCCTGCGGCCTGGGTGACGATGGAGTCGATGATTTTCATGAAAAAACCTCTAGATGGTCAGGGCCGTGGCGCATCCGCGCGGGCGGATGGCTTTCGGATCCAAGCTTGGCCCTGGTAGTGCGCATAGTCTGCCAGATTTAGCAGCGGCACGTCGCCGCCGGAGTCACCGTAAGCATGCAGCACGATGGGCTCTGGAATGCCGCGCGCCGCCAGCCAGGCCTGCAGCCGCCGCACCTTCTCCTGTCCGTGGCAATTGGGGCTGGCCATGCGGCCGGTCAGCGCGCCCTCCTGGCTCTCCAGTTCAGTGCAGATGACAGCGTCCACGCCCAGCAAACGCCCCACCGCATGTAAATAAATACCCGGCGACGCACTCACGATCACACAACAATGCCCCAGTTGCTGGTGCTGGCGCAGCCGCATCAGCATGTCGGTCTGCCACTGGGCGGGCAGATAGTCGCGCACAAAATAAGCCGACCACCGCGCGATGTCGGCGTCGCTGCGCCCTTTGAAGCTGGCTTTCAGCAAACGCGCCTTGGCCCGGTGGTTGCTCATCAGGCGCAACGCAAACGCCAGCAGCCACGGTCCGCTCAGCATCAGGGCCAGCAGAAAACGGGGCCAGCCAAGGCCGCGCCGCAAGTAGGGCAGCAAGGTGTCGCTGCGTGTCAGGGTTCCGTCAAAATCGAAAGCTGCGACCTCCACGGGTGCAGCAGCGGTGGGTGGCAAAGCGCCTACCTCTGGCATCGCACCTGGCCGCACAAGCGTTCACAAAACGGGCAGCCTGTCATGGGCAGCCAGGCCGGAATGTTGTAGAAGCGCTGGTAAATCGTCGCCAGCACGCCGTCACGGTAGGTCTGGTAGTTGAAACCCCGGCCTTCCACCGCGTAAAACGGCACACCATCCTGGCTGTAGCTGAGCACCTGCACGCTGTCGAAGTAAGGCCGGTAGTCGTCAAGTTGCGGCGTGTCCATGCGGATGATGCGCACGGTTTTGCCCCGGTACAGCGAAAAGTCCACCAGCATGTCGTCCTGCCGCGCATGAAAGTTGCCCGGGCCGAACACCGGCACATACTGCTTGAGGGTGTAGCCGTAAATCGAGGCCGGCGTGTAGGCGCTGGCCATCAGCACCACGCCGGGCGCTGTCACCTGGGCCAGCATCTCGCCGGTCTTGTAGCTGCGGATGATCTGCGGATACAGCTTGGTGTTTTTCCAGGTGTCCAGCGAGGTCGTATACAGGCCCGCCACCACCAGCACGTGCAAGCCGGCAAACAGCCCCATGCCCAGCGCGCAGGCCCTGAGTTTTTCCCGGGGCAAGGCCAGGGCCAGCAGCGCAAACCCGAAAGAATAAAAAGACAGCACCCAGTGCAGGCCGACCACCTTTTTGAGCGACAGCAGGGCAAAAAACAGCAGCGGCACCAGCACCACACAGGCCAGCACCCGTTGCTGGCGGGCAGTGGCAGCCAGCGAACTGCGTTGCCGCCAGGCCAGCCATGCGGCTGCTGGCGTGACCAGATAGACCATCATGGCCAGGTAAAGCAGGGGCTTGTGCCAGGCGAAGGACTCGCCTTCATTGCGGTTGTAGAGGTTGAACATGATGTTCGACCAGCCATGCGACATGTTGTAGGCGATGTTGATGGCCGGCCCCGGCAGCGCACACACCACCAGCAGCACCAGCGCCGGCCAGCGTTCGCGCCGGTAGAGCGCGAAATAGACCAGGTAGGTCAGCCCCAGCACCACCGAAAAATACTTGGACAAAAACGCGCAGCCCAGCGCCAGCCCGGCCAGTGCGTACTGAGCCCAGGCCATACGGTCCAGAACGTCGCGCCGCTCGGCGCGCAACACCAGTGCCACGGACAGCACCGACCAGAAAATCAGCGGCGTGTCGGTGGTGATCAGGGTGTTGAGCCAGTTCAGCGGCGTCAGCCAGAAAAACAGCACGGCCCAGGCGGCGCGCTCCCGGCCCAGCGGCGCCAGCGCCCAGCCGACCAGGCCGCCGAGTGCCAGCGGCAGCACCACCACCGGCAGGCGAATGGCCCAGGTGGTGTCGCCTAGCACGGCGCGCATCAGCGCAATCAGCCAGCCGACCATGGGCGGATGGTCGTAATACCCCCAATCGGGGTACACGCCCCACCAGTAAAAAAAGGCCTCATCGCCGGTGATCGGGAAAGTCGCGGCAATCCAGAGGCGCAGCGCCAGCGACAGAACGCCGGCGGCAACCAGCCAGCGGGTGACGGAAATGGAAGCGGCAGCAGCCTGCAGGCGTGTCAACATTTAAAAGGGGCTTATCTGAAACTGATGTCTTTGCGAATGGCGGCACTATAGACCAGTGCCAGCGCACCGATGGCCACCGCCAGCCAGAGCGTCACCAGCCGCACCTGCACCGTGACGCCCAGGGCCTGGCCCGCGCTGGCGCCATGGGCGACCAGCAAGGCGGCCAGGATCACCTCCATGCCGCCCAGCCCAGCCGGCAGCAGCGACAAGGCCCCACCCACCATGGCCACCGCATAAAAGCCGGTGGCTTCCAGGGCGCTCACAGCCAGTCCGGCCTGACTGCACAGCAGCCACACCGCCGCGCCTTGCGCGGCCCACGCCACCAGGGTCAGGCTCAGCCACACCCATGAACGCGTCGCCAGGCAGGCCCAGGCCTCGCGCAGCCAGCCAAAGCGCCGCAGCAGCGCATGGCGCCCTTTGAACCAAAGCACCGCGACAACCAGGGCAAGCGCCGCGGTCAGGCTCGCGATGCCCAGCGCGAGTTGCGGCCCGGCCAGGCCAGCCAGCCACCAGGCGACCGGCAGGCACAGCAACAGCAGCCCCAACAGATCAGCCAGCCGCTCCGCGCCGAAAATCGCCAGGCTTTGGCTGGCACTCAAGGGATTGCGCGCCAGCAGCAGCCCACGCGCCGCCTCGCCGACATTGCCGGGGGTGGGCGTGAAGGTGTACCCAGCCAGGTAGAGCCGGAGCGCTTCGGTGATCTGCAGCGGCCGGCCATAGTGGGCCATCCAGAGGCGCCAGCGCAGCCCGCGCAGCAGGTAGTTGAGCAGGCACAAGGCGATGGCCTGTGCGCCGGCCACCGACCCCAGGGCGCGCAGCGTGGTCAGCGGGCTGCCGTCTGCAAACACGGCCAGCACCACGGCATACACCGTGGCGGCCGCCCCCATCACGAGCAGCAGCGGTTTGAGCGGCAGGCGCCCGGCCGGCCCGGCAGGCAGGCTCAAAAGCGGTGCCCCAGAAACACCACCATCCAGGCTCCCAGCGCCACCAGGATCCAGGGGTCGCGCAGCAGGTCCCGGGAGACATCCTCGCCGCGCCCGCGGTGGACCTGGTAGGCATAACGCAGCAAGGCAAACACCACGATGGGTACGGTGTAGAGCAGCCGGTCGCCGTGCTGGCGCTGGGCCTCGGCACTTGCCGCAAACAGGCCGTAGGTCATCAGCGAAGCGGTCATGGTCACCGCCATGAAGATGTCCAGCAGCGCCGGCGGGTAATGTTCCAGCACCGCACGCTGGTCCGCCTCGTCATGAAAACTTTCGGCCTTGCGCTTGGAAAACCCGAGAAACAGCGCCACGAAGAGGCCGGCCAGCAGCATCCAGCGCGAAGGCGGAATGCCGACAGCCAGCGTCCCGGCGAGCAGCCTGAGCATGAAGCCCGAGGCGATGATGGTCACATCCACCACGGGCACGTGTTTGAGGCCCCAGGAATAGGCCAGGTTGAGGGCCAGATAAAGCCCCAGCAACACCAGCAGCTTGACATTGCCCGCCGCCAGGCCCACACCCAAGGCCAGCAACAGCGCAGCCAGTGTCAGCGCGGCAGCCGGGGGCACGGCGCCGCTGGCCAGCGGCCGCAGGCGCTTGACCGGATGGCGCGCATCGGCCGGGCGGTCGTGCCAGTCATTGAGGATGTAGACCAGGCTGGAAAAACAGCAGAACGCGGCAAAGGCATTGAGCACCGTGAGCGCCAGCGGCCCATTGCCCCAGGTCTCGCTGAACACCAGCCCGGCGAACACAAAAGCGTTCTTGAGCCACTGGTGGGGACGCATCAGGGTGATGAGGCTGAGAAGCAGGCGCATGGACAAACGGGGGCCGGTGAGTGCCGGCAGAAGAAAACAGCCGGTCTGTCTCAAGCATAACTGACACGCTGCGCCAGCCTGCGGGCGGACAGCGGCGGACGGCGCTGGCACGGCCATCCGCCGGCGGCCACCTCCATTTACAAGCAAAAAAGGCCTGTAGCCCTTGTCCAGTTTGCGTAGTCAGCTATTGATAAGATAGCAAACAGCAAACCGCTGAGGGCGGCCTGCAGCAGCTCAGGTGCGTACGCGGCCGTCGCCGGTCAACATCGACAGCTCGACAAAACTCGATGCCACGTGATCGGTCGGCGAAAAGCTGACAGAGAAGCCGCCCAGCGACTGGCTGCCCAGGCTTTCAAGGCCGGCGATCAGGGATTCGCGGGTTGGTTTGGCGCCCGCCCGCCGGAGCCCGTCCACAAACAACTTGGCCGCGATATACCCCTCCATGCTGGAGAAATTGGCCTGCGCGTCCTTGCCGGCCGCCTTGACCGCCTCGACAAACTCGCGGGCGATGGGGCGGGCCGCGTTGTACGGCGAAGGCATGACTTGCGAGACCACCACGCCGGCGCCGTCCTTGCCGAGTTCGTCAGCGAGCGCTTGCGTACCCACAAACGACACGTTGTAAAAGGTGCCGCCGTAACCGGCTTTGCGCGCCTCGCGGATGAAAGCGGCGCACGACTTGTAGGCGCTGATCTGCACCACGGCATCGGGCGCCGCCGCCACCAGCGTTTTCACCGCGGCCGCCACGTCCACCGAATTGCGCTCCACCGTCGCCTGCGCCACGGTCTTCAGGTTCTGGGCGCCAAGGGCCAGCGTCACGCCGTCGAGCCCGGCCTTGCCGTAGGCATCGTTCTGGTAGAACACCGCGATTTTTTTCAGGCCCAGGCTGGTCAGCTGTTTGACGATGAGGCCGGTCTCGTCGTTGTACGAGGCGCGGACGTGAAAGGCGTATTTGTTGAAGGGATCACGCAACGCCATGGCGCCGGTGAAAGGCGCGATGAAGGGCGCCCTGTCTTTGGTGGCCAGCGGCAAGGCAGCCACGCTGGTGGGCGTGCCGATGTAGCCGAACAGCGCAAACACGTCTTCGGCCAGCAGCTTGCGTGTGTTTTCGGCGCAGCGGTCCGGCTCGTAGCCATCGTCGAGGTTGCGGATTTCGATCAGCCGCTTGCCGACGCCGCCCTGGGCATTGACCTGGTCGAAATGGACCTTGGCCCCCTGGTAGAACTGGATGCCCAGCTGCGCGGCCGGGCCGGTGAAGGCGGCCGACTGACCGAGAATGATCTTGCTGTCGGACTGCGCGCGGGCGATGTTGAAACCAGCCAGCATGGCGGCACCGGCGGTGAGGGAGAAGGTTCGGCGATTGATAAGCATGCGTTGATTCTCCGCGGCAACCTGCACCGGAAGCTGACAGCCGGATCACCCGTATCCCACCTTTGTGACATATTGAATACTTTAGCGCTATGAAATCTGATTTATAAGGGTTAACCCTTGAATTCAAGTCAGAAAACTGTCAGTTTTTGTCGCGGCGCTCCAACTATTCCCGCACCCGCCCTTGGGAGTCGATCAGGCTCAGTTCGACCAGCCGCGACGCCACGCGCTCCCCGGCAAAGTGCACCCTGAAGCCTCCCACGCTGAGTTCTTCCAGGCCATCCATCGCCGTTTTGAGCTTGGCACGCGTCGGATCTTTCGGAATGCGCCGCAAGGCTTCCGCAAAGACGCGCGCGGCAATATAGCCTTCGAGCATGTACACATTGGACTTGCCGGCCTTGACGGCGGCCAGGTCGGACTGGAACTCGCGCACCACCGCCAGCTTCATGTTGTCGCTGCGCGGCACCACGCGCACCACCACCACGCCGGCACCGGCGGCGCCGAGCTGCTCGGCGAGCAGGCTCTCGCCGGTGTTGGAATAACCGTAGATCGGGCCACGAAAACCCTTGGCCCGCAAATCGAGGATGGCGGCTGCCGCGATTCGCGGGTCACCAATCACCAGCACCGATTCGGGGCCCATCTTCAGGGCCTTGGCCACCTCCGCAATCGGCAGGCGGCCCAGCAGGTTGGCGCCGCCCTGCATGACGCGCTCCGAGGCATCGAGCGCGGCCATCGATTCGCCGTCGGCGGCATGCAGGATGACCAGCTTGCGCGAGCCCAGCGTGTCGGCGTGACGCATGATGGCCACGGCTTCTTCCGAATAACCGGGGCGCACGGAATAAATGTTGGGATAAACCGAGCCATGAAACTCGTCGGCGGCGGCCATGGGTGCAAACAGCAGAACGTCGCTGTCCTTGATCGCCGGATAGGCGGCCGTGACCTGGGGCGAGCCGTAATAACCGAACAGCGACAGCACGCCCTGGGCCAGCAGCTTTTGCGTGTTGGCGAGCGTTGTGGCGGGGTCGCCCGCATCATCCAGCGTGACCAGTTCGATCCTGCGGCCATTGATGCCGCCGCCAGCGTTGACCCGGTCGAAAAACAGGCGGGCGCCCTTGGCAAAAGAAGCCCCCAGCGGCGCTGCCGGCCCACTCAGGGCCACCGACTGGCCCAGCACCACACTGGTCTTGCTGACACCCTCCTGGGCCTGTCCATGGGCGCCAGCCAGGGCCAGGCAGGCGACGATCAGGGCACGTCCCAAGCCTTGAAATGTTCTCATAATGTCTCCGTGGGTTGTTATGGAGAGACCGCGGCCTCTGTTTCAAAAAACTATAGTCCTCATCAAAATGAATACCATCGGCATACGCCCTAGCGTCAGTTTCGTGAAAGCTTCGAATCAGGTCCGCGGCGCCTGCCCCCACGACTGCCCGGACACCTGCTCGCTGCTGACGACCGTGGAAAACGGTGTGGCGGTCAAGGTCCAGGGCAACCCGGCGCACCCGCAGACCGGCGGCGTGCTTTACACCAAGGTCTCGCGCTACACCGAACGCAGCTACCACCCCGAACGCATCCTGCAGCCGCTCAAACGGGTGGGCCCCAAAGGCACGGGCCTCTTCGAGCCGGTGAGCTGGGACAGCGCGCTGGACGAGATTGCTGCGCGGCTGAAAAACATCGCCGCGCGCAATCCGGAGGCCATCGCGCCCTACAGCTACGCCGGCACCATGGGCCTGGTGCAGGCCGAAGGCATGGCGGCGCGGTTTTTCAACAAGCTGGGCGCATCGCTGCTGGAGCGCACCATCTGCTCGGCGGCCGGCGGCGAAGCGTTGAACCAGACCCTGGGCGGCAAGGTCGGCATGAAGGTCGAATTTTTCGCCGAATCAAAACTCATCGTCATCTGGGGCAGCAATTCGATTGCCAGCAACCTGCACTTCTGGCGTTATGTGCAGGAGGCCAAGCGAAACGGCGCGCGCATCGTCTGCATCGACCCGCGCAAAACCGAGACGGCCGACAAGTGCCATGAACACATCGCGTTGCGGCCCGGCACCGACGCCGCGCTGGCGCTGGCGCTGATGCACGAGCTGATCGTCCACGACTGGCTGGACCACGACTACATCGCCCAGCACACCGTCGGCTGGGAGCAGCTCAGGCAGCGGGCATTGCAATGGCCGCCCGAACGCGCGGCCGACATCTGCGGCGTACCGGTGGCGCAGATCACCGCGCTGGCGCGCGACTACGGCACGACCCGGCCCGCGGCCATCCGCCTGAACTACGGCATGCAGCGGGTGCGCGGCGGTGGCAATGCCTCGCGCGCCATTGCCTGCCTCCCCGCACTCACCGGCGCCTGGCGGCAGCGCGCCGGCGGCCTGCTGCTGTCGAGTTCGGGCATGTTCCCGGTCAACAAGGCGGCGCTGCAGCGCCCCGACCTGCTGGCCGGGCGCTGGCCGCGCACCCTCAACATGATCACCATCGGCGACGACCTGCTCAGGAACAGCTCGGACGCTTTCGGGCCGAAGATTGAAGCGCTGATCGTCTACAACAGCAACCCGGTGGCGGTCGCGCCCGAATCCGGCAAGGTGGTGCAGGGGTTTGAGCGCGAGGATTTGTTCACCGTGGTGCTGGAACACTTCCAGACCGACACCGCCGACTACGCCGATTTCATCCTGCCGGCGACCACCCAGATCGAACACTGGGACATTCATGCCGCTTACGGCCACACCGACGTCCTGCTGAACCGGCCGGCGATTGCGCCTGTGGGCGGAGCGCGGCCCAACAGCGCGATCTTTCGCGCCTTGGCGCAACGCATGGGCTTCACCGAGCCCTGCTTTCTGGACGACGACGAAACCCTGTGCCGCGCCGCCTTCAGCCATCCGCACGGCACTTCCCATCCGGATCTGGTGGATTTCGAGGAACTGCTGGACAAGGGTTTTGCCACCTTGCCGATTCCGGATGCGCCGTTTGCCGGGGGCGTCTTCCCCACGCCATCCGGCAAGTGCGAATTTTTCAGCGCGCGGCTGGCGGCGCAAGGCCTGGACGGCCTGCCCGACCACCTGCCCAACCATGAAACCGCCGGCGGCGTGGGCAGTTCGCGCGAGTTTCCGCTGGCCATGATTTCGCCACCGGCGCGCAATTTTCTCAACTCGACCTTCGTCAACGTCAAAAGTCTGCGCGACATCGAGGGCGAGCCGCTCCTGGAAATCCATGCCGACGACGCTGCAGCACGCGGCATCCCCGACGGCGCGGTCGTGCGGGTCTTCAACCAGCGCGGCAGCTACCGCTGCAAGGCCGAAATCTCGGCACGCGCCCGCCCCGGTGTGGTCAACGGCCTGGGCGTCTGGTGGCGCAAGCTCGGGCTGGACGGCACCAACGTCAACCAGCTCACCAGCCAGCACCTGACCGACCTCGGGCGCGGACCGGTGTTTTACGACTGCCTGGTGCAAGTGCAACTTGACGAGGCAGTGGCGCTCTAACCCCCGTGTCGATCACAAAAAACGCGCTCACGGCCCTCGCCACCGCCGCTGCCGTGTTCGCCGTGTCCGGCTGCAGCAGCCTCGGTTACTACTGGCAGTCGGTCAGCGGCCACCTGCAGTTGATGAATGCGGCGCGGCCGCTGCCCGAGTGGCTGCAGGACAGCCAGACCCCGGAAAAGCTCAAGGCCCGGCTCGAACTCGCCCAGCGCATCCGCAGCTTTGCCGTCACCGAGCTCCATTTGCCCGACAACGCCAGTTATCAGCGTTATGCCGATCTGCACCGCAAGGCCGTGGTCTGGAACGTCACGGCGGCGCCGGCCCTGTCGCTCAAACCCGAGACCTGGTGCTTCCCGGTGGCCGGCTGTGTGGCCTACCGCGGCTATTTTGACGAGCAGGCGGCCCGCGCCGAGGCCGCGCGCCTGCAGGCCCGCGGCCTGGACGTCCATGTGTACGGCGTCCCGGCCTATTCGACGCTGGGCTGGATGAACTGGGCCGGTGGCGACCCCCTGCTGAACACCTTTGTGGGTTACCCGGAAGGCGACCTGGCGCGCCTCATTTTTCACGAGCTCGCGCACCAGGTGGTGTACGTGGCGGGCGACACCTCCTTCAACGAGTCGTTCGCCACGGCGGTCGAACGCCTGGGCGTGGCGCGCTGGCTGGCCGCCGCAGGCTCGGAGAAAGCGCGGGCCGACTATGCCGCGCTGGAACAGCAACGCCAGCAGTTCCGGGCGCTGGCCCAGGCCACACGCCGTGAGCTGGCCGATATTTATAAGCAAAAAGTGCCTGTAGCCCTTTCCCCACAAGCGCAACTAGCTATGAAAACAGTAGCAATCGACGCTTTCCGGGCGCGCTATTCAGAACTGAAAAAATCCTGGGGCGGGCCGCCGGGAAGCACCGCCGGCTACGACCGCTGGGTGGCGCAGGCCAACAATGCCGCCTTCGGCGCGCAAGCGGCCTATGACGAACTGGTGCCCGGCTTCGAAGCACTGTTCGCGCGCTGCGGCGGCCACTGGCCGGCGTTTTATGATGAGGTGCGGCAGCTGGCGCGCCTGCCGAAGGACGAGCGGCTGACCATGCTGGCCCTTCCCTGAAGCTACACACGGAGACAACACATGGCAGAGATCCACATCGAACGCAAACACAGCCTGGGGCTGCTTGAGGCGCGCAAGGTCGCCTTCAAATGGGCCGAAATGGCGGAAGAAAAGTTCGACATGGCATGCACTTACGCGGAAGGCGACACCGAAGACTTGGTGAGCTTCACGCGCTCGGGCGTGAGCGGTGAGCTCAAGGTCACGCCCGACCTGCTGGCGCTCGATGCCAAACTCGGCTTTCTGCTCGGCGCCTTCAAGGACAAGATCGAGGGCGAGATTGTGAAGAATCTCGACACCCTGCTGGCCAAAAAATCGGCTGCGGCAAAGCCAGCCGCGGCCACCAAAAAGAAAACCGCCGCCAGATGACGGCGCCATCCTCCACCGGCCCGCTGGCGGGCCTGAAGGTGGTGGAGCTGGGCCAGCTCATCGCCGGACCCTTTGCCGCCAAGACGCTGGCCGACTTTGGCGCCGACGTCATCAAGATCGAGCCCCCGCCAGACCCGAACCGACCGGGATCGGCCGGGGGCGACCCGCTGCGCAAATGGCGACTGCTCAAGGACGGCACGTCGGTCTGGTGGCAGGTGCAGTCACGCAACAAACGTTCGGTAGCGCTCGATCTGCGCCAGGCTGAAGCGCAGGAGATCGTGCGCAAGCTGGCCCAGGATGCCGACGTGCTGATCGAAAACTTCCGCCCTGGCGCGATGGAAGGCTGGGGTTTGGGGCCCGACGAACTGCTTGGGCTCAACCCGCGCCTCATCATGCTGCGCATCAGCGGCTACGGACAGACCGGACCTTACCGTGACCGCCCGGGCTTCGGCGTGGTCGCCGAAGCCATGAGCGGCCTGCGCCACCTGAGCGCCGAACCCGGCCGGGTCCCGGTGCGCGTCGGTGTCAGCATCGGCGACACGCTGGCCGCGCTGCACGGCGTGATTGGCATCCTGATGGCGCTGCAGCACCGGCATGCTTCGGGACAGGGGCAAGTCATTGATGTGGCGCTGTACGAAGCCGTCTTCAACTGCATGGAAAGCCTGCTGCCCGAATACAGCGCTTTCGGCGCCGTGCGCGGTCCGGCCGGCAGCGCCCTGCCCGGCATCGCGCCCAGCAACGCTTATGCCTGCAAGGATGGCGGCTACGCGCTCATTGCAGGAAACGGTGACAGCATCTTCAAGCGACTCATGGCCGTCATGGACCGCGACGACTTGGGCAAAGACCCGGCGCTGGCGGACAACGCCGGCCGCGTGGCGCGCGTCGAGGAAATTGACACGGCGATTGGCCAATGGACGTTGGGCCTCACGGTGGACGAGGTGCTGGCGGCGCTGGAGCGCGCCGAGGTGCCCGCCGGCAAAATTTATACCGTGGCCGACATCGCCGCCGATCCGCACTACACCGCCCGCGGCATGCTGCAGAAGGTGCAGATGGACGACGGCTCGGAACTCGCCGTGCCCGGTTTTATTCCCAAGCTCTCGGCCACCCCGGGCAGCCAGCGCCGCAACGCACCCGTGCTGGGCCAGGACACCGACGCGGTGCTGCGCGAGGTCGGGCTGAGCGGGGCGCAGATCGAGGCGCTGCGGCAGCGCGGGATTGTGGGCTAGGAGTCATCCGCCGTCTTCCCAGGACAAAAACGGGCCGCGAGGTCGCACCTCCGGCCCGGCACTGCAAGACGCTAGATACGCCCTTCTTCCACCGCATGGCAGGCAATCTTCACGCCCTGGATACTCAGCAGTTGCGGCCGCTCGGCGCGGCAGCGGTCGTTGGCGTGCGGGCAACGCGGATGAAAGGTGCAGCCGGTCGGCGGGTTCAGCGGATTCGGCACCTCGCCCTGCACCGGCGTACGCGCGCGGCCGGTGTCGTGCATCTTCGGGATGGCATCCAGCAACATGCGTGTGTAGGGGTGGCGCGGCGCGGCGAACAGAGTTTGCTTGTCGGCCAGCTCGACCAGGCGGCCCAGGTACATCACACCCACCTGGTCACTGACGTGACGCACCACCGCGAGGTTGTGCGAAATGAACAGGTAGGTCAGGCCGCGCTGGCGCTGCAGGTCCTTCATGATGTTGAGCACCTGCGCCTGCACACTCACGTCGAGCGCCGAGGTCGGCTCGTCGCACACCAGGAATTCCGGCTCCGTCGCCAGCGCGCGTGCGATGGAGATGCGCTGGCGCTGGCCGCCGGAAAACTGGTGCGGGTACTTCACCATGTCAAGCGGCGACAATCCCACCGACTTGAGCAGGTCGCCGACCCTGGCCTTGAGTTCGGCCTCGTCGGTGATCAGCCCATGTTCACGCAAGGGCTCACCGACGATGTCCTCGACAATCCAGCGCGGATTCAGGCTCGCGTAGGGGTCCTGGAAAATCATCTGGATGCGGCTGCGCAACTGACGGCCCTGCGGCGTCTTGAAGGCCGCATGCGCGTCCTGGCCGTCGAAGGTGAAACCGCCACGGGTCGGGTTGTAGAGCCCGACCAGCAGCTTGGCCACCGTGCTTTTTCCGCAGCCCGACTCGCCCACCAGTGCCAGCGTTTTGCCCTTTTCGATCTCGAAGCTCACTCCATCCACGGCGTGGAGCATCTGGCGCGGCTTGCGCTCGATCACCCGGTTCAGCCAGGGCGGCGACACGTCGAAGGTCTTGGCCAGGTCCAGGGCCTGAACCAGCGGTGCAGCGTTGCTCATGCCGCCACCCCCACCGGCACATCGTGCAGCCAGCAGGCCGCGCGTGTGGCACCCGCCGGCAGCAGGTCGGGCCGCTCCTGCCGGCAACGGTCGAACACTTGGGGACAGCGCGGGTTGAAGGCACAACCCGGCGGGATGGCGTTGAGCCGTGGCATGGCGCCGTCGATCTGGTTGAGGCGTTCGCGGTCCAGCGTGATGTCGGGAATCGCGGCCATCAGGCCGGCGGTGTAAGGGTGCGCGGGGTGGTTGATCACCTCATGCACGGGTCCGATCTCTGCAATCCGCCCGGCATACAGCACGGCCACGCGGTCGCAGGTTTCGG
>CAMLDT010000085.1 GCA_946479075.1 uncultured Polaromonas sp.
CAATACCGCCCTGTATTACAGCCGCGCCGCGATCCCGGCGGCGCGCGACGCCGGCGGCCAGGCCTGGTGGGGCGACGGCAGCAGCCTGCCGCCGCCGCTGCGCCATATCGGCATCTACGCCTACCGCGCCGGCTTCCTCCGCCACTTCCCCCGCCTGCCGCAAGCGCCGCTGGAGCAGCTTGAAGCCCTGGAACAACTGCGCGCCCTGTGGCACGGCCACCGCATTGCCGTGCACATCACGGCCGACGCGCCGGGCCCGGGCGTGGACACGGCCGAGGATCTGGAACGCGTGCGCCGCCTCTTCGTGTAAGCCCCTGTCAGGGGACGCATGCTATCCTTGAGAACAAGAAAAACGTGACGCCGGCGCCCCGGGACGGGCTCGCGCTCACGCGCAGATTCATAAAAATCCGAGGACATCCATGAGACTGATTTTGTTGGGCGCGCCTGGCGCAGGCAAGGGAACGCAAGCGACCTTCATCTGCCAGAAGTACGGCATCCCCCAGATTTCCACCGGTGACATGTTGCGTGCGGCCGTCAAGGCCGGCACGCCGCTGGGCATCGAAGCCAAGAAGGTGATGGATTCGGGAGCGCTGGTCAGCGACGACCTGATCATCAACCTGGTCAAGGACCGCATCGCCCAGCCCGATTGCAGCAATGGTTTTCTGTTTGACGGTTTTCCGCGCACCCTGCCCCAGGCCGACGCGATGAAGGCCGCAGGCGTCAAGCTCGATTACGTGCTCGAAATCGATGTGCCTTTTGACGCCATCATCGAACGCATGAGCGGCCGCCGCTCACACCCGGCTTCGGGCCGCACCTACCATGTCAAGTTCAACCCGCCCAAGGTCGAAGGCAAGGACGACGTGACCGGCGAGCCGCTGATCCAGCGCGAGGACGACAAGGAAGAAACCGTGCGCAAGCGGCTGGAGGTCTACAGCGCGCAGACGCGCCCGCTGGTGGACTACTACTCCAGCTGGGCCAAGGCCGAACCGGCCGCGGCGCCAAAATACCGTGCCATCAGCGGCATGGGCGGTGTTGATGAAATCACCGCACGCGCTTTCCAGGCCCTTGCCGCCTGAGGTCTCGCCGACTCATCAAAAAAGCCGTCGATGGACGGCTTTTTTCATGGACTTCGCGCTGGTGCACGCGTGATCATGCACTGGCCGGTCTCCCGAGGCCCCTTGGGCCTCATCAACTCATCAATTCAAGCATCAGCGACACGCGGGCCTTGACCGGGCTCAGGCCTTCTGAGTGAGGCAACTGGTCGCCGGGTTTGGCCAGCACCCGCCCTTCCGGGCAACGTGTGGCTCGAAGCACGCGTACACCCGCAGCCTGCGCGTCCAGCAGGGCAGCTTCCAGCGCATGGTGCAGCGAACCGTTGCCGGTGCCGGCCACCACCAGCCCCTGCACCCCGTCCGCCATCAACGCACGCACCACACGGCCATCGGCACCCGCGTAATTCATGACAATTTCCACACGCGGCCAGTTGGGCGCGTTTTCCTCAAACGCTATCTTTTCCATAGCTGCTTGCCCTTTCCCAACAAGGGTTGGAGGCCAATCTCTCAACAAACGCAGGTGACCGCCCTCCACATAACCCACCGGACCGGCATCGCCGGAGCTGAACGCGTCGAGGCGCCAGGGATGCACCTTCTGCACGTCCAGGGCGCTGTGAATGACACCGGCACAAACAGCCACCACGCCGCTGGCGCCCGCGTGCGAAGCCACAACCACCGCGTCCAGCATGTTTTGCGGCCCGTCGGGCGCCAGCGCCGTGGCCGGCCGCATGGCGCAGGTCAGCACCACCGGCCTGGCCGGGGCCAGCGTGGCCTGCAGAAACCAGGCGGTTTCTTCCAGTGTGTCCGTGCCATGTGTGATCACAATGCCGCGCACATCGTCCTGCGCCAGCCAGTGGGCAACACGCCGGGCCAGCGCCCGCCACAGCGCAAAGTCCATGTCCTTGCTGTCGATCTGGGCGATCTGTTCGCTGATCAGCTCGCAGGCGCCTTCTGCGGGCGCCGGGAGCGCCGCCACAAGGTCGCTGATCGCCACCTGCCCCGCGGTATAGCCGAGGTTGTCGCCGGCCCGGCTTGCCGTACCGGCAATCGTGCCCCCGGTTCCCAGAACCACAATTTTTGTACGCTTGATGTTGCCTGCCACTTGCATTCCTTGAAAAACTGGATGAAAATACAGCTACTGGATATTAAAACAGCTTCTGCCGATTTATTCCCAGGCTTATCTGCCTGTGATCGCTTTGGATTTTGTTGACCGTGTGCCCGCCGGCTGTTGTGTCCCCAAGGAGTTTTTGCCATGAGCAGTCTCAATGATTTTTCGGAAATGCCCAAACTCACCGCCCGCCAGCAGCAGATTCTGGAGCTGATCCAGAGCGCCATCGCACGCACCGGCGCACCGCCCACACGCGCGGAAATTGCCAACGAGCTGGGCTTCAAGTCCGCCAATGCCGCTGAGGAACACCTGCAGGCCCTGGCCCGCAAGGGGGTGATCGAGCTGGTCAGCGGCACATCGCGCGGCATCCGCCTGCGCGAAGGCACGCTGCGCTCCATCAACGAGTCCCGCATCAAGCAGTTCTCCCTCCCCCTGCAAAGCCTGGCCCAGCTCGCCCTGCCACTGGTGGGGCGGGTCGCCGCTGGCAGCCCCATTCTCGCGCAGGAGCATGTGGACCACACCTACTATTTCGAGAGCAGCCTGTTCCAGCGGCAACCCGATTACCTGCTCAAGGTACGCGGCATGAGCATGCGTGATGCCGGCATCATGGACGGCGATCTGCTGGCCGTCCAGCAGGCCAAGGAAGCCAAAAATGGCCAGATCGTGGTGGCCCGCATTGGTGACGAAGTCACCGTCAAGCGCTTTCGCCGCAACAAGCATCTGATTGAGTTGCTGCCGGAAAACCCCGACTTCAAAACCATCGTGGTCGAACCCGGTGAACCCTTCGAGCTCGAAGGCCTGGCGGTCGGCCTGATACGCAACACCATGCTGGTGTAGCCCACGCGTTCGCGCAAGCACCGGCGTCGGTGCCGCGCCTCTTTGTTGCCGCTCAGCAGGTGGCGGGCGTTTGGCCAAATCCCTGGCCAACACCCTGCTCTAGCGGATGTTCTGTTCAATCCTGCCTGTGTTACCTCTTTTCAGGAGTTCTCATGGGAATCGCCAGTTTTTCACGCTCACCTTTGCTCTCTGTGCTTGTCGCTTCCTGGCAGGCCCTCGCTGCCGGGTTCCGTCCTGCTGCGGCAGCGCGCAACATGCCTGCCCCCAGCCCCGTCCATGCCTTCGGGCGCGCTGCGGCCAATGATGCATCCGCTATAAAAAACGTAGCCTCTGACGCACAGCCCATGCGGGCTGGAGGCCAAAAACCCTTTCAATCGCAAGCCAGAATAAACGCTCCGCGACGCCTGAAGGTGGTCAGGGAGTTTGAGGCGGGCATCAGCCCGTCCTGCGCGGGCCGTATGGTGATTTCAGGCCGCATGGCCGACGTCTGCGCCGAACTGGACCGCATGGCACAAAGAGAAGCCACGTCGGCACTGGCAGCCTGAAGCCCCTGCCGGTCGGCTGGCAGCGAGGCAGCATGGAACGACTGGCCCCCTGTTCTTCTGCACGTGTGTTTGGGTTTGGAAGCGCGGCAAGGCCTGCCAGCCGCTCACCCGGCGGTGATCATGAACGGGCTGGCCTCGCCTGACTTCGCCGGATCTCGCCGGATCTCGCCGGGTAAAGCGGCTGCGTTCTGCTACATCTTGCGGCGTTCTCGACCCGTCGCAACGGAACTTGCAGGCACAATATCGGCATGAATATTGTGATTCTTGACGACTACCAGGATGCGGTTCGCAAACTCGCCTGCGCAGCCAAACTCGACGCTTACCAGGCCAAGGTTTACACCAATACCGTCAAGGGCATCGGCCAGCTTTCGGTGCGGCTCAAGGATGCCGACGTGGTCGTGCTGATTCGCGAACGTACCTATCTGCAGCGGCAATTGATCGAAAAGCTTCCCAAACTCAAGATGATTGCGCAGACCGGACGTGTCGGCAACCATGTGGACGTCGGCGCCTGCACCGAGCGCGGCATTGTGGTTGCCGAAGGCGTGGGCTCGCCCACCGCACCGGCCGAGCTGACCTGGGCCCTCATCATGGCCGCAATGCGGCGCATTCCGCATTACGTCTCCCACCTCAAGCATGGCGCCTGGCAGCAGGCTGGCCTCAAAAATGCCTCCATGCCCGCCAACTTCGGCGTCGGTTCGGTGCTCAAGGGCAAGGTACTCGGCGTATGGAGCTATGGCAAGGTCGGACAGATCGTCGCCGGCTACGGACGCGCCTTTGGCATGCGTGTGCTGGTCTGGGGCAGCCAGGCATCGCGTTCGCGCGCGCAAGCCGATGGTTTTGAAGTGGCCTCGTCCAAAGCCGAGTTTTTCCAGGAAAGTGACGTGCTGACCCTGCACCTGCGCCTGGCAGACGACACGCGTGGCGCGGTCACGCTCGAAGACCTGGCGCGCATGAAACCGTCCTCCGTGCTGGTCAACACCTCGCGTGCCGAGCTGATCGAGCCGGAGGCGCTGATTGCCGGCCTGAACCGCGGACGCCCGGGCCTGGCCGCCGTGGACGTGTTTGAGTCAGAACCCATCCTGCAGGGTCACGCCTTGCTGCGACTGGAAAACTGCATCTGCACACCGCACATCGGTTACGTCGAGCAGGAAAGCTACGAGATGTATTTCAGTTCGGCCTTTGACAACGTGGTCAACTTCATCAAGGGCACGCCGACCAACATCGTCAATCCCGGCGCCCTGCAAGTGCGTCGTTGACGCGCCAGGTACGCAAGCTGCCATCGGCCGGGCTGCGGCTTCCGCTGCGCATTGGCTGGAGCCCCTTGCGGCCACGCATGTAGCCGGTTTCTAGGATTTTCTGCCCAGGTCGTCCGGGCGGAAGCCGGTGTCGTAATCGTCAAAATCGACGAGCGAATCGAACACTGTCGGCTCCTTGTGCGCAGGGGCGCTTGCGGCAGCAGGCGCCGGGCGGGCCCGCCGCCCTGGCACGGTGACCGGGTTGTCACCGGGTGCGAGATCGTCCAGGTCAATGTCCAGTCCCAGCCGCGGCGATGACCTCGGCTGCATGGACAGATCCGGCCATTGGGTGTTTCCACTGTCGGGCGGTTCAGCCTCAAGGTCAATGATTTCCCTGGCCACCGCATGCAACAACAGCAATTCGCGGTAGGCTTCCAGGTCCAGCACTTCCGCAGGGTTGCCAGGCTCGCGGAACAGCGCGTTGTCGATGATGTCGAATACCCGGCGCCGCGGCCAGGCGGCCTCAATCCTGGCCAGCACATCTTCGTAGGCCGAGACATTGGAGCCGACCGCCGAATAGTTGTCAAACGCAGCGATCTCGGTGTGGAACACCCGGTTGAAATCGGCACGCAGGGTTTCGTATTCGCTGCGGTTGCCGGTCTGGTGATAAAGGTCGAGCAGATCAAGGTAAATCAGCGCGCTGGTCTTGACGTTACCCACCAGGTGTTTGCGCAGCAAGGCTATGGCCCGGTCCTGCTGTCCGAGCGAGCCAAAAAATTCCACCTGCTGCTGCAGGTCAAAGATCTCCGGCACGCGGACGGTGCGGGGAACAAAGGGCACGCTCACCGAAAATTTGGCGCGGTCCTGACGGGCCAGTGGCGGCAGGCTGTCCGAGGGCCGGCTTGCCGGCGGCGGCCGGCGCTTGAGCTCGTCGAACAGCGACTCCCGGATGCCGGGCTGGGAGCCCGGGCCGCTGCCTATGGTCGATTCGGGCAACAAAGCCGATCCGGAACTGCTCAAGCCCGTCTCGCGCGGGCGTTGGCGCAACAGAAACAGCAGGCCGGCAAAGGTAAAGCACAACATGCCCACCACGCCATACACCAGTTCCTTGCGAAAACCCTGGCCCTGCACCAGCTGAAGCTGTTCCTTGACTTCGGCGAGTGTCGTTTGCGCCCTCGCCAGATCTTCTCGCACCTGGCGCAGTTCCTGGTCCTGTTCCGGATTCCTCGCGCTGCCGTCCTGAGCCGAAGGAGCGGCGACGAGTTGTATGGCCGACGCCTCCCCGCCGGCCGCGCGCGGCTTGGCTGCTGCCAGCACGACATAACGCCGCAGCGTCTGCTGCGCACATCCGGCGCGCAGGTGAACCGTCACCACCGGTCCGTCAACAGGCGTGTCGGCGCGAATGCGAATCACGGATTCCTGCAAATTGGCAGACCTCTCGGCAGAGACATGAACCTGCGATTTGTCCACCTGCCGGTCCACATAGAAAATGCTGGCATCCAGGCACAGCGCATTGGCATCATCGCCCTTGTCCAGCATCACCTTCACGGACAGATCCAGCGGCTGCCCCAGCAAGGCCGAGTGGGTATTCGGCCCCAGGGAAACGGCCAGTGCGCCTGCCGTTGCGCACAAGCTCAAGCCACCGGCAAAAAGCCTGCGCTTGCTGAGCAGATGTAGAAAGATATTCACTTGGCGGATTCTGGCATAGCCCCGGCAACAACAATGCGCACAGCCCGACCCGGAAATCCAGAGCGGCGCAGCTCAAACGCAAGTGACGTCTGCGGAACCACGTTGAGCGCTCCTGCCTGAAAGGCGTATGAGCCTGTTGATCCAGTTTACCGCGGCTGCGGGCGCTGGCAAATGGCTGGCGAGGGACAAAATTGCACTGGTTTGGCAGACAGAATGGCTCGCCGGCCTGCGTGATAATACTTTTCCATGAATGCACTCTATAAAACGGTCGGCATCGTGGGCACGGGCGCCATGGGCCGGGGCATCGCCCAACTCGCAGCCCAGGCCGGCAGTCTGGTCCGGATGTTTGACACCCAGCCGGACGCGGCCGACAAAGCGCGTGAGGCCCTCGGTCTTCAGTGGGGCAAACTGGTCAGCAAGGGCCGGCTTGACGCGGCCACCGCTGCCGCGTACAGCGCACGCCTGCTGCCAGCGGCCACCCTTGAAGCCCTGTCCGACTGCGACCTCATCGTCGAGGCGGTTGTAGAACGTCTGGATGTTAAAAAATCACTGTTTGAGTCGCTGGAGGGTGTTGTTTCTCCGCAAGCCGTTCTGGCGACCAACACCTCCTCCCTGTCTGTCACCGCCATCGCTGCGGGCATGAAACACCCCGGAAGGTTTGCCGGCTACCATTTTTTCAACCCCGTTCCCTTGATGAAGGTGGTGGAGGTCATTGCCGGACTGAAGACCAGCACCGCCACCTGCGACGCGCTGGCGATCTATGCGCGCCAGATGGGGCACACGCCGGTGATGGCCCAGGACACCCCGGGGTTCATCGTCAACCACGCCGGGCGCGGCTATGGCACCGAGGCCTTGCGCATCGTCAGTGAAGGCATTGCGGACTTCGCCACCATAGACCGCATCCTCAAGGACCAGGCCGGCTTCAAGCTGGGGCCTTTCGAGCTGATGGACCTGACCGCGCTGGACGTGTCGCACCCCGTCATGGAATCGGTGTACCAGCAGTATTACGATGAGCCGCGTTACCGCCCCAGCGTCATCACCGCGCAACGCCTGGCCGGCGGCATGCTGGGCCGCAAAACCGGTGAAGGGTTTTACCGCTACGTGGACGGCGCCGCGCAGGTCGCGCCAGAGCCGCCGGTGCCCGCCGTGGCCGACATGCCGCCGGTCTGGGTTTCCCCGCGCGCCGCGCGCCGTTCCGAACTGCTGCAACTGCTCAAGGATCTCGGCGCCAGCATCGAAACCGGCGCTTCGCCGTCGATGAATGCCCTGGTGCTGGTGGCACCGCTGGGTTTTGACATCACCACCGTCGCGGTGGTCGAGCGCCTGGATCCGGCGCGTACCGTGGGCATCGACATGCTGATTGACGATGCGGCGACGAAGCGGCGCGTGCTGGCGACCAACCCCGCCACCCGGACTGACATGCGCGATGCCGCACACGCGCTGTTTGCACGCGACGGCAAGGCCGTCAGTGTGATCCGCGACAGCGGCGGCTTTGTGACCCAGCGTGTGGTGGCCACCATCGTCAACATCGCCAGCGACATCTGCCAGCAGGGCATCTGCACGCCCAAAGATCTGGAAACGGCCGTCACGCTCGGATTGGGTTACCCGCTCGGGCCACTGGCCATGGGCGACCGCTACGGCCCGACCAACATCCTGGAGGTGTTGTTCAACATGCAGACGGTGTATGGCGACCCGCGTTACCGCCCGTCCCCGTGGCTGCGCCGGCGTGGCGCCATCGGCCTGAGCCTCATGCACGTGGAATCATGACTCCCCCCCGTCGGACGCTCACTGCGTGTAGCGCCTTCCCGCCTCCTGGCGTCTGTCGGGCCAGGGGCGTCGAAAGCGAAAATCGGCCCCAGCGAGGACAGTTTTTGCCGGATTTGCAGGGCCATAGCCCAGCTATGGCTCAAGAAGGCGGTGAAAAATGGACCGCTGCGGTCGATTTGCAGCCGACGATTCTCAGGTCTCGCAGACTCCCTGGGGGCGGCGCCTGGGGCCTGGCCAAGCCAGATCCACGACGCCCGCTGGCATGGCGACCCCCTACCTCCAGCTTCATGGCCGACTCCACCCCCCGAAAGAACTGACATGGCAGGCGCACTCAAAAGCACCAGCGACGGCACCACCCTGGTGCTGACCCTGAGCAACCCGGATTTCCGCAACGCATTGAGTCCGGAAATTTATGCCGCCGGTGTCGAAGCACTCAACGCGGCCGAAAACAACCCCGAGATCCGCAGCGTCGTGATCACCGGGGAAGGCAGCACCTTTTGCGCAGGCGGCAACCTGCAGCGCCTGCTGGCCAACCGCGCGCAGCCGCAGGAGGTGCAAATTCAAAGCATCAACGGCCTGCACAACTGGATCGACTCGATACGCACTTTCCCCAAGCCGGTGATTGCCGCCGTCGAAGGGGCGGCGGCCGGTGCGGGGTTTTCGCTGGCGCTGGCCTGCGACCTGGTGGTGGCAGCCGACAACGCCGTGTTTGTGATGGCCTACAGCAGCGTGGCGCTTTCACCCGACGGCGGCGGGAGCTGGGCCCTGAGCCGTGCCCTGCCGCGTCCCCTGGTCAGCGAGTTGCTGATGTGCGGCGAACGCCTGGGCGCCGCGCGGCTGCACGCGCTCGGCCTGGTCAATCGCTGCGTCACCCCGGGTGATGCACTGAACGAAGCCTTGAAACTGGCAGACACCCTCAATGCGCGTGCACCCAATGTCCTGGGCAGCATCAAGGAGCTCATCAACGACGCCCCCGGCAACACCCTGGGCCAGCAAATGGACGCCGAACGGACGCACTTCGTGCGCAACCTGCACCATCCCAACGGCGGCGAAGGCATTTCGGCCTTCCTGGAAAAGCGCACGCCCCGTTACGACTGAGCCGCCCGCGGCCGGCCGTTGCACGGACACCGAGGCGACAGATGGGCGCGAGGCGTGGCGTCTCTGGCGCGACAATAAGACGCTTGTGAGTCACCCAAAAGACAGGCCATGGACGATCCCATTCTTACGATAGATGAACGAGAAGCCATCAACGGTGGCCGCTGGTTTTCATCCCTCTCCCCCTCACTCCGGCACGACATACTTCGATGCGCTTACGTCCAACGTTTCAAGGATGGCGAACTGATCGCCGCCCGCGGCGACCCGCCGGAGCAATGGATTGCCTGTGCCAAGGGCGCAGTGCGCGTGAGTTCGACCTCCATCTCGGGCAAACAGATCACGCTGACCTATGTGGAGCCCGGCATCTGGTTCGGCGATGTGGCGATTTTCGACGGCGACCGGCGCACGCACGACGCGTATGCCCACGGCGAGACCACCATCCTGTGTGTGGCCAAGGCCGACTTCCGGAAAATCCTGGCTGCGCATGTGGAGCTGTACGAAGCCATGCTGCGGCTGCACGCGCGCCGCATCCGTCAGTTGTACGGCCTCGTGGAAGACCTCAACACCCTGCCCTTGCGCGCGCGGCTGGCCAAGCAGCTGCTGCACCTGGTGCGCAGTTACGGCGTGAGCAGCCTGAGCGACGGGCGCGAAGTTCGCATCGGCCTGCAGCTGGCGCAGGAAGAATTGGCGCAGTTGCTGGGCGCATCGCGCCAGCGTGTGAACCAGGAACTCAAGGCGATGGAACGCGAGGACGCGATCCGCATCGAGCCGGGCGGGCTGGTGGTGCGCAACCGCGAAGCGCTGCTGCGTATCTCTGAAGCCGACCTGGAAAAATGAACCGATGAGCAACTTTGACCATTTCCTCGGAACCCGTGAGGTCTCCAGCCAGCATGCCTTCGATGTCGCCGCGCTGAGCGCCTACCTTCAGGACGAGTTGCCGGGGTTTCAGGGTCCGCTGACCGTGGAAATGTTCAAGGGCGGCCAGTCCAATCCGACCTACAAGCTGATCACGCCGGACCGTGCCTACGTGATGCGCGCCAAACCGGGACCGGTGGCCAAACTGCTGCCCTCCGCGCACGCGGTCGAACGCGAGTTCAAGGTCATGAGCGGCCTGCAGGGCACGGACGTGCCAGTCGCCAAAATGTATTGCCTGTGTGAAGACGAGGCCGTGATTGGCCGCGCCTTTTACGTCATGGAGTTTGTCGAAGGCCGCGTGCTCTGGGACCAGGCCCTGCCCGGCATGACCAACGCTCAGCGCGCCGACATCTACGCCGAGATGAACCGCGTGATCGCCGCGCTGCACAAGGTGAAGTTTGCCGAACGCGGTCTCGCCGACTATGGCAAACCCGGCAATTATTTCGAGCGCCAGATCGGCCGCTGGAGCAAGCAATACACTGCCTCCATCACCGAGCCCATCCCCGAGATGGACCAGTTGATGACCTGGCTGCCAGCCAACATCCCGGCCAGCGCGCGTGACGAAACCATGGTGTCCATCGTGCACGGCGACTTCCGGCTCGACAACCTGATGTTCCACCCGACCGAGCCGCGTGTGCTGGCCGTTCTGGACTGGGAGTTGTCCACCTTGGGCCATCCGCTGGCCGACTTCAGTTACCACTGCATGGCCTGGCACATCCCGCCTGGCGCTTTTCGTGGCATAGGCGGTCTCGACGTTGCCAGTCTGGGCATCCCGACCGAGGCAGAGTACATCCGCCTGTACTGCGAACGCACTGGTTTTGCCAGCCCTGAGCTGATCAAGGCCGACTGGAACTTCTACCTCGCCTACAACCTGTTTCGCCTCGCCGCCATTCTGCAGGGCATTGCGAAACGCGTCGAAGCCGGCACTGCCGCCAGTGCCCAGGCCGTGGCTTCGGCCAAGGGTGCGCCAGCGCTGGCCCGCATGGCCTGGGACTTTGCACGCAAGACCCAAGCCGGCCAGACCTCTCAAACATAACGATCACTCCAGGAGATAACAATGGATTTCAACTTCACCCCCAAGGTCCAGGACATGCAGGCACGCCTGCTGGCTTTCATGGACCAGCATGTCTACCCCAACGAAGCCCGTTTCTTCAAGGAAATCGCCGAGAACCGCGCCAAGGGCAATGCCTGGATACCGACCACGCTCATCGAAGAACTCAAACCCAAGGCACGGGCTGCGGGCCTGTGGAATTTGTTTCTGCCGCACTCACCACGCGCGCCGGAAGGCCTGTCCAACCTTGAATACGCGCCGCTGTGCGAAATCATGGGCCGCGTACCCTTTGCACCGGAAATTTTCAACTGCTCGGCGCCCGACACCGGCAACATGGAAACCATTGCGCGTTACGGCTCTGAAGCCAACAAGGACCGCTGGCTGGAGCCGCTGCTCAAGGGCGAGATCCGCTCGGCTTTCCTGATGACCGAGCCCGAGGTGGCCTCGTCCGACGCCACCAACATCCAGTGCCGCATTGAGCGCGACGGCGACCACTACGTGCTCAACGGCCTGAAATGGTGGTCCTCCGGCGCCGGCGACCCGCGCTGCGCGATCTACATCGTCATGGGCAAGACCAACCCCGATGCAGGCCGCCACGAGCAGCAGTCCATGATCCTGGTGCCTGCCGATACCCCGGGCATCGAGGTGATCCGTCCGCTCAGCGTCTTCGGTTACGACGATGCGCCGCACGGCCACATGGAAGTGCGCCTGACCAATGTGCGCGTGCCGGTCGCCAACATGCTGCTGGGCGAAGGCCGTGGCTTTGAAATTGCCCAGGGCCGCCTCGGCCCAGGACGCATTCACCATTGCATGCGCAGCATCGGCATTGCCGAGCGCGCGCTGGAGCTGATGTGCAAACGCCTGAACAGCCGCGTGGCTTTCGGCAAGCCGGTGGCGCGCCAGTCGGTCTGGCATGAACGCATCGCCGACGCGCGCTGCATGATCGACCAGGCCCGCCTGCTGACGCTGAAAGCCGCCTACATGATGGACACGGTCGGCAACAAGGTGGCCAAGGCCGAGATCGCGATGATCAAGGTGGTGGCGCCCAACATGGCCTGCCAGATCATCGACTGGGCCATCCAGGCGCATGGCGGCGGTGGTGTGTCGGACGACTTTCCGCTGGCCTACGCCTATGCGCACCAGCGCACGCTGCGCCTGGCCGACGGCCCGGACGAGGTGCATCGCGCCTCGCTGGCCAAGCTGGAACTGGCCAAGCACCTCTCCCTCCCCGGCGAGGTCGAGATGCCCGTCACGCGCGGAAGCTAAGCCGGTGACGATGCCGAAACGCTATTAAAAAGAGAGCTGCCAGCGCCCGCCAGCAAAGGGCTGGAGGCACTTTTTGTTCATAATCGCCGGCTACAAGACAATGTCGGCGCCCAGCCCTGCCAGCGCCGCATCACAGGCACTGGTGTAGGTCACGGCGGCATGCTGCAGGGTGGCGATATCGCCCGACACATACTGCATGCGCAGATAGGCCTTGCCCCGCAGCAACATCAGGATGAAGGGGTTGTGCGCATCCGGGCCCGGCTGTGGCCAGGAAAGCAGCAGTTCGGCCAGGTTGTTGTCTATCCACGCCAGCGCATGTTCACGCCGGTCAGCCAGGACGGTGTAGCGCTCCCAGAAATCCGGCACCAGGCTGCTCCAGCCGAATTCCTCGTACATCGCCAGCCAGCGCATTTCTTCCGGCAGGCTCGGATCCGCGGTGGTCTGCAAGGAGTCGGTGTAGATCGCATAAGCGCGTTTTTCCAGCGACTCCTTGAGCGGGCGATTCATGATCAGCACCGCCGCATCCCCGTTGACCGCCAGCTCGGCCCGCGCCCGCAGCTCCTCGCCAAGGATGTAGTCACGTGTGCTGGGCCCGCATTCCAGCTTCCAGGGCTTGCCGCGCACCTGCCCGGTCAGCAGAAAACCCTGCCCCTTGTCCTGGTGGAAATAGCTGAAGCCCTGGGTACCGGCCCACTCCGACACAGACGACTGCGTCGAAGTGCTCTCAGGCGATGGGTCATCCTGCGCGTCGGGCTCACCGCGCGCGAAGACCTTCTTGAGGCGATCAAACATGGTTGCGGCTTTCGTTGGAAACGAGCGAGCATCATAGGTTGAAACGCCGGCCCTGCAAGACGGCCATGGAAAGCGGTCTTTGCCGCATGCGCGGCAACGGAGGCTGCCCATCCAGCCGCCCTGCCCCCTCAAATAAATCAGGCCGCCTGGCGACGCCGTGCGCGCTTCGGGCTATAATCTTGGACTTGGCGGAGTGTGGCGCAGTCTGGTAGCGCACCTGGTTTGGGACCAGGGGGTCCAAGGTTCGAATCCTTGTACTCCGACCATTGATCATTCAAAAAAGCTCACTGTTGTGGGCTTTTTTCACATCTGCGTTTACATTCGCCGTATCCGCTTTTCTGCCCGTAGCTCAGTTGGATAGAGCATCAGCCTTCTAAGCTGAGGGTCGGGGGTTCGATCCCCTCCGGGCAGGCCA
>CAMLDT010000086.1 GCA_946479075.1 uncultured Polaromonas sp.
AAACCCTGGTTGACCTTGCAGTCGATTGCCGCCGTGCCGCTCAAGGCGCCGTTCAACGCGGGTTACCAGATCAAAAAGACCATCACGCCGGTGGAACAGGCCGTCAAGGGCATCTACACCCGCGGGGACGTGGTGCGTATCTCGCTCGAAGTCAACGCCAGCGCCGACATGACCTGGGTGGTCATCAGCGACCCGATCCCCGGCGGCGCGACCATCCTGGGCAGCGGCCTGGGCCGGGATTCGCAGATTGCCACCAGCGGCGAGAAGAAAACCGGCGCAGGCTGGCCGGCGTTTGAAGAGCGCAGCTTCGAGGCCTTCCGCAGTTATTACGAGTACCTGCCCAAGGGCGTGGTGAAGATGGAATACACCGTGCGCCTGAACAACGCCGGCGACTTCGCGCTACCGCCGAGTCGCGTCGAGGCCATGTATGCGCCGGAGATGTTTGGGGAGACGCCGAATGCGCGGGTGAAGGTGGAAACCGTCAAATGAAAGCGGTACAAGTCTGCCGGAAGCGGCTCATCCAGCAGCGGCAACGACCCTTCCGAAATTACCCTGAAAGTCGTCTTTTTCAGTATTTAACTTGTTGATTTAATTGGTTTTTCATAGCAAAATTTGAAAATGACAGATTACTATGAAAATCTGACTTTTCTGGAACTCAGCGAAGCCCAGACGCGCCAGTACATTGATGCTGAGGCCACATGGCGTGCGCTTGAGGACGCCAAGCTTGCCGCTGCCGAGGTGAGAGGTTCCATGATGTGGCGTGAACAGGCCGGAAGGCAGTATCTGATCCGGGTGAGTGCGTCTGGCGCCCAGACATCGCTGGGACCGAAGTCGCCTGAAAACGAAGCCATTCATGCGCGTTTCATGGCGCGCAAGGCTTCCACCGAGGCGAGGCAAAAGCAACTTCGGGAGGCGGTCAGGCAGCAGATTCGCATGAACCGGGCACTGCGCGTGGGACGGGCGCCGAATATGGTGGTGGACGCGCTCAACGCGCTGGCAAAAGCGGGCTTGCAAAAACACTTCCTGGCTGTGGGCACGCAGGCCATCTACGCCTACGAAACCGCCTGCGGCGTGAGGGTGCAAAACGAGGCGACTGCAACACAGGACATTGACCTCTTGCTTGACACCCGCAAATACCTGCAATTTGCCAGCACCATGCAACGGCTCGACACGTCTTTGCTTGGCATCTTCCAGAAGGTGGACAAGACGTTTGAATTGCGCGCTGACCAGAAATACACCGCCGTCAACGCCAGCGGCTTTGAAATTGATGTGATCCGCCGCACCGCGCCCAAGGACAGTCGCGTTGAACCGCATCCGCTGCGCACGTCCAATTTCGAAGACGACTTTTGGGCCGTGCAGGTTTCAAGCGGCAAGGCGCTGCTCGATGGTGGCAGCTTCACGCAGGTGATCGTTGCCGCCAACGGAAACATGGCCACACTGATCGCACCGGCGCCCAAAAGCTTTGTCCGCATCAAAAGCGCCTTGGGCAAAAGCCCCACCCGGGACCCGCTCAAGAGCCGCAAGGATTTGTTGCAGGCGAAGATCGTGCAGCGCCTGATCGATGACTATGGCCTGCAACATGCCGCCGATGCTGGTTGAGCCGCGTCAGATGAAAAAACACGCCGCCACCCACTGCGCTACTCTGCTTTTGATAGCTGTCTGCGCTTGTCCTGCCTGGGCTGCAGCCACTTTCGATGAAGTCAAACGCGCGTACCACCCGTCCGACACCCTGATCCTTGACCGCAGCGGCGAAGTGATCCAGCGCGTGCGCACCGACGCCACGGTGCGGCGCGGCCAGTGGGTGGCGCTGGCGGATATTTCGCCGGCGCTGCGCACGGCGCTGGTACTCAGTGAGGACAAGCGGTTTTACGAACACAGCGGCGTGGACTGGCGCGCGGTGTCGGCAGCCGCCTGGGGCAACCTGTGGCACACCAAAACGCGCGGCGCCTCGACCCTGAGCATGCAACTGGCCGGGCTGCTGGACGACGACTGGCGCGCCGCCGCAGGCGGTCGCAGCATCACGCAGAAAATCGGCCAGACCGTGTCGGCACAGCTGCTGGAGCGAAGCTGGCGCAAGGACCAGATCCTGGAGGCCTACCTCAACCTGGTGCCGTTTCGCGGCGAGATCGTCGGCATTGATGCCCTGAGCCGCACGCTCTACGCAAAAGCAGCCCACGGGCTCGATGAACGCGAGGCGGCCGTGGCGGCGGCGCTGGTGCGCGCGCCGAATGCGAAAGCGGCGCAGGTCGCGCAGCGGGCCTGCGGTGTTTTGAAAATCATGCAGGCGCCGGCCAAAGTGGATTGCGAGGGCCTGGACCTGTTCGCCACCGCAGCGCTGCAGCGCCGGGCATTTGGTGCGACGGAAGGCATGGCGCCGCATTTTTCGCGTCGCCTCCTGTCCGTTCGGGCTGAGCCTGTCGAAGCCCCGCACCGAAACCAGGCAGACAGGTCGACAAGCTCAGTGCGAACGGTCGTATCCACCTTGCGTGCGCCGCTGCAGCGCTTCGCCGTCGCCACCCTGACCCAGCACCTGCGTGAGCTGCATGACCGCCACGTGGAAGACGGCGCCATTGTGGTTCTCGACAATGCGACGGGCGAGGTGCTGGCCTGGGTCGGATCGTCCGGCGAGCTCAGCGACGCGGCCGAGGTCGATGGCGTGCTGGCGCTGCGCCAGCCCGGCTCCACGCTCAAACCGTTTTTGTACGCCCAGGCGATTGCGGAGCGGCGCCTGACGGCCGCTTCGCTGATTGAAGACTCGCCTTCGCAGATCCAGACGGCAGGCGGCCTCTACATCCCGCAGAACTACGACCACCAGTTCAAGGGCCGGGTCTCGGCGCGCACTGCGCTGGGCGCCTCGCTCAATGTGCCGGCGGTGCGCACGCTGGTCATGGTCTCGCCCGATGCCTTCCACAAACAGCTCCGGCTGGCCGGTCTGCCCCTGAAGGAAAGCGGCGACTATTACGGCTACAGCCTGGCGCTGGGCAGCAGCGAGGTCTCGCTGCTGTCGCTGGCCAATGCCTACCGCACGCTGGCCAATGGCGGGCGCTACAGTGCCCCGGCCTTCGCCCCGGTGCGCAGCGCGCAGTTCAAACCGGCCATCGACCCACGCGCTGCCTTCATCGTCAGCGACATCCTGAGCGACCCGCTGGCGCGCGCCCGCACCTTCGGCACCGACAGTGTGCTGGCGACGCGTTTCTGGACCGCCGTGAAAACCGGCACCAGCAAGGACATGCGCGACAACTGGGCTGTGGGTTACTCGCAGCGCTACACCGTCGGCGTCTGGATCGGCAACGCCAGCGGCGCGCCCATGCACGACGTCAGCGGCACCAGCGGCGCCGCGCCGGTGTGGGCCGCACTGATGCGTTATCTGCACCAGCACCAGGGCAGCCGCCCGCCCGCGCCGCCGGCCGGTGTGGTGCAAACCCGCGTCAGCTTCGCCAGCGCGGGCAGCCCACCGCTGGAAGCCGCGCGCAGCGAGTGGTTCATCCGGGGCACGGAGCAGGCCGTGTTTGCTATGGATTCAGGAGCTGCCTCCGCCCGCCCCATAAGGGCTGGAGGCCAAAAAGGCTTGAAAGCGACCGCAGCGGCCGAAGATTTGCCGCCCCGCATCACCAGCCCCGCCTCGGGCACCATCCTGGCACTGGACCCGGACATTCCGCCAGCCCACCAGCGTGTGAGTTTCAGCGCCGAAGGCCGTGGCCTGCGCTGGCGCATGGACGGCAAGGCGTTTGCCCAGGGCAACAGCGCGTCATGGCTGCCCTGGCCCGGCCGGCATGTCGTGCAGCTGATCGACAGCCGCGGCGAGGTGGCCGATGAAGTCCGGCTGGAGGTGCGTGGCGCGGGTGTGAAAGCCGGCGTGCGCTGAACACCTGCGCGGCATTCATCGGCGAGCCCGGCGCATCAGCGCTTCATCGCCGCATCACCGCCGCATCACCGCCGCCTTGAGCAAGGCGCACAAGACCGGCAGTTCATCCTCGTCCACAGCGGTCAGTTCAAGGCCGATCTGCCCTTGCGCCGCACGGTGCGGTGCGACGGCCACCACAGGGTCGCCCTGCCGCAGGCGTTCAATCACCGCCGTGGCGTCGATGCCCAGCGCAGCGGCATCCAGCGTCAGCCACAGCCGCGCAAAACCATTGCCCAAAGGATCGGGCGTGCGCGTGACGCGAACACCCTGCCATCTGTCGGCCTCTGCCATCACGGCGGCGACCTTTCGTTCCTGGACGGCCGCCCAGTCGTCCGGGCTTTCTGCCGCACGCAGCGCGACGGCGGCCAGCAGCCCCGCCAGGGCCTCTTTCGCCGGTTTCATGCCGCGTCCGATGCCGCGGTGCTGGGCGTCCACCGCAGCCACCAGCCCGGTGCGGCCCAGCACCAGCCCCGATGTCGGTGCACGCAGGTATTTTTGGCCACTCAACAGCACCAGATCGGCGCCGGACGCCACCAGTTCACGCGCGCGCCAGTCCTGGGCCGCCGCATCCAGCACCAGCGGCACACCGGCCGCGTGGGCACATTCCACAAGCTGTCGGGTCGCTGGCGCACCGCTGCCGGGTGCCAGCTGGGATTCCACGGCCAGCACACAGGCCACGCCACCCTGGGCCAAAGCAGCACGCACCGCCGAGAGGTCATCGCACAACAGGGGCCGCGCGCCAGCCAGCCGCACGGCCTGGGTCAGGGCTTGCCCGTAATTGACTTCGTGGCTGCCCAGCATCACCACCCGATGGGGTAAGCCGCTGCTGTCGGGCAACTGCGCGATGGCCTGTGCATCGGTGCCCGTCATGCAGGCAGCGACTGCCAGCGTGATGGCGGCGGCCGTGCAATGTGTGACGCAGGCCGCCTGGGCGCCGCTCCACGCGGCCAGTTCGCGGCCGGCCTGCGCCTGCAGATCGGCCATCACGACGTGGCGTTGCAGCATGGCGGCGCTGGCCCGGGCGACCGCCGCGCCGCTGCGCGAGACCCCATAAGGCGTGGGCGTGCCCCAGGCGTTGATCACGCGTTGGAGGCGATCATGCGGAAAGGTCTCGGGCATGGCGTGAAAAAAATTCGGCCATTATCCGTTTCAACGCAAATTTCCTCAAACTGCGGTCGCACCAAAACCGCTACGATCAGCCCTCCAAGGAGACAAGCCCATGACCGTGATCACCACCATCGAAGACCTGCGCGTCCTCGCCAAAAAGCGCGTGCCGCGCATGTTTTACGACTACGCCGATTCGGGCTCCTGGACCGAAAGCACCTACCGCGCCAACGAAAGCGACTTCCAGAAGATCAAGCTGCGCCAGCGCGTGGCGGTCAACATGGAAAACCGCAGCACCGCCACCCTCATGGCCGGCGTCCAGGCAAAGATGCCGGTGGCGATTGCACCGGTCGGCCTGACCGGCATGCAGCATGCCGATGGTGAAATCCATGCAGCCCGCGCCGCGGAAAAGTTCGGCATTCCGTTCACGCTGTCCACCATGAGCATCTGCTCGATGGAAGACATTGCGGCAGCGACCCAAACACCCTTCTGGTACCAGCTCTACATGATGCGCGACCGCGAGGCCATGGAAGCCATGATCGCGCGTGCCCGCAAGGCGCGCTGCAGCGCGCTGGTGCTGACGCTGGACCTGCAGGTGATCGGCCAGCGCCACAAGGATCTGAAGAACGGCCTCACCGCACCGCCGCGCCCCACACTGGCCAACATCATCAACCTCGCGACCAAGCCGCGCTGGTGCCTGGGCATGGCCGGCACCCGCCGCCGCAGCTTCGGCAACCTGGTGGGCCACGTCAAGGGCGTGAGCGACATGAGTTCGCTGGCGGCCTGGACCAACGAACAGTTCGATCCGCGCCTGTCCTGGGCGGATGTGGCCTGGGTGCGTGAGCGCTGGGAAGGCAAGCTGGTGCTCAAGGGCATCCAGGACGTGGAAGACGCCCGGCTGGCCGTGCAGAGCGGCGCCGACGTGATCATCGTCAGCAACCATGGCGGCCGCCAGCTCGATGGCGCGCAGTCCAGCATCACGGCGCTGCCGCCCATAGTGGAGGCCGTGGGCGACCGCATCGAGGTGTGGATGGACGGCGGCATCCGCTCCGGCCAGGACGTGCTCAAGGCCTGGGCGCTGGGCGCGCGCGGCACCCTGATCGGGCGTGCGATGGCTTACGGCCTGGGCGCCATGGGTGAAGCCGGCGTGACCAAGGCGCTGCAGATCATCCACAAGGAACTCGACATCACCATGGCTTTCTGCGGCCACACCGACATCCAGAAAGTGGACAAAAGCATTCTGCTGCCGGGCACTTTCCCCACCTGACTCCTGCGCGCCCCGGGGCGCCCATGCGCGCCTGGGCCAGCCCCGCGCTTGGGGAATGCCCCGATGACAAGCCTTGCGCAAAGAAATAAGCTTGCTTATTAATTGCCAGAGACTGTTTTTCATGACCTCCCCCCAGGAATCCGCGACCGACACCCCGGCGGTGCGCCGCTTCAAGGACCCCGGCTACATCGAAGTGGCGCCCACGCTGGCTGGCCTGCGCCAGCGCATCGATGAGCTCGACGAGAAGATCGTCGCCCTGCTCGCCGAACGCGCCCTGTGTGTGCGTGATGCCACGCGTTTCAAGCGCGACAGCTTCCAGGTCGCGGCACCGGCACGCCAGGCCCAGGTTTTTGCACGCGTGCGGGCACTGGCGGCCCCGCATGACGCGGAATTTCCCGGACTGTCGGAGGTTGTCGAATCCACCTACCGCACCCTGGTCGCCGGCTACATCGCCGGCGAAGGGCATTTTTTCAACGAAACCGAACTGATCACCCCATGAAAACTTCCATCTCTCCCGGCTTCCCCTTGACCCGGCTGCTCGCCACTTGCGCCGTGGCGGCGACGGTCGCGCTGGCCACGGCCGGTGCCATGGCCCAGCAAGCCGCTTCGGCAGGCTCAGGACAGGCCTGGCCCACCAAGCCCGTGCGCATTGTTGTGCCTTACGGCGCGGGATCGTCCCCCGATGTGATCGCGCGCATCGTCGCCGACAAACTCTCGCCGCGCCTGGGACAGCCGGTGATCATTGAAAACCGCGCGGGTGCCGGCGGCAACAACGGCACCGGCGCGGTCGCCAAATCGCCTGGCGACGGCTACACCTTCCTGATCAGCACCAACGGTCCGCTGGTGTACAACACCGTGCTCTACAAAAAGCTGCCCTACGACCCGTTCACCGAGCTGCGCCCGGTGGTGCTGGCCGGCGGCCAGGCCAATGTGTGCGCGGTGCGCTCGGACTCGGACATCAAGACCCTCAAGGAGCTGGTCGATGCGATGAAAAAGAACCCCGGCAAGTTCAATTTCTCGTCCACCGGCGTGGGCAGTCTTTCGCAGCTTGGCGTCGAGCTGCTCAAGGTCAAGACCGGGACCTACGCGGTGCATATCCCCTACGCCTCATCGCCCCTGGCCATCCTGGCCATCCTGCAGGGTGACGTGCAGTTCGCCTGCGTGCCCGCGGTGGCCGTGATTCCGCAGGTCAAGGCCGGCAAAATGCGCACCCTGGCCGTGTCCACGGCCAAACGCAGCCAGCTCACACCCGACATCCCGACCATGAAGGAAGCCGGCCTGCCCGAGATCGAAAACCTGGCCTGGATGGCCATCATGGCGCCGGCCACAACCCCCGACGCCATCGTGCAGCGGATGAACACCGAGATCAACGCCGTGCTGGCCATGCCCGACGTCAAGGAAAAGCTGAACTCGCAGTACATGGAGCCGATTGGCGGATCCGCGCAGGATCTCCAGCGTTTCATGCAGCAGGAGCTGCGTGTGATGACGCCCGTCATCAAGCGCACCGGCATCTCCGTCGAGTGAAGGCCCCATGATCGCGCTGCGCGTCGCGCGCAGTGCGGCCACTCCGGAGCAGGCTGCCCAGGCGCTGGCCCGGCTGGAGCACCAGGCGGGCATTTATTTCGGGGTGGATGCCGGCATCCCTGGCCTGCACCCCTTGCAGGCCACCTTGCTGGCCGAACCTGCGCTGGCCCTGCATCTTTTTGACGACGGCTTGGCACTGGAAGTACTCACCGGCTTCGGCCGCCAGCTGCTGGCCCATCCCGCGCTGGCCAGCTGGTGTGCCGGGCCACTGCGCGGACCCGGCGCCGACACGCTGGGGGGCCTGCGTGGTTTTCTGGCCTGTTTCGCGCCCTCTCCGGATGTGCTGCTGCTGGGCGCCTTGCCGTTTGCCGCCCACCGGCTGGCCGAAGGCCGCCGCGAGGGCGGCCCGCTGGGTGCGCTGTTTTTTGGCGAGGAGTTGCTGCGCCGGGACGCCACGGGCGCCTGGCAGACCCTGCGCCTGGCCCTCGACGGCATGCCGGCACCGGCCGTACCGGCCCCGCGGTCAGGTGAAATCCCGCCTGAACCCGAAGCCGGCCCGGCTCACGAGCCGCAAGACGACCACCCGCCGGGCGCTTACGCCGACATGGTGCGCCGGGCACTGGACCGCCTCGACGGCAGTGCGCTGGTCTCCCTGACCCTGAGCCAGAGCTACCGCCGCCGCGTGCACATGCCGGCGATCCAGGCGTTTGAGCGGCTGCGCGCGGCCAATCCGGCGCCTGCGAGTTTTTTTGTCAACGACGGCAGCGGGCTGCGGCTGCTGGGCGCCTCGCCCGACCTGCAACTGGTCATCAGCGCAGGCACGCTGCAAAGCCTGCCGGTATGCGGGACCGTGGCGCGGCGGCCCGGCGCGACCGGCGAGGCCGAGTCGCTGCGCGAGCTGCTCAATGAAGAGGTGGATGCTGCCTCGCTGGCGGTGTGCACCGATGCGCTGCGCAACGATCTGGCGCCGCTGTGTGAACCCGGCTCGCTGCAGCTGCTGAACCGCCGCCACCCGATGTCGCTGGCCACCGTGGTGCATGCGGTGGACCGTCTGCAGGGAAAACTGCGCGCAGGCGCCGACGCCTGGGATGCGATTGTGGCCACGGCCGCGCCGGTGATGGTGACCGGCACACCGCGCCAGGAGGCACTGCAGGCCATCAGCGATCTGGAGGCCAGTCCGCGCGGCTGGTACGGTGGCCTGGTGGTGCAGGTCGCCAGCAATGGCGACGCGCTGGCAGGCACCATCCTGCGCGCCGCGGCAGTCAGGCACGGCGTGGCCGAGGTGCGTACCGGCGGTGACCTGATGGCGGACTCCTCGCCCGAGCGCGAAGAGCAGGAGTCGCGGCTGAAGACACGTTCACTGTGGCGCGCCTTCGGCCTGGAAGCGGCCGCCGGCGGCGTGGTGACCAGGTCTGAAACCTCCCTGCCCAACGCCGTCCGCCTGCTGGATGACGCCGACCCCTTCGGCCATGCCATGCGCGATTGCCTGGAGGGGCTGGGCCTGCGCCTGGATGAAACCGCGGCCTGTTCCGTGCAGATTGGGTCACCGCAGACATGGCACGCCTTGCCACGGCAATGCGTGGCCGTCGGCGATGCGGCCCTGCACCTGCTCGGGCGATCGGGCTTTGCAGTTCAGGCCATCCGTCCTGCCCACGGCCGCGTCCTCAGCTGCCGCGCGACGGACCATGCCCCCTGGGCCGACCGGGCCCCGTTTGTTGCCGCGGTGTATGCCAGCCTGGCCCTGCAAAAAGGCGAGCTGCCCACCGGCTGGCAGGTCTGGGTCCGCGATGGGCATGAGAACCCGGTCGCGCTGGCCCATGCCGGCCAGCGGCTGGTGGCTTTGCTGTTCCGCCCCGATTCCCTGTTGTCGGAGCCGCAGGCACTTCAGGTGCTGCGCGCCGCTCTGGGTTTTGTATCCGCGGCGTGAGCCACTGTCAGCGCTGCCCGAAAGGCCGGGCCGGCACGGTTTTCAAATAAAGATACAGCGCCTGGGCATCCACGTCGCTGAGCGCGCCCAGCGACTCGAAGGGCATCACGGTGACGGGTGTGCCGTCGGGCCGCTTGCCGCTGCGTAACATGGCCACGAACTGGTCCGGGGTGACATAAGCCGTCATGCGGCTGCCCTCCCCGGGCGTCAGATTTGCCGCCGGTGCCCAGTCCGGCGGTCCCCCGGGAATCTTGCCGCCGGACAGTCCCGCGCCGTGGCAGCCGATGCACATGTTCGCCACATAGGCGCCGTGCGCCACGGTCACGCCTTCGGCCACTGGCGCGGCGGGCGGCAGGCTGTGGTCGATCTTTTGCGCCGCGTCCTCGATCATCCCGAAGCCGTAAAGAAGCTTCACCGGCAGCGACAGCTCCAGCACCGCGGCGCCACCGGCTTGCGGGGGCAGGCTGCGCACATACGCCACCAGCGCGCTGATATCGGCATCGGTGAAGCGGTTGTAGTCCTCGCTGGGCATGACAAACAGCGGCCGGCCATCAGGCTTGATCCCATGACGCAGGGTGCGCACCCAGTCTGCTGGCGTGTAGCGCGTCACCACGGTGCCGCCGGGCGTGATGTTGGGTCCGGCCAGGCGCAGGCCCTTGCCGTCGTTGACGAATTCCCGCCCGCCGCCGCTGGCGCCATGGCAGTCCACGCAGCCGCGGGAGTTGAACAGGTATTTGCCGCGCTCCAGCGACGGCACATCGGTCACATAGGCGACCGGCCGCACATCCACATGCACCAGCCGCTGGCCCTTGCGTTCAGCCAGCGTGGTGCCGGCCAGCACCGCAGCCACCGCCAGCAACACCAGCACGCCCAACACGCCCGCCGCCCTCAACATCCATTTTTTCATCGCACTTTCCCTTGTGGTCATCCTTGTTGTCATTCGTGCCGGGGCTGGCTGTTACTCCTGCCGCTCCCGCAGACGAAGGCGATATTCTAGAAAAGCCAACCCTGTCAGGCCAGCGCAATAAATCACACAACACCGACGACCGGCCGCGCCTGATCAGCGCTGCGCGCCTCATCCCGCGGGCAAACCGCCCGGCTGGATCGACGCTATGCTTGCCGGGTGAGCGAGCCTTCCCCTTCTTCCACGCCCCGCCTGCGCCGCATTGCCCATCTCGACATGGACGCCTTTTTTGCGTCGGTCGAGCTGCTGCGCTACCCGCAGCTCAAGGGCCTGCCAGTGGTGATCGGCGGCGGCCGCCGCAAGGTCGATGAGGCCTTGCGTGCCGACCCGGAGCGCGCGCCGCGTTTCATCCCGGTCGCCGAATTCCCGCTGCTCAAGGACTATGTCGGCCGCGGCGTGATTACCACCGCCACCTATGCCGCACGCCAGTTCGGCGTGGGTTCGGCCATGGGCATGATGAAGGCCGCCAAACTCTGCCCCCACGCCATCGTGCTGCCGGTGGACTTTGACGAGGTGCGCAAATACTCGCGCCTGTTCAAAAGCACCATCCTGGAAATCGCACCGGTGATGCAGGACCGCGGCGTGGACGAGGTCTACATCGACTTCACCGACGTGCCCGGCGGCCAGCGCGAGGGCGGACGCGTGCTGGCGCGGCTGATCCAGAAGGCGATTTTCGAAAAGACCGGCCTGACCTGCTCCATCGGCGTCGCACCCAACCGCCTGCTGGCCAAGATGGCCAGCGAGTTCAACAAACCCAACGGCATCTCCATCGTTTACGAAGCCGATCTGCAGGACAAGATCTGGCCGCTCAATGTGCGCAAGATCAACGGCATCGGCCCCAAGGCCGGCGAGAAACTCGCGAAGCTGCATGTCCACACCATCGGCGAACTCGCGGCGCAGGACCCGGGCTGGCTGGTGGACAACTTTGGCAAGGCCACCGGCGCCTGGATGCACGCGGTGGCCTGGGGCCGCGACGACAGCCCGGTGGTGACCGAAAGCGAACCGGTCAGCATGAGCCGCGAGACCACCTTCGAGCGCGACCTGCACGCGGTGCGCGACAAGGCCGCGCTGGGCGCGATCTTCACCGACTTGTGCACACGCCTGGCCGACGATTTGCAGCGCAAGGGCTACGTCGCGAAAACCATAGGCATCAAGCTGCGTTATGACGATTTCAAAATTGCCACACGGGATCAGACGGCGGAGTCCTACACCTCGGACGCGCGGACCATTCGCAAAATAGCCGGACTCTGCCTGAAGCGGGTGCCCCTGAACCAGCGGTTGCGTTTGCTGGGTGTGCGGGCCGCCACACTCGCCCGGGCGGGAGAAGAACCCGTTCATGAACAAAAAAGGCCTTCAGCCCATAGCCAGCAAGCGCAAGCAGCTCCTGAATTCATAGCAACTGACCAGCTTTTTTGACCCTTTCTTTTTGAACACCGTTTCATGCGCGGACCGACCTCTTCTTCCCCAGCCTCACCGTCCCCGTCTGCCGCGCACCCTGCATCCCTGCCCGCCGGGCTGGTTTATGTCACCGACGATGTGCCCGGCTTCACGCGGGTCAAACGCGGTGCAAGCTTCAGCTACCGCGACACGCGCGGAAAACCCATCCGGGACAAGGACGAGATCCAGCGCATCCGCCAGCTGGCGATTCCGCCGGCCTACACCCGCGTGTGGATCTGCCCCTTGCGCAACGGCCACCTGCAGGCCACCGGGCGCGACGCGCGCGGCCGCAAGCAGTACCGCTACCACGCGGGCTGGCGCGAGCAGCGCGATGAAAGCAAGTTCGACCGCATGGAAGCTTTCGGCCTGGCGCTGCCGCGCATACGTGCCCGCGTGGCACGCGACCTGCAGCCCCGGCGCGGCCAGCCGCTGGGCCGCACCGTGGTGCTGGCAACGCTGGTGCGGCTGCTGGACACCACCTTCCTGCGCGTCGGCAACGACGAATATGCCCGCGAAAACGGCTCCTACGGCCTGACCACCCTGCGCAACCCGCACGCCGGTGTGCGCGGCAGCGTGCTGCAACTGCGCTTTCGCGGCAAAAGCGGCGTGATGCAAAGCGTCAAGCTGGACGAGCCGAAAGTTGCCGCCGTGGTGCGGCGCTGCCAGCAGCTGCCGGGGCAGGAGCTGTTCCAGTACGAAGACGAAGACGGCCGGCCACACACGCTGGGCTCCAGCGACGTCAACGACTACCTGGCGGAAATAGTCAACGGGAAACGCGCGGGGCAAGAGCCGCGCAGCGAAGGGCCTCCCCGGGCAAGCGACAAGCGTGGGGGCGAACATTTCACCGCCAAGGATTTCCGCACCTGGCACGGCACGGTGCAGGCGCTGGAACTGACCCGCCTGGCCTGCAGCGCCAGCGGCACCACGCCGGCCAGCTACAGCGCCAAGGCGGTGCTGGCAGAAGTCGCCAGCCTGCTGGGCAACACGCCGGCGGTCTGCCGCAAATCCTATATCCACCCGGCGGTGATGAGCCTGGGCGCGGAGCTGTCAAAAGACGCCGAAACCATGGGCGACATCTGGAACACGCTGGCCGCCGGCAAAATGCCGCGGCGGCTCTACATGGCCGAAGGGCGGCTGCTGGCCTTCCTGAAAAGCCGCCGCCAGAAAGTCCGCCGCAAAGCCCAGGCGCCCGCCCGCTAGCGGAGCGTGGCCAGAAAGGCGATCAGATCGGCGCGCTCCTGCGCATCGTCCACCTGAAAACCCATGCGCTGGCCGGCCACCAGCGCTTCCGGATCTTCCAGCCAGAGATTGAGGGTTTGCGGCGTCCAGCGCAGGCGCGACTGCGCTAGTTCGTCTGAGTATTTATAGCCTTTGAGGCTGCCCACGCGGCGCCCCATCACGCCGCGGTGCGCCGGCCCGATCTTGTTGCTGTCCACCGCATGGCAAGCGGTGCAGCGTGCCTGGTACAGCGCCGCACCGCGCTGCACATCGCCGGGTGGCGGCGTGCGCCACTCCCGGGCTCCCGCGACTTGCGCCCAGGCACTGCCCGCCGGCATCCCCGCCTGCAGGAGCAGCAACAGCAATAACAGCGTCGCGCGAACAAAGGCGCCTGGCGTGAC
>CAMLDT010000087.1 GCA_946479075.1 uncultured Polaromonas sp.
ATCGCGTTGCCTGCTTCCTGCAACCCGCCGTCCGTCAAAACCACCCGCCCGCCCAACACCCCGATACCAGGATCCGACTGCATCGCCTGCAGGGCCGCGGCAAGCGCGCCTTCCTGCAGGATGGCGTCGCTGTTGAGAAACACCAGATAACGGCCGGTGGCCAGCGCAGCGCCCTGGCGTGCGGCCCGGATGAAGCCGGCATTGTGGGTGTTGCGAACCACTTGGGCCCCTTGCACCCGCGCCAGCAACTCGGGCGTGTTGTCGGTCGATGCGTTGTCGATGATGAGGGTTTCGAAATGCACGCCGCGCTGATCGGCCAGCGCCTGCAGCGTGCGGAGCGTCAAGCCGGCCTGATTGAACAGCACCACCACCACCGACATCTGCGGTGCAGCGCCCGCCGGCGTGGCACGCAAGTCCACAGTGCGCGGCCAGCCCAGCCATGCATCGAGTGCCCATTGCGCCTGCGCCCGGGTGCGGGCCTTGGCATCGAGCGCATGGGCGATGGGCGCACTGCCGGCTTTGAGGCGCATGCAGATCTGCTCGATCTGTGAGGCCACGCGGCGGCCGTCCACCAGCGGGGACTGCCGAATGCGGTCCCGCAGAGTGCTCCGGTGCATCGACAGGGACACCTGGTCGTTTGCCAAAGCCACCGCCAGCGCGCAAAACCCAGCCTCGTCATCCGCTACCCATTGCGGCAAACCCAGTGACGCCAGAATGGACGCGCCTTGGCGGGCACCGGCCGATTCGCCAGCCAGCGTGACAACCGGCACACCCATCCACAAAGGGTCGAGCAGGCTCAAGCCACCGCCGCCGTTCGGGGGATCCAGCACCACATCGATACGGGCAAACCATCCCAGGTAAGCCGCTTGCGGCTGGAAGGGATCAAAAAAGACACGGCCGGCGTCAACGCCGTGCGCGCGCATGCGCGACAGGATGTCGCGCCGCAAAGGCCAGTCGTCGGCGACCGCGCCGATAAAACGGATGGCAGAGGCAGGCGTGGCCGCCACGATCTTTGCAAAGACATCAATGCACTCTTCACTCTGGCGCAGGCTTCGCACACAGACGCCGTAAGTCACATGGCCCTGGCGCATTGCGGGTGACGGCTGCGGCTCCGGGGCCGACTGCGGCGGGTCCCAACACCATTGCCCCCCCGTCAGCCTGTAAACGGCCTCGTCGTGGTAAGCCGTTTTATCCAGCGGCACCGAGACTTCGTCGGCCAGCAATCCGTCAAAAAGGCCGCCGGCACTGCCCCAGCAACCCAGCCAGCCGAGCTGCACCGGCGCGAGGCGGCGCGCGTAGGCCTCCAGCAGTTCGAGCTGCCCTTCAAAGGGGTGCAGGCCCCCCGTGTCGATCACCACATCGATGCGGTTGGCGGCGCACGATGCCGCCAGCGTTTTCGGTTCCAGCACATGCTGATGCACATGCGGCGGCAAGCCATCAAAGGGATGAGCGGTGTAAACGAATACCTGCGCCTCATCCGCCGAGTGCGCGGCCAGCACGCGCCGCAACAGGCTCTGATGCAACTGGGTCACCACATAGGCAATGCGCGGACGCCGGTCAGCCACGCGCTCACGCACCGGAATGACAGTGGCCGGGAAAGGAGCCAGGCCACTGCGCAGCTTGAGGCCGCGGTACCAGTTCCGTGCTTGCCGCTGTGCATGTGCAACATCCTGTGGCACAAGAGATGTGGCATACAGCGCCGCGCTGGCCATCCAGGTGTCGGGCTCGATGTCTTCGCATGCTGCCTGGGCCAGGAGACGCAAACAAGCGTGGCTCCGGATGTGCACCGCCTCTGCAATCGCATCACGCCAGCAGCTGCGCAACACCTCGGCAGGCACCAGCCTCAGGGAACGGCGCGCCTGGACGTCGCCCAGACTCGCAAGGCGCAGCATCAGCCCGACCGCCGCCGTGTTCCGGCTGTTCTGGCGAAGCAGCGCGGCACAGGCATCCCACGCGCCGGGCATGCCGGCTTCCACCATCAGACTGGCTTTGGCAAGCAGGACCGGAGCCCCGTGGCGGTGCTCTGCCGGCAGGCTATTGATGTCCCGCAAACCGGCTTCAAAATGGCCTGCGCGGCAACGCGCCTGCACCAGTTCCAGGCGCGTTGCCAGGTCGCCGGGACTGCACTCTGCCGCGCGCATAAAAGCCAGTTGTGCCTCGCCGTACCTCGCCATCGCCATCAGAACCCAGCCCAGGTGCCGCAGGCTGGCGGATTCGCGGGGCTGAAGACGCAGGGCCTGGCGCACGGCCAGCTCGGCCTCCGCCATGCGCCGCTGCCGCAGGCGTACGTGCGACAGCGCCAGCCAGCCCTGCGCGAAAGCGGGCGCCTGCGCCACCGCCCGCTCGGCCCGGCGCTCGGCGTCCGGAACCAGGCCGGCGCGCACAAAAACAATGGCGGCCTGAGCCTGCACGCTGGGGTCGCCGGGCAGGCGGCTGGTCAGCCGCCTGGCGAAATCGACCGCCTGAACCATGTCGCCAGCATCGAAGGCCAGCCAGCATTGCATGCGCAAGGCCTCCGGATTGTCCGGACTCAGCCGCAACGCCCGCCGCAACGTGCGTGAGGCCGCGGCGGGGCGGCCGCGACGCTGTTGGACTGCAGCCAGCAAGCGCCACAGATCCGGCGCCTTCGGCTGGACCCGCAGGCGCTGGTGCAGCAAGGAACGCGCGGCCGGGATATCCTGCAGGTCAAGCAGCACCTGCGCCATCAGTGCTTGGGCAGCCGCGTCGTCAGGCGCCTGCCGCAGCAAGCGCTCCAGCAGCGCGCGGGCTTGGCCAAACTGCCGGAACTCACGCTGGATTTGTGCCCGCCGAAACAGCGCATCGCTGAGCCCCGCGTCGCGTTCCAGGGCCTTGATCAGCGCATCGTCGGCAGCTTTCAGGTCGCTGGCATCCTGCAAAAAGGCGCCCAGCCGGTGCCAGGCGGAGGCATTGTCGGGTTGCTTCGCCACGAGGTCGCGAACCTGGTGCAAGACCAGCCTGGTATGACCCTGCATGTATGCCAGCCAACTGGCCTCGGCCAGCAGGTCCGCGTCACCGGGCCACTGCTGCAGGGATTTTTGCAGCAGCGCTTCCATCTCCTCTGGCTGGCGTAGATGGCGCAGGCATTGCACCAGGTAGGTGTGAAGATGACGCTGCTCGGGCGCCTGCGCATCCAGGCCGCCGATGGCTTCGCGGTAGGCCTCGGCAGCCTGTGCGATTTCTCCACGCAACTGCTGGATCCGGCCTGCCTGCAGGTAACGCTGCGGACTGCGAGCCCGCGACAGCGCTTGGGCGGCCCAGCGAGCGGCTTCCTCAATGCGACCCAGATCCATCAGCGTCCAGGCCAACTCATACGCCGCCTCATCGAGCGAGGGGTCCAGCACACAGGCACGCTGAAAAGCCGCGGCCGCGGCCGGCGCGTCGTCAAGACGCCGCAGGAGATACCCGTGGTACCAATGCAGAACCGCGTCGTCCGGTGCACGATCCAGTGCCGGCAACAGCACTGCCGCTGCCTCATCGGTTCGGCCGGCTTGAACCAGGAAGTAGCCCAAAGCGGCCGATGCCCTGGCAGCCTGGGGTGCAAAGCTGAGGGCTTCGCGGGCCTGCCCGAGCGCGCCGGCCAGGTCACCCGCGGCAAAGCGTTGCCAGGCGCTTTGGGTCAGCCGCTGTGCGGTGGGATGCATCGGCAGGCAGCTACCGCAAGGCGTGCTCGTTCAGCAAACCCAGCAGCTGTGCGGCGATCAGGGGTGTGGCGGCGGCATGCCCGTGTGCATGATGACGTGCCGCTTCGCCAAACGACTCGTTGCCGCTCATCAGCCGGCGCAAGGCCTTGGCCCAGACCTCAACCGGTGCGTGTGGATCCAGCGTGAGTCCGCCGTCACCGACGGTCTCGGGCAAGGCACCGCGGTTGCTGGCCAGCACCGGCACGCCGCTCAGTTGCGCCTCGATGACGGTTCGGCCAAACGCTTCTTCCCAGGCCGAGGGCATCAGCAGCACCCGGGCCTGCGCGTACACAGCGCGCATGTCGTCCTGCGGTCCCAGCCACTGCACATTGCCCAACTGGCATGCCCATTGCTGGCAGTAGGCGCGCCAGGCCGGTTCAATGTTCCAGCTTTCGACCACCAGAAACGGCAGGTCGGGGCAATGCGTAGCGAGGGCAAACATCTGTTGCACGCCTTTGATGGGCGAAGGGTTCACAAACAGCACTTTGGAGCCACCACCCGAGGTGATGTAGTTGCCCGCATTCACCACCGGTTTGATCACGTGGCAATGCAGGCCGAACAGTGCCCGCCAGCGCTCGGCCGTGAAATCGGAGTTGGCGAGGTAGAGCAAAGAGGGGTCAGGGATCAGCATGCCCCCCAGTTGATGCACCTCCACGTTGTGCAGGTAAACCGCCGTCGCACGGCCGGTGGTCAGGCTGGCCACGACCAGCGACGCGAGGGCGGTGCCGCTTTGCACCACGATGACCGAGGCATTCCAGGCGGCTGCAGCCAGCGGCAGGGCCGCAGCGGGCGAAACGGCCCGCATGCACAGGTAACCCAGTGAGTCGTCGCTGAATGTGCTGTGGGGAGTGAGGCCATCGCCTGCAAGACCATTCGCGAGATCCAGGCCGCACAGTACGGCGACCTCGGCACCAATGAGACCCATGGCCAGACAAAGGTCGTGGGTAGTGGTTTGCAACCCACCCTTGATATCGGGCAGGTGGGGGTAATCAGAAACAAAAAGAACGCGCATGGCAGGTCAATCCCGGACAACCAACATCAAAGTCCGCCGTGTCGGACATACCGGCGCTCTGCGCCACCACAGGCGTCAGGACTGATTGGCGGGATTGGTCGTCAGAAGATTTCGCAAGGTGCTGGTGAGGTTGCCCGTCGAAGCCGAGTTGTTGACGTTGATGCGATTGTCGGTACTCGAACTCAAGCGGTCAGACGAAAGACTGCCGGCCGGATTTTGGCTCCCGCCCGGAGTGTTGCCCGTGCTGATCAGCTGTCCCGGGGGCGCGCCACTGGGTTGGGTATTGCCACTGCCGCCCGATGGCCCTTCCAGTTGAGCCATCTGCTGACCAAGCGTCGAGGCCGGCACACGCTGGGGCGCGGATGGTGGCTGATTGTTGCCAATATTGGTGCCGAAACCTGGTCGCGTCACCGTCTCTGTATTGCCATTGTTATCCGTCGCACGCATCCCCTGTCCAAACAGAAAGACACTGCTGGTTTGATTGGGCTGGGCGCCCACCACCGTGATGCCACCACGAATACCGATCGTGGCGGTGGACGTGCGCACCACGGTTTCTGCTTTTTTGCTGATCAGACCGCCAACCACACGCAGCAGGCCTTTGGTCATCTCGAGCAGGATCTGGCCTTCCTTGGCCTTGGGGTTGAACTCGTATTTGGCAATCACCAGTTCGGAATTGGGACCGATGGTGACGGCCGACTGGTCTGAAAATAGCACGTGCATGGTGCTGTTGGCGTCAGTCGTCAGGCGCTGGTTGGTCGTGCCGTCGATATACATCGTGGTGCTAGAGCGCGGGGCACTGGTCTTGACGGTGGTCGCCACGCCGGTGCGCGGACCGGCATTGGGGGCTGACTGTGCCAGGGCGGCAGGCACTGCGCTGGTGAGCGCGGCTGCCAGCAACAAGTCGTTGGAAATCGGTGCCATGGTGAATCCTCAGAAGCTGCGAATGACGGTGCTGGACAGCGTCGTGTTCTTGTAGTTGAAATTCGTGAAGTTGGCGTTGTTGCGCGCGTGCTCAAGCGCAAACAGGATCGACCAGACCGGCGTGAGGGGTACAAAGTGGTTGACGCCTACCCGCGACTCCCGGTCCCGACGGGCGATTGTGGCGCTGACCGCTGGCTCGGGCGCACCGTAGCTGCGGCGCAGCGCGCCGGCATACACGGAGGTTGTCCAGGTGTTGCCGCCGGCGATGGGACTGGCATAAGACACGGCATAAGTCACCCTGATTTCGTGGGACTCGGAGTTGTAGAAGTCGCGGCCGGCACGGTTGCGCTGCATGGCGTAATCGGCCGACACCGTCTGGCCCGCCGCCAGCTCATGTGCCACCCGGGCACGCAGGCTCTCCACTCGCCCATCCAGCCGGGCAGCGTCGGGAACGTCGATGCGCGCGGCAAAGTCACGGCGCTGACTGTCGATGGTCAGGTCCAGCAAGGTGTGTTCGGTAAAGCGCCAGCTCGCGTCCAACCCAAGGCCCTGGCTGCTGAAGTATTGCTTGCCCTGAGCCGTCACGTTGGACCACAGCACATGCGGGCGAATCGTCAAACCCTGCCAATCCGCCGGGAAGGGCTTGAACTGCACGCCGGTGGAAAAATCGAGCACCGTCAGGTCGTAGGGCCGGGTCGGGCTGGCGACGATCTCGCGGCCACCGGACGACGCGTATTTCGACAGGTAGGCGCCGAAGTTGCTCAGGATGGCGGCGGAGTTCTGGGCTTCGAGGTCGTAAAAATGACGCAGGCGCAGGCCCAGGTTCACATCGGTGTTGGACTCGACATTCTGGTTGGCAGGCGTAGCGACCAGTGCGCCGCCGGAGGTCACCTGGGAACTGTCGGTGCGAAACATCGGGTTGCTCTGGTGCCGCAATCCGAAGGTGGCCGCGCCGCTGAGCTGCGACAGCTGGCTGCGCTTGGCAATATCGGCAAGCAGCGAAGTCGCCAGGGCCCGCTGGTCCGCCGGCAAGCGGGGATCGTTCAAGGCAGAACGCAGCACGGCTTCGGCCTGGGCGTAGGAAGCAAGGCGGTAGTACAGCGCGCCGACGTCCACGCGGATGCTGGGGCTGGCGTCGGGTTCCAGAAGCAGGCGTTCCAAGGCTGCGATGCCGCCTTCGTAGTTGCCTTGCTCCACCAGAAGGCGCGAATACGCGGACCACAATCCAAGATTCTGCGGTTGCTGCAAAACCTGTCGGAAAGCCTCGTCACTTTGGCGTTCGAGCGACGGGTTAGCATCGGATTGCGCAAATGCATTGGCGCAGAAAATCAGGGCGACGGCTGCTGAAGGCTTGAACCGGCGGATGTAAAAGTTAGCCAATGGCATTGTTCAAACCACTTTCTTGTGCATGACTTTGGGCAGCTAAGTTAGCGACCGTTAGAGACAAATAACAACCCGTTACCGTTTGACTCTATCATAGCGATATGTCTTTTGACATCGCGTGATGTATTACCAAACGCCGTGACTTATCCCGCATTTCCTTGTGAAACACCACGCGTGATGTTGCATGCTGCTCTCGTTACGAGCTGCTTTACATCTAAAGAACCAGAAACGCCGCCACCGCCGTCGGACCCAGCGCACCCAGCAGCAAACCGCCTGCGCCCACGGTCTCGTCCGTAAATCCGCGCTTGAGCAGCGCCACCCCGGCCGGATTCGGCGCATTGGCGATCACGGTCAGGCCGCCGCCGGCCACCGCTCCCGCCACCAGCATGTATTTCGACTCGTCGGAGATGCCTTCGATCAGCGAGCCGAGGTAAGTCAGCGCGGCGTTGTCGGTGATGGCGGTCAGGCCGAGCGAACCCAGAAACAGCGCCAGCGGTTTCAGGCTGGAGACAATCGGCTGAAGCCACCAGGCCTGCATGCCGCCCAGCACCACCAGGCCCGCCAGGAAAAAACCAACCAGCAGGGCCTCCTTGATGATCAGCGGGCTCTGGTGACGCTCATAGGCCTGCGTGAAACCGAGGAACAGCAGGAAGATCCCGAGGAAGGCCACAGGGTGGTGCGCCATCAGCACCACGGCGGCGAGCAGGCCGATGTGCACCGCCACCACGGACAGCGGCACGCGCTCTTCCCCGCCGGTTGGCGGCGGCGGCGTCCGCAGGTGGCGGCGCAGCACCCAGGTAGCAGCAGTGGCATTGACGACCACCGCCACGGCAGCCTTCCAGCCAAAGGTGGACACCATGAAGGCGCTGTCCCACTGCCACGCCGCGGCCACCATCAGCACCGGCGGCGCGGCATAAGCAGTGAGCGTGCCGCCAATGGAGACGTTGACAAACAGCACGCCCAGCGCGAAGTACTTCACGCCCTCGGGCAGCGTGGTGCGGAAGATCTGCGGGGCCAGCATCAGCGCGGCAATCGTCATGGCGGCCGGTTCGGTGATCAGCGAACCCAGCAGCGGAACTGCGGCCAGGCCCAGCCAGGCAGTGGCCATCGGCGTGGGCACCGGAAGGTAATGCGCTGCGGCATTGACCGAGGCCATCACTGCGCGCAGCACCGGCCGCGAGGCGGCGATGACCATCACCACGAAGACGAACAGGGGTTCGGTGTAGTTGCGGGACTCGGCATACGCCAGCGCATCACTGCCGCCGACCAGCAAGGCCATGGTGAGCACCAGCACGACGGCCCAGAAGCCGAAAACGACCTCGACTTCACCGAGCAGGTGAAACAGACCCGCATGGCGCGGAAACCGGTGGGACAGCCGCTCGAACTGTTTGGCGGCAAAGGTGTGAAGCAGAGCCACCGCAAAAATAGCGGCGGCAATCATCTGAATGGATTCAGGGGTGGACAACATGGGCACAGGTACTCCGCGTGGCGGCCCGACCGACGCATACCTGCCCTGGCGCGAACATGCGCTGACACCCAGCGGAGATTTTAACAGCGCGCCCAGCGATGCCGCGGCGGGCCTGCGCCTGCGCCATCAGGTCGCCGCGCGCCGGGCCGCTTCTGATAAAAAACAGGCTGCAGCCCCCGTCCGTCAATGGCAAGCAGCTATCAAAAACAGAGCAAATCGGCTTGCAAGCCTCAGGCCGTGCGTGCGCGCTTGGCCAGGGTGTCCATGGCGGCCAGACGCAGCACCCGCAGCGTTTCGACCTGCTCTTCGGTGACGTGCTTCACCCGGGTGTCGTAAATGCACAGGGTGCCGACGGTATGCCCTTCAAACCCGAGCCGCGCAGAGGCATAAAAGCGGATGAAGGGCACGCCGGTGACCATCGGGTGATCGGCAAAGCGCGGGTCGGCCTGCGTGTCCGGGATCACCAGCAGGTCGTCATCGCAGTGGAAGAAGATTTCACAGAACGAGGTGTCGGCCGGCGACTCGGCCAGCGACACGCCGATGCAGGCCTTGAACCAGTCGCGGTCCGCGTCCAGCAGGTTGACCATCGAGATCGGCACATCGAAGGCCTTGGCAAGCGTGCGGGTCAGGTCGTCGTAAACCACCTCGGCGGCCGTGTCGAGCACAGCCAGCCGGCGCAGGGCTTCCAGGCGTTCGTGGTCGTGGCGCATGGGCGGCGGCGCAGAATCCGCTGGCCCTCAGCCGGCCAAGCGGGCGGCAGCCTGCTTCTTGCTCAGGCTGCGCAGCGCGGCAATGGCCGCGAACTGGCTGGCGCGCGGGCGGGTTTTGCCGTTTTCCCACTTGTAGACAGACTGGTCAGAAACCCCGAGCAGCTTGCCGGCCTCCGCAGCCGACAGCCCCAGGCGCTTTCTTTGCGCCATCAGCCCGCTGGCGCTGAAACGGAAACTGCCGGCCGGCGGGCCGGCCTGGGGCGCGGCCACTTTGGCACCTGACTGCTTGCCCAGACGTTTGACGAGTTGCTCCAGCGCGGCAATGCGGCGTTTCAAGGCAGCAATGTCGGAGCGGTGTGTCGCCGAGGACTTTTTCAGGGGCTGCGTGTCGGTGCGCACTTCCTTGCGGGCGACGCGCGCGATCTCTTCTTTCAAAACACTTGCAATGTTGGGCATGGGCCTTTGGTTCCAGATAAAAGAGCACCTATCTTAGGTGCTGGCCACCTCATCCTGATTCATGGGCTTTGCCGGGCCATCCGGGGCCACCGCCCGGCACGCTCGAACACGCCTCTGACCACAGCATACAACGCCCAGAGCAGCAGCAGCGGAATCACCAGGGTCTGCAGCAAAAAGATGACGATCAGCCGGATGATGTGTTCGGTGGCCTGCTCGGCGGCCTGCTTGAGCGCCTCGAAGCGCGCCTTCACATTGGCATTCTCGGCCAGCCAGCCCTTGATCCGGTCCAGCACACCCTGGCTTTCCGTTACCTGCGGCGGAGCCAGTTTGGCCGCTTGTGTGGAGGAAGTGTCGATCAGCTGCTGGCTGGCCTGGTAGTCGGGCGCCAGGAATTTTTGCCACAGCAGGTCGCTGCCCAGCGTCACCACGGGAATCGCAAAACGCAGCATCAGTGCGATCACCAGCGCGCGCGACAGCCAGGCAGGCACAGGCTGCTGCCGCAGGGACAGCCAGGCCCAGCCCAGCGCCAGCACGCTCAGCGCCAGCGAGACCACCCAGTAGCCGCCCATGGCGATCAGCGCCTTCTGCACGCCAAAAGCTACGCTGGCGGCCAGCATCAGTGTCGAAAACTTCTCCACCAGGTCATTGACCGGATCGAGCAACTGCCCGGGCGTGAGGGTGACGCCGACGCCCAGCGGCTGCACCGACAGCTCGGTGCCCTGCGCCACCGAGATCACGGCGTTGAGCGCCCGGGCCGAGGAGAAGCTGATCAGCGCGCGTTTCAGGCCGGCGTCCACCTGCGCGGTGGCAGGCGCATCCAGGGGCGCCAGCCAGGCGCAGGCCACGGCGGCCAGCATGAACACGGCAAGGGCGTATCGGCGAAGGCGGGGCATGGCGTTCCTCGAAAAACATCAACGCCGGCAGGGCTTGCACACGCGTCGGGAACCAGCATACCGCGTCTGCAGCCACCGCTACAATCGCGCTGCCTGCGGCCACCGGCCCCAGGCGCTGTTGCCACTCCGGGAGCTTCCAGCCATGACCGCCCTCAAAACCCTGCTCGTGTTGCTCACCGCCTGCCTGATGCTGGCCTGCAGCAACATGGGCAATGCGCCCATCGCCAACGACAGCACCGTCAGCGGCAACATCGCCAAACAACTCGCCGGCGATGTGCCCTTGCCCCAGGACGCGGTCATCAAACAGCAAGACACGCTGGTCATGGGCACGGGCGCCAGCTGGACCGGCCGGCTGAGCCTGGCGGTCTCGGGCGAGCCGCAGACCGTGTTCGCCTGGTTCCGCGACAGCATGCCCGGCGCCGGCTGGACGCTGACCTCCAGCTCGTTTTCCAAACTGAGCCTGCTGACCTTCACCAAGGCCGAACGCATGGCCACGGTGCAGATGCAGGGCAGCAGCTTTGGCGGCAACGAGGTGTTGATCACGGTGGCGCCGGCGGTGCGCCCGGCAGCGCCCGGCGCGCGGCCTTAACGCGGCGTTAACACGGCCTTAAGCCCGGTCCTGGTCCTTCTTCGAGGGGGGCGCGTCCGGCAACGCGGTGGCCAGCACCTTGTCGATGCGTTTGCCGTCCAGGTCCAAGACCTCGAACACCCAGCCAGCCGCTTCCACCGTGTCGCCGACCGAAAGCAGCCGGCCCGAGGCGCTTTGCAGCAAGCCTGCGACGGTGTTGTAGCGCCCCTTGTCTTCTTCGGGCAGATCCCGGATCTCCAGCCGGGCTTTCAGCTCCGACACCGGCATCACCCCATCGAGCAGCCAGCTCCCATCAGCGCGCTGCGTGGCCCAGGCGTCCATCTGCGCGCCGGGCTGCAGTTCACCGGTGATCGCCTGCAGCATGTCCATCGGCGTCATCAGACCCTGCACCACGCCGTATTCGTCGACCACAAAGACGATGCGGGTGGACTGCTTGCGAAACTGTTCCAGCAGCTCCATGCCAGTCAGGGTTTCAGGCACAAACACCGCCGGGATGGCATAGGCGGCGATGCGGTCGTCCATGGTCGGGGTGCTGCCCGTGCCGGTGCCCTCACCAACGGGCTGGATCTGCCCACGCAGCGCGAGCAGCTTGGCGACATTGACCACGCCCACCACGTCGTCCAGGCTGCCCCGGCACACCGGATACCACGAATGTCCGGTGGCGCCGGCCTTGTCGATGGCCTGCGCCACGGTATCACCGGCGTCTATCCACTCGATGTCCGAACGCGGCAACATCAGCGAGGGCAGCAAGCGGTCGTCGAGCAGGAAGACGTTTTGCACCATCTGGTGCTCGTGCTCCTCGATCAGCCCGGCGTCCAGGCCTTCTTCGAGGCTGGCGGCGATTTCCTCATCGGTCACGGTGCGCTCGCCAGCGTTGTCCACCCGCAGCAGCTTGAGCACCGCATGCGTGCTGAACGACAACAGGCGCACAAAAGGCTTGGCCCCGGTGGCCACCCACATCATGGGTCGCGAGACCAGGCGCGCGACGGTTTCCGGGTAAAGCTGGCCGATGCGCTTGGGCACCAGCTCGCCGAACACGATGGTGATGAAGGTGATGATGGTCACGACCAGCGCCGTGGCGGTGATTTCGGCCGCGCGTGCGGGCGTGCCCAGGGTCTGCAACCAGGCCGCGAGATTACCGCTGAAAGCCGCCTCGCCGATGATGCCGTTGAGCATGCCGATGGAGGTGATGCCGACCTGCACCGATGACAGGAACTGGGTGGGATTTTCGAGCAAGGTCAGCGCGGCCGCCGCCCCCTTGTCGCCCGACTCCGCCATCGCATTGAGCCGCGCCTTGCGGCTGGAAGCCAGTGCCAGCTCCGACATGGCAAAGACGCCGTTGAGCAGCGTCAGGAGGGCGATGAGGAAGAAATCCATGAATCCGCAGGCAGAATGAACACATGGCACTTTACATGATCGGCGACCTGCAGGGCTGCCATGAACCGCTGCAACGCCTGCTGCAGACCATCGATTTCTCGGCCAGCCGCGACAAGCTGTTTGTGCTGGGCGATCTGGTCAACCGCGGGCCGGACTCGCTGGCCGTGCTGCGCAGCCTGGCGCAACTTGGCGACGCAGCGCAATGCCTGCTCGGCAACCACGACCTGAACCTGCTGGGCATCGCGCACGGTTTGCGCAAGCCGCATCGCGGCGATACCGTGCAGCAGGTGCTGGACGCCCCGGACCGCGCGGCGCTCCTCGACTGGCTGCGCCACCGGCGCATGGCGATGTTTGAACACGGCTGGCTGATGGTGCACGCCGGCGTGTTGCCGGCCTGGAGCGTCGCGCAAACACTGGCGCTGGCCGGCGAGGTGGAGCACGCGCTGCGCGGCGCGGAGCTGGCCGGCTTTCTTCGCGGCATGTATGGCAACACCCCGGACCGGTGGGACGATGCGCTGCAGGGTGCCGACCGTTCGCGCGTGATTGTCAACGCGCTGACCCGCATGCGCTTTTGCACCGCTGACGGCGCGATGGAATTTGCCAGCACCGGCGGCACGCAAACCGCGCTGCCAGGTTACCTGCCCTGGTTTGAAGTGCCGGGCCGCGCCACCGCCGGCACGCCGGTGGCGTTTGGCCACTGGTCCACGCTGGGCGCCGACACCGCGGCTGCAGGTGGCGGCCTGCTCAGCAACACGCTGCCGCTGGACACGGGCTGCGTCTGGGGCGGTTGCCTGACCGCAGCGCGGCTGGCAGAAGCGGGCCCAGGGTTTGAGTTGATCACGGTGAAATGCGCCCAGGCGCAGGCACCGGGCTGAAGTTTCAAGCATTTCAGGCCTCCAGCCCCCGCCAGTCGGGCGCAAGCAGCTATCAAATCAATAGCATCTGGAGGGACCAGCTAAGAGGGCGCGGTGCTGTCGGCCCTGCCGCGGACCTGCAGCGCTGCTTCGTCGGACAGGCTGCGCGCCACACTCGCCGACAGCAACAGCACCGCCGACGAAAAATAAATCCACATCAGCAGCACCACCAGCGAGCCGGCCGCGCCGTAGGCCGACACCACCGCCGCCGTGGACAGGTACAGCGCCATCAGGTACTTGCCGAGCGAAAACAAAATGCCGCCCACCACGCCCCCCATGACGAGGTAGCGCATCTGCGGCTTGGGCCCGGCG
>CAMLDT010000088.1 GCA_946479075.1 uncultured Polaromonas sp.
CTTTCTTTTGGCGAAGCAAAAGAAAGTGAGTTGCCGCCGGGCAACCCCCGGCTTGTTGGCAAGCCCGCGACGCGAGAGGGGAAGACGGCTTCGACAAGCTCAGCCCGAACGGCAGGAAAACTCAGCATAAAGCCAGCGCCTCCAGACATTGCCGTTTGTGCGCCTCCCCACTCGAAGGCTTGATCTGCACGCCCGGCAATCGCAGGCCGTAGCTCAGGCCCAGCTTGTCGGCCTGCAGCAGCCAGGCGCACAGGCGCGACAGCCGTGCTTCGGTGTCCAGCGAGCCGGCCTGCGCAAAGTCCAGCCAGAGTTCATGGCGCTGGGCCTGCTGGGCATCGCGCACCACCAGGCCATTGCCCTGATCGTCGGCCTTGGCGGCTTTTTTCCACATCACCAGCTTGAGCGGGTCGCCGCGCCGGTAGCTGCGCACGCTGTCGAACTCGCCACTGCTCTGCACGCGGGCGGCAGCGCTGGCGGCGCCGGAGCGCGGTTCGCCGGGCGGCAAGGGGGGCGGCTGGCGTTCCGGCGCCGGATAAACCAGCACCTGCGCGGCCGGCCGCCAGATCGTCCAGACGCGAAAAGTGCCCAGCGGAAACCGGGTTTCGGCCGTCAGCGTGGGCAAGCGGTGCAGGCCGCGCCGTGCCGGCGTGAACGCGATCTGCACGGTGCTGCTGCCTTCGGCCGGCACATCGGTCCAGGCCCATTGCGGCTCACCCTTGAGCCCGGCGGCCTGGAGCACGCGCACCCCGATGCCATGCCGCGGCGACCCCCGGGCGTTCATGAGTTTGACGTCAAAAACGGCTGTAGCCCCCGCGTACTGGGCGTGGGGTGCTATCAAATTCATGGCAAGGCCGCGCAATGTGCCGTGGCACACATGCATGCCGACAACAGCGCTGCCAGCCAGCAAAAAGGTCAGCAAATAGCCCAGGTTGAGCTGGTAGTTGATGGAAGCCACCAGCAGCACCAGCAGGGTCAGCGCCAGCATGAGGCCGGGCCGCGTTGGCAGGATGTAGACATTGCGCTGGGTCAGCAGCACGCCATCGCTCAGCGGCAGGCGGCTTTGCCACCATTGCTGAAAACGGCCGCGCACGAGCGAAACCGGGTTCCATTCGCGGGCCACCGCGGGGCCGACCTCGGCCTGTCCTGAGCCTGTCGAAGGGCCGGGCCGCTGGTGGCGCCCCCCTGGGGGGGAGGCGCCGAAGGCGCTTCGGGGGGGATTCATGCTACGGAAGCGGCACGGCCTCAAGCATGGCCCGCACCTGCTCCACCGCTCCGCGCCCGGCGCTGGTGACCGGCACCAGCCGGTGCGCGGCCGTTTGCGGCAACACGGCCACCACGTCATCGGGTGCCACGTAATCGCGTCCGCTCAGAAAGGCCTGGGCGCGCGCTGCGCGCATCACGGCAATGCCGGCGCGCGGGCTCAGGCCCTGCAAAAACCACTGGCCCGAGCGGGTGGCGGCGACCAGGTCCTGCAGGTAGTTGAGCAGTGGCTCGGCGGCATACACCTGCAGCACCTCCTGCTGCAGCTCCAGCAGGTCATGCGGTGTCAGCAGGGTCTCCAGCTTGTCCACCATGTCGCGGCGGTCGCCGCCGCCCAGCAACTGGCGCTCGGCGGCACGGTCGGGGTAGCCCAGCGAGATGCGCATGTGAAAGCGGTCCAGCTGCGACTCCGGCAGCGAATAGGTGCCGAGCTGGTCGTGCGGATTCTGCGTGGCGATCACAAAAAAGGGCACGGGCAGGGGCCGGGTCTCGCCCTCCACCGTGACCTGCTTTTCCTCCATGGCTTCAAGCAGCGCACTCTGTGTGCGCGGGCTGGCGCGGTTGATCTCGTCGGCCAGCAGCACCTGCGCAAACACCGGGCCCGGGTGAAAGACAAAACTCTCTTTTTGCCGCTCATAAATGGACACGCCGGTCAGGTCGCTGGGCATCAGGTCGGCGGTGAACTGCACGCGCGAAAACTGCAGGCCGAAGGAGCGGGCCAGGGCATGGGCCAGCGTGGTTTTGCCGACCCCGGGCACGTCTTCAATCAGCAGATGGCCCCCGGCCAGCAGGCAGGCAACGCAGTCCTGGACCTGCGCCGGTTTGCCCACAATGACCGTGTTAAGCTGATTCAAAAGGGCCTGAATTTTCTGTTTCGCGTTCATGCCATCAACCTTACCGCAAAACTTCCGCCATGAATGCCACCGCGTACTTCACCCACGCCGACTGCCGCAAACACGAAATGGGCGAAGGCCATCCGGAGTGCCCCGAGCGGCTGGATGCGATTGAAGACCGCTTGCTGATCACCGGGGTCGGCGATGCGCTGGACCGGCGCGAGGCGCCGCTGGCCGCGCTGGGCGACATTGAACTGGGCCACGACCGCATGATGATCGCCGCCCTCCGCGGCCTCGGGGACCAGCTCGCAGACGATGCCTTTGCCGGCGGTCCGCAATACGCCCAGATTGATCCCGACACGGCCCTCAATGCCTTCACCTGGAACGCGATCCTGCGCGGCGCCGGCGCAGCACTGGCCGCCACCGATGCGGTGATGGCCGGCGAAGTGGAAAACGCCTTCTGCGCAGTGCGCCCCCCCGGCCACCATGCGTGCCACGACCGCGCCATGGGCTTTTGCTTTTTCAACAACGTGGCGATTGCCGCCAAATATGCGCTGGAGCGGCACGGGCTGGAGCGGGTCGCGATTGTGGATTTCGACGTGCACCACGGCAACGGCACCGAAGACATCATTCGCGGCGATGACCGTATCCTGATGGTGAGTTTTTTCCAGCACCCCTTTTATCCGCATGGCGGCACCCAGGGCGGCGACAACATGGTCAATCTCCCGGTCCCCGCCTACACCAAGGGCGCGGCCGTGCGCGACCTGATCGACGCGATGTGGATGCCGCGGCTGGAGGCCTTCAAGCCGCAGATGATTTTCATCAGCGCGGGCTTCGACGCCCACCGGGACGACGACCTGGGCCAGCTCGGCCTGGATGAGCAGGACTATGGCTGGATCACCAAGCGCATCAAGGATGTCGCCCAGCGCCATGCGGGCGGGCGCATTGTCTCCTCGCTGGAGGGCGGCTACAACCTCAAGGCGCTGGCACGCAGCGTGGAAGCGCACATCCGTGTGCTGGCGGACTTGTAGGCCACTTCGGGAGACAGCGATGCAAGCGATGACCGATGCGGTGCTGCACAGCCGCGATGACCGTGGTGTTCACCACCTCACCCTGAACCGTGCCGACGCTTTCAACACCCTCAGTGAAGAAGTGCTGGCGGCACTGCAGGCCGCGCTGGACGCGGTGGCGGCCGACCCGCAGGCCCGCCTGGTGGTGCTGGGCGCACACGGCAAGGCGTTTTGCGCCGGCCACAACCTGAAGGAAATGCGCGCGCAGCCCGAACTGGCTTACTACCAGAAGCTGTTTGCGCAATGCACCCGCATGATGCTGGCGATCCAGAACCTGCCGGTGCCGGTGCTGGCCCGGGTGCAGGGCGTGGCCACTGCAGCGGGCTGCCAGCTGGTGGCGCAATGCGACCTGGCGATAGCCGCCAGCTCGGCGACTTTTGGTGTCAATGGCATCGACGTCGGACTTTTCTGCGCCACGCCCAGTGTGCCGCTGGTGCGCAACATCCCGGCCAAACAGGCCATGGAGATGCTGCTGACAGGCGCCTTCATCACCGCTGAGGAGGCTCGCACGCGTGGTCTCGTCAACCGCGTTGTGTCGCTGGAAGAACTCGATGCCACCGTTGAACAAATGGTGCAGGCCATCCTTGCCAAACCCCGCGAGGCGGTGGCCATGGGCAAGGCGCTTTTCTACCAGCAGCGCGAGACCGGCATGGCCGCCGCCTACCAACTGGCCGGGCAGACCATGGCCTGCAACATGGTTCACCCCGTGGCCCAGGAGGGTGTTCAGGCTTTCATCGACAAGAGGACGCCGCAATGGCCACGCTGACACGACCCACCGCGCGCATTGAAGATCTGGACACCTGGCTGTCCAACATGACCCAGCCGTCTGCCTTGACGGAACTGGCGGTGCTGCTGGCGTGTGTGGGTCTGGCCTGGGTCCTGGTCTGGACCGTGCGCCGCGCCACCGGCATGCCCGATGCCCGCTCCATCTGGCTCGGCGAAAAAATCATCGACGGCGTGATGTTCCCCCTGGTGCTGCTTTCGCTGGCCTATATGTCCTTCATGCTGGTGGCGCGCTGGCTGCCGGTGGCGGTTTTCAAGATCGCCATTCCGGTGCTGGTGGCGCTGGCGGTGATCCGTCTGGGCGTGAAGGTGTTGCAGGTGGTTTTTGTCGAAGCCCCCTTGGTTCGGGCGCTCGAACGCAGCATTTCGTGGGTTGCCTGGGTGGCCATGGTGCTGTGGGTCAGCGGCCTGCTGCCGCTGGTGCTGGAAGAACTGGACGACATCCGCTGGAAGGTCGGCGGTTCCACGATCTCGGTGCGGACGCTTCTGGAAGGCGGCGTCACCGCGGCCATCGTGCTGATCATCACGCTGTGGATTTCAGCGGCCATCGAAATGCGTTTGTTGCGCTCGGCCACCGGCAGCCAGCTGTCGCTGCGCAAGGCACTGAGCAACGCCCTGCGCGCCGTGCTGGTGTTTGTCGGCCTGCTGGTGGCCCTGTCGGCCGTGGGCATTGACCTGACGGCCTTGTCGGTGCTGGGCGGGGCCATCGGCGTGGGCGTGGGTTTTGGCCTGCAAAAGCTCGCCGCCAGCTACGTCAGCGGTTTTGTGATGCTGGCCGAGCGCAGCGTGCGTATCGGCGACAACGTCCGGGTGGATGGTTTCGAGGGCCGCATCACGGACATCAACGCGCGTTACACCGTGGTGCGCTCGCTGGGCGGGCGCGAGTCCATCGTGCCCAACGAGATGTTCATCAGCAACCGCATTGAAAACCTGTCGCTGGCCGACTCCCGGGTGCTGCAGTCCACGGTGGTGTCGGTGGCTTACGACAGCGACGTGGAGCTGGTGATGCGCTTGCTGACCGAGGCCGCGCTGAGCCAGGACCGCGTGCTGCGCGACCCCGGCCCCGGCGTCAATCTGACCAACTTTGGCGCGGACGGGCTGGAGTTCACGCTGAATTACTGGATGACCGATCCGGAAAATGGGCAGCAGAACCTGCGTTCGCGTATCAATCTGGCGATCCTGCAATCACTGCGCGAGCACGGCATCGAAATTCCGTTTCCGCAGCGGGTCATCCACATGCGGGCCACGCCGCAGGAGGATGGGCCCACGGCGCCCTGACGCTGCAGCGGCTGCCGCGCCTCACTTCATGAAGGACGGCAACCAGAGGCTCAATGACGGAAAGGTGAGCAGCAGGCCGAGCGCCACGACCTGCATGACCACAAAGGGCCAGACGCCGCGGAAAATCCTGCCCAGGCCCACCCGCGGCAAGAGCGTGTTCAGCACGAACAGGTTCATGCCCACCGGCGGCGAGATCAGGCCGATCTGGATCACCATCACGATCAGCACGCCGAACCAGACCGGATCGAACCCCAGCGAGACCACGATGGGGAAAAACAGCGGAATGGTCAGCAGCACCATGGTCAGTTCTTCCATGACGGTGCCCAGCACCACATAAATCAGCATCATGGCGGCCACCACCATCAGGGGTGAAAGCCCGAGGTGGGTGATCCAGTCTTTCAGGTCCCCGGGCATGGAGGTGAAGTTCACGAAGTTGGCAAAGATGGTTGCCGCAATCAGCAAGGTGAACAGCATGGCAGTGGTGCGCGCCGACTCCACCAGCACCTCGAAGGTGGCGCGAACCGTCAGCCGGCGGCGCGCCAGCGCAAACAAAAATGAACCCGCAGCGCCTATGCCTGCGCCCTCGGTGGCCGTGAAGATACCGCCGTAAATGCCACCCAGCACCAGCACCACCAGCAGCAACACGCCCCAGATGCCGCGCAGGGCTTTCCAGCGCTCGGACCACGACGTCTTTTCGCCGGCCGGTGCGTGCTCCGGATCCATGAAGGTCATGAACACCACGGCAAGCATCAGCAGCAGGGCAATCAGGATGCCGGGAATCACCCCGGCGGCGAACAGTTTGCCGATGTTGGTTTCCGTCACGATGCCGTAAATCACCATGATGGTCGAAGGCGGAATCATGATGCCCAGGGTGCCGCCCGCGGCAATCACCCCGGTGGACAGCGAGTCGCTGTAGCCGAGCTTTTTCATCGACGGGTAGGCCACCTTGCTCATGGTGGCGGCGGTGGCAATCGACGAGCCGCAGATGGCGCCGAAACCGGCGCAGGCCATGACGGTGGCATGGGCCAGGCCGCCCCGCAAATGGCCGATGAAGGCATACGCAGCATGGAACAGCTCATGGGCCAGGCCCGCCCGCGCCACAAAGTTGCCCATCAGGATGAACAGCGGGATCACCGACAACGTGTAGGCGAACCCGGTTTCGTGCACCACTTGTGCGGTGCTGGCCAGCGCCGGCAGCCAGCCGCGTGTCAGGCCCATGCCCACGATGCCGACCAGGCCCATGGAAAACGCCAGCGGCAGGCGTATCAGCGCCAGAATGAAAATGGCAGCAAAACCAATCAGGGCTTCAGTCACAGCGTGCTTCCTTCACCGGCTTCTTCCGCAGCAGAAGGCCGCCATGCCAGCCCGAGGTGGATCAGCCCGGCCACGGCGCAGAGCACCGCCATGCCGTACATGAAGGGTGCTTTCAGGATCTTCAGCTGGGCGGTGGTTTCCCCCGTTTCCAGGAACTGGCCACCGGTCTGCCACATCAGCCAGCCCAGGCCCAGCAGTGCCGCAGCACAGAGGACCTGCATCAGGGCACGTTGAACGCGCCGCACCGCCGGCGGCAGGTAGCCGTCGAGCGAGTCGAACACCACATGTTCGCCCCGCATCGAGACCAGCGGCAGGGCGGCAAAAATCACCACCACCATCAGCAGTTCGGTCAGTTCGAGCGAACCGGGGATGGAATTGGACAGCAGCTTGCGGCCGCCCACATCAAAAAAAGTGAGCGCCATGATGGCGAACAGGGCGGCGGCAGCCAGCAGGCCACACACCATTTCAACAAGCTTGTTCAATCGTTGCCTCAATCCATAAAAAAAGCGGCCTCATTGTCCATGAGGCCGCGTTGCTGGCGCAGTCGGGAGCCGGGTTTATTTTTCCTGGCGGGCGATTTCAGCGCGGAATTCGGCCAGCACCTTGGCCGCATCCTTCAGGCCCTTGGCCTCGGCATCCTTGACCCATTTTTGCTCCAGCGGCGCCGTTTTGGCCTTCACGTCAGCCACGAACTTCGCGTCGGCCTTGACGATCTGCACATTGTTGGCCTGCATCAGGGCCGTGGCGCGGCGGTCCACCTTGTCCCATCCGCGGCCGAACATGCGCGCAGCGATTTCGCCCGAAATCGCATCCACCGCTTTTTTCTCATCGGCGCTGAGCTTGTCGTATTTGGCCTGGTTCATCATGAAAACAAAGCTGGTGTTGTACAGGCCGCCCGGAAAGGTCGTGGCGTACTTGATCAGCTTGTCGATCTTGAAGGATTCGGTCGATTCGGCAGGAAAGAGCGTGCCGTCCATGACGCCGCCGGACAGCAACTCGTAGGAGTCGGGTGCGGGCTTGAGCGTGACGTTCATGCCCAGCACTTTGGAGATCTCGTTCACCATGCCGCCGCCGACGCGCCACTTCAGGCCGCCCAGGTCCTCGACGCTGGTCACCGGCCGCTTGGTATTGAACACAATGCCGGGGCCGTGCGTGAAGAAAGTGATGACCTTGACGCCCTGGTGTTCAGCCAGGAATTGCGGATTTTTGAAAGCCACCTTGTTGAAGGCCACGGAAATCGGCTCCGAGGTATTGCCCAGGAAAGGGAATTCGGCCATCTGGGTGTACAGGAAACGCCCCGGGGTATAGCCATGCACGGTGTAAGACACGTCCGCCAGGCCATTCTTGACCGCGTCGAAGGTCCCTGGCGCTGCCGTGACGCCGCGCGGCAGGATGTTGCACTTCATCTTGCCGGCGGTGTTTTTCTCAAGCAGGTCGCACCACTCTTTTTGAGCCATGCTCAGCGAGTGCGAAGGGGGCAGCCAGCTCGACACGGTCAGGACGGTTTGGGCTGAGGCCAGGCCGCAGCAAGCGGTCAGCAGTGCGGCGGCAACGGGTTTGATGTTCATGAGCGACTCCGGAACGGTCAGCAGGGCTGACCAGATTACTTGTGGGGACGATCCGGCGGTAAGCCGCGCGTTTCATCCGGAAACACAACTGTATGTCAGCCGGTGCCCGCGGTCTGTCCCTACTTACCCCAATTAACCGACCCAACGGTCTGTTAATTGACGAGCGGTCATTTGGTCGGTCATTTGCCGGTCATTTGTCGCCCTGGCAACAGGGCAATGGGCCGTTCGCTCTAATCAGGGCTTTTCGGGTCTTTATAATGAAATAGAACGATCGTTCTTTTTTAGGGCTTGCCCCTTGCAATGTGCCCCCGTTCAACCGCGTTGGCGGGCCTCTTGTGCAAGCGCAGCATAGAATCAAACGCTTTACGTGAACGTCAATCACCAACTCTGGAGTGCTCCTCATGAAGGTCCTGGTCCCCGTCAAACGTGTCGTCGATTACAACGTCAAGGTTCGCGTCAAATCTGACGGCACCGGCGTCGATATCGCCAATGTCAAGATGAGCATGAATCCGTTTGACGAGATCGCGGTCGAGGAAGCCACCCGTCTGAAGGAAAAGGGCGCTGCAACGGAAGTCATCGCCGTCAGCTGCGGCGTGGCGCAATGCCAGGAAACCCTGCGCACCGCCATGGCCATCGGTGCCGACCGTGCCATCCTGGTCGAAACCGCCGAGGAACTGCAGCCGCTGGCCGTGGCCAAGCTGCTGAAAGCGCTGGTCGAGAAAGAGCAGCCGCAGCTGGTGATTCTGGGCAAGCAGGCGATTGACGACGACTGCAACCAGACCGGCCAGATGCTGGCGGCGCTGCTGGGCTGGCCCCAGGCCACCTTTGCCTCCAAGGTCGATGTGGCCGACGGCAAGGCCGTGGTCATGCGCGAGGTCGATGGCGGTATGGAAACCCTGTCGCTGACCCTGCCGGCCATCGTGACCACCGACCTGCGTCTGAACGAGCCGCGTTACGTGACCCTGCCCAACATCATGAAGGCCAAGAAAAAGCAGCTCGACAACGTCAAGCCCGAGGACCTGGGTGTCGATGTCAAGCCGCGCATCAAGACGCTGAAGGTCAGCGAGCCGCCCAAACGCAGCGCCGGCATCAAGGTGCCCGATGTCGCCACGCTGGTGGACAAGCTGCGCAATGAAGCGAAAGTAATTTGATTCGCCCCGGACGAGGGGCCCCGCGCAGCGGGGATCGAACGGTCGGCGAATCAAATCTGAGGCGCCGGCACCAATCAGACATCAACAGTTTCCCAGGAGTCACACCATGACCGCACTCGCTTCTTTGGTTATTGCAGAACACGACAACGCCAGCATCCGTCCCGCCACCCTGAACACCGTGACCGCAGCCGCCCAGTGCGGCGGCGACGTGCATGTGCTGGTGGCCGGCCTGAACGCCGGCCCCGCCGCCCAAGCCGCCAGCCAGATCGCCGGTGTGGCCAAGGTCATCCATGTGGATGGCGCGCACTTTGAACACGGCCTGGCCGAAAACATGGCCGCCCAGGTGGCGGCGCTGGCCGGCAGCTATTCGCACATCCTGTTTCCTGCCACCGCTTCCGGCAAAAACATCGCCCCGCGCGTGGCCGCGCTGCTCGACGTCGGCCAGATCTCCGACATCACCAAGGTGGACGCCGCCGATACTTTCGAGCGCCCGATCTATGCCGGCAATGCGATTGCCATCGTGCAGAGCCTGGACGCGACCAAGGTCATCACCGTGCGCACCACGGGTTTTGATGCGGCTGCGGCCAGCGGCGGCTCGGCTGCCATTGACGTGGTCAGCGGGGAGGCCGACAGCGGCAAGTCGGTGTTTGTCGGCAGCGAAATCGCCAAAAGCGACCGCCCCGAACTGACCGCCGCCAAGATCATCGTCAGCGGCGGTCGCGCGCTGGGCAGCGCCGAAAAATTCAATGAAGTCATGACGCCGCTGGCCGACAAGCTGGGCGCCGCGCTCGGTGCCTCGCGCGCCGCAGTGGACGCCGGTTATGCGCCCAACGACTGGCAAGTCGGCCAGACCGGCAAGATCGTCGCGCCCCAGCTCTACATCGCCGCCGGCATCAGCGGCGCGATCCAGCATCTGGCCGGCATGAAGGATTCCAAGGTCATCGTCGCCATCAACAAGGATCCGGAAGCGCCGATCTTCTCGGTGGCCGACTACGGCCTCGAAGCCGACCTGTTCACGGCGGTGCCGGAGCTGGTCAAGGCCTTGTAAAAGAAACCAGGGCGTCGCATCGGCGCCCTTTTTTTGCGCCCGCCGCCGGTGCGGTGCGGCTGTTATTCGCGGAGACAAAGACATGAGCTACAAAGCCCCCCTCAAGGACATGCTGTTTGACATCAAACACCTGGCCGACATCGATGCGATTGCGCAGATTCCCGGCTTCGAGGAAGCCGGCTTCGAGACCGCGCAGGCCGTCCTCGAAGAGTGCGCGAAGTTCAACGAAGGGGTGTTGTCGCCGCTGAACTGGGAGGGCGACAAAAATCCGTCGAGCTTTCAATCCGGCATGGTCACCACGACGCCGGGCTTCAAGGAGGCTTACAAGCAATATGCCGAGGGCGGCTGGCAAGGCCTGCAGCACCCGCTGGATTTCGGCGGCCAGGGCCTGCCCAAAACGATTGGCGCGGCCTGCGGCGAGATGCTGAACTCGGCCAACATGAGTTTTGCGCTCTGCCCCTTGCTCAGCGACGGCGCCATTGAAGCCCTGCTGACGGCCGGCTCGGACGAACTCAAAGCGACCTATCTGGAAAAACTGGTCAGCGGCCAGTGGACCGGCACCATGAACCTGACCGAGCCACAGGCCGGCTCCGACCTGGCCATGGTGCGATCACGCGCGGAGCCACAGCCTGATGGCACCTACAAGGTGTTCGGCACCAAGATTTTCATCACTTACGGTGAACACGACATGGCCGAAAACATCGTCCACCTCGTGCTGGCGCGTGTCACCGGCGCGCCCGAAGGCGTCAAGGGCATCAGCCTGTTTGTGGTGCCCAAGTTCATGGTCGGCAAGGACGGCGCTCTCGGCGCGCGCAACGACGTGCATTGCGTGAGCATCGAGCACAAGATGGGCATCAAGGCCAGCCCGACGGCGGTGCTGCAGTACGGTGATAACGGTGGCGCCGTCGGCTACATCGTCGGCCAGGAAAACCGCGGCCTGGAGTACATGTTCATCATGATGAATTCGGCGCGTTACGCTGTCGGTATGCAGGGCATCGCGATTGCCGAGCGCGCCTACCAGAAGGCCGTGACCTTTGCGAAGGACCGCGTGCAGAGCCGGCCGGTTGATGGCTCGATCAACGCCAGTGCCCCCATCATCCACCACCCCGACGTCAAACGCATGCTGATGACCATGCGCGCCTACACCGAAGGCTGCCGCGCCATGGCCTCGGTGGCCGCGGCGGCATACGACGCCTCGCACCACCACCCCGATGCGGACGTGCGCAAGCAGAACCAGGCTTTCTACGAATACATGGTGCCGCTGGTCAAGGGTTACAGCACCGAGATGAGCCTGGAAGTGACTTCCCTGGGTGTGCAGGTGCATGGCGGCATGGGTTTCATCGAGGAGACCGGCGCCGCGCAGTATTACCGTGACGCCAAGATCCTGACGATTTACGAAGGCACGACCGCCATCCAGGCCAACGACCTGGTCGGCCGCAAGACCGCGCGCGACGGCGGCCAGACCGCGAAGGGCATTGCCGCGCAGATTGAAAAAACCGAAGTGGCGCTGCTCAAGCAGGGCGGGGCAGCGGCCAAAGCTGTCGCCAAACGACTCACGGCCGCGCGTGAAGCCTTTGTCGAAGTGGTGGAGTTTGTCGCCAGCAACACCAAAGCCTCGCCCAATGCCGTGTTCGCGGGCAGCGTGCCTTACCTGATGCTGGCCGGCAACCTGGTGGCCGGCTGGCAACTGGCGCGTTCGCTGCTGGTGGCCGAAGAGGAACTGGCCCGTGGCAATGACGTGGACTTCATGAAAGCCAAGATCACCACCGCTGTCTTCTATGCGGACCACCTGCTGAGCAAGGCCCCCGGCGTACGCGACAGCATCGTGGACGGCGCCGACAGCGTGACGGCGCTGGCGCTTGAGGCTTTCTGACGCTGCTTCCGTTGCTATCGATTTGGTAGCTGCTGGCGCTTGTCCAGCAAGGGCTAGAGCCACTTTTCATTCAAATTTTTGCTGAACCGAGAGAAACACCCATGTCCAGACTTCCCGCGCCACTGGCCAAACTGCCGCTGCCCATCATCGGCTCGCCGCTGTTCATCATCAGCAACCCCAAGCTGGTGATTGCGCAATGCATCGCCGGTGTGGTCGGCGCGATGCCGGCCCTCAATGCGCGGCCGGCGGCGCAGCTGGAAGACTGGCTGGCCGAGATTACCGAGACCCTGGCGACCTACAACGCAGCGAATCCCGACAAGCCGGCGGCGCCGTTTGCCATCAACCAGATCGTGCACAAGTCCAACGACCGGCTGGAGCACGACATGGAAATGTGCGTGAAGTACAAGGTGCCCATCTACATCACCTCGCTGGGCGCGCGCGAAGACATCAACGCCGCAGCGCACAGCTATGGCGGCGTGGTGTTGCACGACATCATCAACAACAAGTTTGCCCGCAAGGCGATTGAAAAGGGCGCCGATGGTTTGGTCGCTGTGGCAGCCGGTGCCGGCGGCCATGCCGGTGTGAAAAGCCCGTTTGCGCTGATTCAGGAGATCCGCCAGTGGTTCGACGGCCCGCTGGCGCTGTCGGGTTCCATCTCCACAGGTGGCGCCGTGCTGGCTGCGCAGGCCATGGGCGCCGATTTTGCGTACATCGGCTCGGCCTTCATTGCGACCGACGAGGCGCGCGCCACGGATGCCTACAAGCAGTCCATCGTGGACAGCAACAGCGACGACATCGTCTACTCCAGCCTGTTCACCGGGGTGCACGGCAACTACCTCAAGCCGTCCATCATCGCCGCAGGCATGGACCCGGATAACCTGCCCGATGGCGACCTGAAAACCATGAACTTCGCCAGCGGCGAAGGCAGCAAGTCCAAGGCCTGGAAAGACATCTGGGGTTGCGGCCAGGGCATAGGCGCCATCAGCCAGGTGCAAAGCACCGCCGACTTCGTGGCCCAGCTCAAGCGCGAGTACGACCAGGCACGCCAGCGCATCTGCGCCTGAGTTATCAGTAAAAAATGCCGCCAGCCCTTGTCTGGCGGGCGCAAGCAGCTATTGAATCAATAGCAATCCGGGCAAACTTGCCGGGCGCCAGGACTGTATTTATACTGTTTATTTGTACAGTATTTATTCAGCTCACCGCCATGCCCGATGTCCTCATTCCCGTTCACGCCATCAAGGGGCGCGGCACGGCCACGCGCCTGGCGCACCGCTTCGAAAAGGACACCCGCTCCGATTGGGACGACGGCTGGGGCACCCTGGAGGCGGACGCGGCCGAGGGCCCGGCGCCGCTGGAAACCACGGTCAGCTTCGAGGACGCCCGCAGCGCGATCACGCGCAACGATTCGCCCGACATCTTCTTTGACTACAGCCTGAACCCTTACCGCGGCTGCGAACACGGCTGCATCTACTGCTACGCGCGCCCGACCCACAGCTACCTGAATCTGTCGC
>CAMLDT010000089.1 GCA_946479075.1 uncultured Polaromonas sp.
AAGAACTCGAAATTGAAAACGTCGGCCGCATGCGCAAGCAGGAGCTGATGTTCGCCATCATCAAGAAACGCTCCAAAACGGGGGAAACCATCGTCGCCGACGGTGTGCTGGAAGTGCTGCCGGACGGCTTCGGTTTCCTGCGGGCACCGGACTCCAGCTACACCGCCTCCACCGACGACATCTACATCAGCCCGAGCCAGATCCGCCGCTTCAATCTGCACACCGGCGACATGATCGAAGGCGAAGTGCGCACCCCCAAAGACGGTGAGCGCTACTTTGCCCTGAACAAGCTCGACAAGGTCAACGACGGCGCGCCTGAAGCCAACAAGCACAAGGTGATGTTCGAGAATCTGACGCCGCTGTTCCCGCGCGAGCAGTTCAAGCTTGAGCGCGACATCAAGGGCGAGGAAAACCTGACCAGCCGGATCATTGACATCATTGCCCCTATCGGCAAGGGCCAGCGCGCCCTGCTGGTCGCGCCGCCCAAGTCCGGCAAGACCGTGATGATGCAGAACATCGCCCACGCCATCACGGCCAACTACCCCGATGTGGTCATGATGGTGCTGCTGGTCGATGAACGCCCTGAAGAGGTGACCGAGATGCAGCGCAGCGTGCGCGGCGAGGTCATCTCCTCGACCTTTGACGAACCCGCCGCCCGCCACGTGCACGTCGCCGAAATGGTGATCGAGCGCGCCAAGCGCCTGGTCGAACTCGGCAAGGACGTGGTGATCCTGCTGGACTCCATCACCCGTCTGGCTCGCGCCTACAACAACGTGTTGCCGTCTTCCGGCAAGGTGCTGACCGGTGGTGTCGATGCCAATGCGCTGCAGCGTCCCAAGCGTTTCTTCGGCGCTGCCCGCAAAATTGAAGAAGGCGGCAGCCTGACCATCATCGGCACCGCGCTGGTCGATACCGGCAGCCGCATGGACGAGGTGATCTTTGAGGAATTCAAGGGCACCGGCAACTGCGAAATCCACCTGGACCGCCGCCTCTATGAAAAGCGCGTGTTCCCCGCCATTCACCTGAACCGCAGCGGCACCCGCAAGGAAGAACTGCTGCTGGCCCCGGAAATCCTGCAAAAGTCGCGGATTTTGCGCCAGTTCATGTACAACATGGACGAAATCGAGTCCATGGAGCTGATGCTCAAGAACATGAAAGCGACCAAGAACAACCACGAGTTCTTCGACATGATGAGAAGAGGCGGCTAGAGCGTAGCCCCCGCACCAGCAAGGCCCCCGGTTTAGTCCAGCAGGGGCCGCGGAACTGGCTTCGCCGGGCCGCAGGCGCAGCGCCCCCTCGGGGGGCAGCGTTCTTCACACGGAGTGAAAAAGCGTGGGGGCACTGTTTCCACGCTATAATCCAAGGCTTCACGGAAAGTGCCCAGAACTGGTCTGAGTGGCTCCCGAAACGAACAAGGAAAGATCATGAAAGAAGGCATTCACCCCAATTACCGCGAAGTTTGTTTCCTGGACATGTCCAACAACTTCAAGTTTGTGACCCGTTCCTGCGCCAACACCAAGGAAATGGTCAAGATGGAAGACGGCCGCGAACTGCCGCTGTACAAGCTCGATACGTCCAGCGAATCGCATCCCTTCTACACCGGCACACAGAAATCCGTGGACAACATGGGTGGCCGCGTCGAGAAATTCCGCAACCGCTTTGGCAAGACGCCTGCCAAAACCGCCGCTGCCGAGTAAGCTGCGCACTTTCGCCAGCTCACACAAAAAGCAGCCTGAATCTCAGGCTGCTTTTTTTTGCCCCAAAATCGGGCATTCCGCTCCGCCTGAGTTCCTGTGAACAAGCCCTCTCCCGCCATCATTGCCCAGTCCGCAGTCCGCCGCCTGCCCCGGCTCGCGTTGCTGCTGTTCTGCGTGGCTTATGTGCTGCCGGGCTTTCTGGGGCGGGGGCCCTGGAAAAACGCCGACATTGCCGCCTTCGGCACCATGCGCGCACTGGCGGCCGGTGACACCAGCTGGCTGCATCCGCAACTGCTGGGCCAGGCCGGTGAATTTGAGGCGCTGGCGCCATACTGGCTCGGCGCCCTTGCCATCAAGGTTTTCCCCTTCCTGGATCCGGCTTTTGCGGCGCGCATTCCGTTTGGCCTGCTGCTGGCGCTGACGCTTCTGGCCACCTGGTACGCCGTGTATTACCTGGCGCGCAGCCCTCAGGCTCAACCGGTCGCCTTTGCCTTTGGAGGGGAAGCGCGCCCGGTGGACTATGCACGCGCCATTGCGGACGCCGGTCTGCTGGCCCTCCTGGCCAGCCTCGGGCTGGCGCAGCTCTCCCACGAAACCACGCCGGCGCTGGCCCAGCTCGGCTGCATGGCGCTGGTGTTTTACGCCATGGCAGCCAGTGCCTACCGCAGCGCCTACAAGATCCTGGGGCCTGCGCTGGGCCTGGGTATCGGCCTGGCCGGCCTGGCCCTGAGTGGCGCACCCACCATTGCCGTGTTGCTGGGGGCGGGCAGCACCCTGCTCGCGGCCGGCAGCACGCAGGAACCGCGTGCCGAGAAAACCGAGCCCCACGCCTGGCGCTGGGTGATGCTGGCCGGCGCGCTGACGCTGGCAGTGGTCGCCTTGTGCTGGGCGCTCGACTTGTGGCGCTGGCGCATAGAAATTCCAGGGCTCGAAGATGCTGCCGACCGCCGGGAATGGCGCAGCCTGGCACGGTTGCTGATCTGGTTCACCTGGCCGACCTGGCCGCTGGCGGCCTGGACCCTGTGGCGCTGGCGCCGGCAACTGACCAGCCGGCATGTGGCCTTGCCGCTGTGGTTTGCCGTGGTGGCGCTGGGCGCCACGGTCACCACCACGGCCTCGGACCGCAGCCTGCTGCTGAGCCTGCCGCCGCTGGCGGCACTGGCCGCATTTGCCCTGCCCACGCTCAAGCGCAGCGTGGCCTCGCTGATCGACTGGTTCACGCTGCTGTTTTTCACAGGCTGCGCCATCATCATCTGGGTCATCTGGATTGCAATGCAAACCGGCATGCCCCGGCAGCCGGCGGCCAATGTCGCCAAGCTGGCGCCGGGCTTTGAGCCGAGCTTTTCCTGGCTGGCGTTTATTGCCGCCGTGGCAGCCACCGCCGCCTGGGCCTGGCTGGTGAAATGGCGCGCCGGGCGCCAGCGCGCAGCGCTCTGGAAATCCATGGTGCTTCCCGCCGGTGGGGCCACCTTGTGCTGGCTGCTGCTGATGAGCTTGTGGCTGCCGCTGCTGGACTATGCGCGCAGCTATGCGCCTTTGTCGCGCCAGGTGGCCGCGCGCGTGGACACCCAGGCCTGTGTCGAGGTCCACGGCTTGAGCAGCGCGCAGGTGGCGGCCTTTCAATACCACGGTCATCTCCAGCTGCGCCAGGCTGGCGCAAAAGCCGTCTGCCCCTATCTGGTCGTGGATGCCGATGCCCAGGCCACGCTCAGCGGCACCGTTGACATGCCGGAATGGGCTTACCTGGCGAGCCTGCGCCGGCCCACCGACAAGAACGAAAACGTGGCGCTTTACAAACGGGTGAGCCGCCCCGCTGCCGGCCCGCCGGCGGCACCTGCCGCGCCCGAGGCCCGGCGACAGCCGTGAGCGAACTCAGGATCATCGTCCGGCACGCGGGGACAGTGCTGGTGGGCCAGCTCGCCGTGATGGCCTACGGCGTGGCCGATACCGTCATTGCCGGCCGGTACAGCGACGAGGCGCTGGCCGCGCTGTCGGTGGGCTCCGCCATCTACATCAGCGTCTACGTCGGCCTGATCGGCATTGTTCAGGCCTTGCTGCCGATCTGGGCCGAGCTGCACGGCGCCCGCCAGCCGGCGGCGCTGGGCCGCTCCCTGCGGCAGAGCCTTTACCTGTGCGCCTTGCTGACCATCGCCGGCATGGCTGCCCTGCTGTTTCCGGGCGCGCTGCTGCGGTGGGCGCAAGTGCCTGAAGCCATGCAGGCCGAGGTCCGGGCTTACCTGGCGGTGCTGGCTGCCGCGCTGCTGCCCGCCCTGCTGTTCAGGATTTACAGCACCTTCAACCAGTCGCTGGGTCGCCCCCTTCTGATCACCTGGCTGCAACTGGCGGCGCTGTGCATCAAGATCCCGCTCTCGATCTGGCTGGTGGCAGGCGGTGCCGGGCTGCCGCCGCTGGGTGTGGTGGGCTGCGCCTGGGCCACCCTGGTGGTCAACTACAGCCTGGTGCTGCTGGCGTGGCTGATGCTGCGCACCCAGGACATTTATGCACCCTACCGGCTGTGGACCCGGATGGAAAAGCCCGACTGGCGGCAGATCGCAAGCTTTGCCCGCCTCGGGGTGCCGGGCGGCTTGGCATACCTGGTGGAAGTCACCTCCTTCACCCTGATGGCCTTGTTCATCGCGCGCCTGGGCACGGCGGCCTCGGCCAGCCACCAGATCGCGGCCAGCCTCGCCTCGGTGCTGTACATGGCGCCGCTGTCGATTGCCATTGCCTGCAGCGCCCGTGTATCGTTCTGGCATGGCGCCGGCCGGCCGGACCAGGCGGCGCGCGCCGTCTGGACAGGTTTCAGGCTTGCAGCCCTTTCTGCGCTTGCGCTGTCAGCTATTTTAATGATAGCAAATAGAAGCCTCGCCGGGCTCTATTCCAGCACGCCGGCGGTGGCCTCGCTGGCGTCCAGCCTGTTGCTCTGGGTGGCGGTGTATCACCTGGGTGATGCGGTCCAGGCCGTCTGCGCCTTCCTGCTGCGCTGTTATCGCATCACGCTCACGCCCCTGCTGCTGTACGGCATCACGCTGTGGGGGCTCGGCCTGCTGGGCGGTTACACGCTGGCCTACCGGGGCCTGGGCAGCTACCCGGCCATGCCATCCGCGGCAAGCTTCTGGGCCGCCAGCAGCGCCGGCATGATTCTGGTCGCGCTTTGTCTCGCCGCCTTGCTGGGCTACACCGTGCGGCGCAGCCTCAGGGCGCCGCGGGTGGCTGGAGCTGACGCACGCGGTTGAGCGGAAACATGATCGAAAACCGGGAGCCCTGCCCCGGCTGGCTCTCGATCTGCAACTCGGCCCCATGGCGCTGGGCCACATGTTTGACAATCGCCAGACCGAGGCCGGTGCCACCGGTTTCGCGCGAGCGGCTGCGGTCAATGCGGTAGAACCGTTCGGTCAGGCGCGGAATATGTTCGGTCGCGATGCCCGGCCCGCTGTCCTGCACCTGGAAACGCCCCCGGCCGTCGTCCAGCAGCGTCCAGCCGACGCGAATCGCGCCGCCGGCCGGGGTGTAGCGCACGGCATTGCTCACCAGATTGGACATGGCGCTGAGCAGTTCGTTGTGCGAACCGGCAATTTCACACGGCGACCCCGCGTCGAATTCCAGACGGTGGCCGCCAGGCGCCAGCACGGCCGACAGCGCGCGGGCCTCCTGCTCGCATTGCGCCAGCAAGGCCGCCGTGCCCACCCAGGCTGCGGGATCCGGCAAGGGGCTGCCCTCCAGGCGCGACAGCGTCAGCAAATCACTGACCAGCGTCTGCATGCGCTGTGATTGTTGCGCCATCAGGCCCAGGTAGCGGCTGCGCTCCGGCTCCTGCAGCGGCAAGGTCTGCAGGGTCTCGATGAAGCCCGAAAGCACGGTGAGCGGTGTGCGGATTTCGTGCGACACATTGGCCACAAAATCGCGGCGCATGGCTTCAGCCAGCTCCAGCGCAGTGATGTCGCGGGACAGCAGCAGCCGCCGCTGGTTGCCGTAGGCGTGCAGATGCACCGACAGCTTCACCGGCCGCGCCGGCGTGGACAGGCCGCCGGGAATGGTCACATCGGCTGAAAAATCACCGGAGGTCAGGTAGGCCGTGAAGGCCGGGTCGCGGACCAGGTTGGTGATGTGCTGCATCACATCGCGTTTGGCGTCGAAGCCGAAATGCTGCGCCGCCGTCTGGTTGCACCACTCGATCCGCCCTTGCGCATCCAGCAGCACCACACCATTGGGAGAGGCCTGCATGGCCGCCAGGAACTCATTGAGCCTGGCCTGGCTTTCCCGGTAATGGTTGTCGCGGTTCTTCAGCAGGCGGCGCATGCGGTCTGCCACATCACCCCAAATGCCGAGCGGCGCGCGCACCATGCCCGCTGCCGTGCCCGGCACGTCCACGTTCTGTTCGCTGCGCAGCCACACCAGCAGGCGGGCCAGCTGCAGGGTGTCGAGCAGCAACCAGGCAAAACCACCCAGCACCAGGCCAGGCGCGATGCCATGGCGCCCCCCCAGCCACCAGCCGGCAAGCGAGCCCAGCAGCAGGCAGGCCGCAAAGGTCAGCCAGCGATTGATCATGCCCGGGATGGTGCCACAGGCGGCGCCAGCGCGGTCAGCCGGTAACCGGCCCCCCGCACGGTTTCCACCATGGCGCCTGCCGCGCCCAGCGCCTCGCGCAGGCGCTTGACATGCACATCCACCGTGCGTTCCTCGATGAACACGTGGTCACCCCAGACCTTGTCAAGCAGCGTGCTGCGGCTATGCACACGTTCGGCGTGTTTCATCAGGTAGTGCAGCAGCTTGAACTCGGTCGGTCCGAGCTTGAGCTCCTGCCCCTGATGGAAGATGCGGTGGGTTCCGGCGTCAAGCATCAGCGCCCCCACGGTGACGCTGTCATTGACCGATTCAGGGGCGCGGCGGCGCAGCACCGCACGTATGCGGGCGAGCAGTTCCTGGGTCGAAAACGGTTTGGTGATGTAGTCGTCTGCCCCCGCATCCAGCCCGGCCACCTTGTCCGGCTCGTCGCCACGGGCCGTCAGCATGAGGATGGGAATGGAGCGCGTGCGCGCCTGCTTGCGCAGATGGCGCGCCAAAGCCAGGCCGCTCTGGCCCGGCAACATCCAGTCCAGCAGGATGGCGTCGGGCAGCACGGCATCCAGCTCGCGTTGCGCGGCCACACTGTCGCCGGCGATGACAGGCAGGAAGCCGCCGTGCGTCAGGTTGACGGCAATCAGCTCGGCAATCGCCGGTTCGTCTTCAACAATCAGGATGCGTGGCTGGTGTTTCATGACATGGAAAGCGGGAAGCAGTTGGCACGGGGCATTGGATTTCCCGCCGGGCCGCCCCAAGGGAAAATCGCGCCCCCTCGGGGGGCAGCGACGACACGCAGTGCGGAGCGTGGGGGCATCGGATTTCCCGCCGGGCCGTCCCAAGGGGAAATCGCGCCCCCCCGGGGGGCAGCGACGACACGCAGTGCGGAGCGTGGGAGCATCGGATTTCCCGCCGGGCCGCCCCAAGGGAAAATCGCGCCCCCTCGGGGGGCAGCGACGACACGCAGTGCGGAGCGTGGGGGCATTATTTCACCGCCGACTCGATCTGCTCCATGGGCGTGTGCCGCACGTCGGCGCCCTTGACGATATAGATGATGAACTCGGCAATGTTCTTGGCATGATCGCCGACGCGTTCTATGGCCTTGGCCACAAACAGCAGGTCCAGGCTGGCGGAAATGGTCCGCGGGTCTTCCATCATGTAGGTGATGAGCTTGCGCACAAACCCGTCGAACTCCTGGTCGATCAGGTCGTCTTCCTTCAGGATGGAGACCGCCACTGCCGTGTCCAGGCGGGCAAAGGCATCCAGGGCCTTGCGCAGCAGGCCGGAGGCCAGCTCCGCAGCGACGTTCAGCTCCGATGAAGGCAAGGCCCGCGACGAACCGCTTTCGCTGATGGACTTGACCATGCGGGCAATCTTTTCGGCCTCGTCGCCGGCACGTTCGAGGTTGGCGGTCGTCTTGGAGATCGCAATCAGCAGGCGCAGGTCGCGCGCCGTCGGCTGGCGGCGCGCAATGATGGACGACAGGTCGCGGTCGATATCGACTTCCATCGCATTCACGCGGGCTTCGGTTTCGATCACCTGGTTGGCGGTCTCGGCACTGAACTGGGACAGCGCGTAAATCGCCAGGCGAATTTGCGATTCGACCAGCCCGCCGAGCTCCATCACGCGCGAGGAGACGCCGTTGAGTTCGCTGTCGAACTGGGTGGAAAGGTGTTTTTCAGGCATGTTCTTTATCCTTTTTTGCAGCCAACTGATGGCGAGAAAGCAATCAGAACGGCGCGGAACCGGCTTTGCCGGGCCGCTGCCGTTGCCCCTGCAAGGGGGGTCCGGCTACTCGCAGTGAGCCGAGAAGGGGTGTTCAACCGAATCTCCCGGTGATGTAGTCTTCGGTTTCCTTGCGCTTGGGCTTGAAGAAGATGTCTTCGGTCACGCCAAACTCCACCAGGTCGCCCAGATACATGTAGGCGGTGTAATCGCTGCAACGCGCCGCCTGCTGCATGTTGTGTGTCACGATGACCACGGTGTAGTCATTCTTCAACTCGGTGATCAGTTCTTCCACCTTGGCGGTGGAAATCGGATCGAGGGCCGAGCAGGGTTCGTCGAGCAGCAGCACTTCGGGCTTGATGGCAATCCCGCGCGCAATACACAGGCGCTGCTGCTGCCCGCCCGACAGGCTGGAACCACTCTGGTTCAGCTTGTCCTTGACCTCGGTCCACAAGGCAGCCTTGCGCAAGGCCCATTCCACCCGTTCATCCATGTCGGCACGGCTCAGGCTTTCAAAGAGTTTGACGCCGAACGCAATGTTGTCGTAAATCGACATTGGAAACGGCGTGGGCTTCTGGAACACCATGCCGACCTTGGAGCGGATCAGCGCCACGTCCTTCTTCGAGGTGAGCAGATTCTCATCTTCAAAAACCACCTCGCCGACGGCGCGTTGCTCGGGATAAAGCTCGTACATCCGGTTAAAGATGCGCAGCAGGGTCGATTTGCCGCAGCCCGAAGGGCCGATAAAGGCAGTCACCTTTTTTTCCGGGATTTCCAGGTTGATCCCCTTGAGGGCATGGAATTTTCCGTAATAGAAATCAAGGTTTCTGACCGATATCTTGGATTTTCCGGTCAGCTTGTCACGTGAGGAGGTCAGGGTTTCCATGCTTGGTTTTCTCGTCGTAGGTCAGTTCGCCAGCGCGGGTTCAGGTCCGGCTGCGCGTCAGGATGCGGGCGAGGATGTTCAGGCCCAGCACCGCCATGGTGATCAGAAACACGCCAGCCCATGCCAGCTTTTGCCAGTTCTCGTAGGGACTCATCGCGAACTTGAAAATCGTGACCGGCAAGCTGGCCATCGGCTCGGTCAGGCTGGAAGTCCAGAACTGGTTGCTCAGCGCGGTGAACAGCAGGGGTGCGGTCTCACCCGCCACGCGCGCCACCGCCAGCATCACACCCGTCACCACGCCTGCCCGTGCGGCCTTGAGGGTGATGCTCAGGATCACCTTCCACTTGGGCGCACCCAGTGCGTAGGCGGCCTCCCGCAAACCGGTGGGAACCAGTTGCAGCATGTTTTCAGTGGTGCGGATCACCACCGGAATCACGATCAGCGCCAGGGCCACCACGCCGGCCCAGCCCGAGAAGGACTTGAAGCGGGAGACCACCACGGCATACACAAACAAACCGATCACGATGGACGGCGCCGACAGCAGGATGTCGTTGACAAAACGCGTGACCACGGCCAGCCAGCCCTTGGTGTCGAATTCGGCCAGGTAGATACCGGCCATGATGCCGATGGGCGTGCCCACAAAGGTGGCCAGCATGACCATCAGGAAGGAGCCGTAAATCGCGTTGGCCAGCCCGCCCGGGTCATTGGGCGGTGGTGTCATCTGCGTCAGGGTGTCCAGCGTGAGACCGCCCACGCCGAGGCGCACGGTTTCAAACAGGATCCAGAACAGCCAGAACAGGCCGAAGGCCATGGCCGCCATCGCCAGCGCGATGGCCACCCGGTTGACGAACTTTCGCCGCGCGTACCGGGCTTCGCGAACGCCGGATGCAGTGGCACTCATGTTTTTGCTCCCTCGTTTTTCTGCAGTTGCGCCAGCAGGATCTTGGACAGCGACAGGACCACAAAGGTGATGAAGAAAAGCACCAGCCCCAGGTACATCAATGCGCCCTGGTGCAGGCCCTCACCCGCTTCTGCAAACTCGTTGGCCAGCGCAGAGGTGATGCTGTTGGCCGCCTCAAACAGGCTCAGCGAGTTGAGCTGGTTGAAATTGCCGATCACGAAGGTAATCGCCATGGTTTCGCCGATGGCGCGCCCCAGACCCAGCATGATGCCGCCAATGACGCCGGCCTTGGTGTAAGGCAGCACCACCGTGGAAACCACCTCCCAGGTGGTGGCACCCAGGCCGTAAGCGGACTCCTTGAGCAGCGTGGGCGTGACTTCAAAAACATCGCGCATCACCGATGCGATGAAAGGAATGATCATGATCGCCAGGATGATGCCGGCCGACAAAATGCCGATACCGACCGGCGCCCCGGAAAAGAGCGTGCCCAGGTAAGGCACATCGCCGAAAGCTTTTTGCAGCGGTTGCTGCACATACGTGGACAGCACAGGGCTGAACACCAGCAGGCCCCACATGCCGTAAACAATGGACGGCACCGCAGCCAGCAATTCAATGGCGGTGCCCAGTGGGCGTTTGAGCCAGGCCGGGGAAAGCTCCGTCAGGAACAGCGCGATCCCGAAACTCACAGGCACCGCAATCAGCAAGGCGATGGCCGAGGTCATGACGGTGCCGTAAATCATCACCAGCCCGCCAAAGTCTTCCTTGACCGGGTCCCAGGTGGTACTGGTCAGAAAGCCGAGACCGAACTTGCTGATCGCCGGCCACGCGCTGATGGTCAAGGATGCCAGGATGGCCAGCAGCACGCACAGGGTGAACAAGGCCGCGCCCTTGGCAACCAGGCCAAAGAGGCGGTCGGCCCAGGGGCCTGAGCGGGCTGTCTTGACGGAGGGACTCTGGCTCATGACACGCCCGGAGAATTTGACGGACTGCTGGGAAGAAGGTCTTTCATTCGCCGGAAGTGTAGTGGACACTCGTCTGCTCCTGGTAATCGTCAGTCAGGCAAAAACAGCCGTCTTACTTGATGGCGACCGGCTTGCCGGAAGCATCGGTCACCTTGGACCAGGCCTTCTCGATGGTGGCGATCACGGTGTCGGGAATCGGCACATAGTCCAGCGCCTCGGCCGTCTTGTCGCCGTTTTTGTAAGCCCAATCAAAGAACTTGAAGACTTCGGTGGCCGAGGCGGGCTTGTCCTGCTTGAGCTGCATCAGGATGAAGGTTGCCGTGGAGATGGGCCAGGCGTTCTTGCCGGGCTGGTCCGTGATCAACTGGTAGAACGACTTGTTCCAGTCGGCACCGGCTGCGGCTGCGGCAAATGCGGAGGCTTCCGGCGCCACAAACACGCCATCCCGGTTCTTGAGCAGGGTATAGGTCATCTTGTTCTGCTTGACGTAGGCGTATTCCACGTAACCGATGGAGTTGGGCAGGCGGTTCACGAAAGCGGCGACGCCCTCATTGCCCTTGCCGCCGGCGCCCACCGGCCAGTTCACAGCCGTGCCCTCACCGACCTTGGCCTTCCACTCGGGGTGAACGCGGCTGAGGTAGTTGGTGAAGTTGAACGTGGTACCGGAGCCGTCGGCACGGCGCACAGGCGCGATGGCGGCGTCAGGCAGCGGCAGGGAGGGATTCAGCGCCTTGATCGCCGGATCGTTCCACTTGGTGATCTTGCCGAGATAGATATCGCCCAGCACCTGGCCGTCGAGCTTCATCTGGCCGGCAGCGATGCCCTTGATGTTGATGACGGGCACCGTGCCGCCGATGACGGCGGGAAACTGCATCTGGCCTTTTTTCGCCAGAACGTCATCGGTCTGAGGCATGTCCGAGGCGCCGAAGTCCACGGTTTTCGAATCAATCTGCTTGATGCCTGCACCGGAACCGACCGACTGGTAGTTCACCTTGACGCCGGTGGCCTTGTTGTAGTCTGCAGCCCATTTGGAATAGACAGGGGCGGGGAAAGTTGCGCCGGCACCGGTGATTTCCTGGGCCATCACGGCGCCGGAGAACGACATGGCGGCCAGGCTGGCCACAGCCGCGAGAGACAATTTGAAGCTCAATTTCATCAGAACACCTCTTGGTTGGGTTGAAACACTGAAGGAACTGTAGAAGGCTTGTGTGACAGCCGCATGACACCCGCGCCCGCCCCCACCGCAGGCGTGCGCGGGCAGCTGTGGGGCTGCGGCGTCACGGGCTTGTCACGAAGCCCACCTAAGCTCGGCCTGCTTTTCTTAACCAGGAGTCACCTCATGTTTCATCGCCGCTTGTTAGTTGTCGCCCTTGCCGCCACCCTTGTTACAGGCTGTGCGTCCATGTCCTCACCGCGCTCGGTGGCCGACACCCTCGCCGCCACGCCATCGCTGAGCACCCTGAACAGCCTCGTCGTGAAGGCGGGACTGGCGCCCACGCTTCAAGGGACCGGCCCGTTCACCGTGTTCGCCCCGACCAACGAAGCCTTCCAGGCCGTGCCGGCCAAAACCATGGATGCGCTGGCCCAAAATCCAGCCCTGCTCCGGGAAGTGTTGACCTTCCACGTCCTGCCCGCAAAGGTCATGCGCGCCGACGTCAGGAACGGCAGCGTCAAGACGGTCAATGGCGCCAGCGTCGCGCTCGCCCGCACCGGGGACTATGTGACCGTCGAGGAAGCCATGGTGCAGACCGCCGACATCGCCGCCACCAACGGCGTCATCCACACCGTTGACCGCGTGATGCTCCCACCGGCCAAAAAATAAACCCTGCAGCGCCCGCACCGGCGCACTGCGCTCCGCTTGGCGGTCACAAGCCAAATCAGCCTCCAGCCCTTATGTGGCGGGCGCAAGCAGCTACTTATTTCATAGCAGATCAACCCAAGGGCCAGGCCGGCCCGGCCTGGCCATGGAAAAACCAATGTCATCCCCCTGTATTTTTTTCACACGCCGCCGGCTGCTGCAAACCACGGCCGTGCTGGCGGCCGGCAGCGCCATGCCTGGCTTTGCGCAGCCGGGCCGCAGCAGCGCCGCACCGCGCAGCATCACCGTCGCCCAGCTGGTGGACTACTCCCTGGCCCAGCAGGATGTCTCCAAGGATTTCCTGATCGGATCACGGGCAGCCTGGCAAGACCTGAACTCCCGCGGAGGCCTGCGTGAACGGCGGGTGGAGCACCTTGTGCTCGAAACCGACGGCACACCGGCCAGCGTGCAAAAAGCGCTGGCCTCGGTGCGGGACACCCCGGGCTGCATGGTGCTTTCGGGCAGCGTGGGTGACCAGCTGGCCGGCCAGGTGGTCACGCAACTGCAAAAAGACAGCACGGCGCTGGCGCACGCTGCCCCGTGGCTGCAAAACTCCAGCCTGGACATCGACGAGCAGACTTTCCCGATTTTTGCGGCGCGCCAGGAACAGATCGCCTATGCGCTGAAAACCCTGTCCGTGATGGGCCTGCAGGAACTCGGCGCGGTCTACGCTTCGGCGCAGGACCACGCGGCCTACCATGGGGAAGTCGAGCGCATTGCCAGCGGCATGAAGCTCAGGCTGCAGGCTTTCCGCGGCGCCGGCAACCTGCGCGTCCTGGGCCAGCAGCTCACGCCACGCACCCCCGCCGTCCTGCTGTTTGTCGGCGGCACGCCCGAGCTGGCCGAGTTCACCCAGGGCCTGGAAAAGCAGTCGCGCCAGCGTTACGTCGTGGCGCTGGCCGACGTCAACCTGCAAACCATGCTGCAGATGGGCGCCGCCCGCAACACGCCGGTGATTGCGACCCAGCCGGTGCCGCTGGTCAACGCCAGCCTGCCGGTGGTGCGCGCCTACCGGGAAACCCTGGCGCGCCTGTTCGACGA
>CAMLDT010000090.1 GCA_946479075.1 uncultured Polaromonas sp.
CCGAGAAATTCACCTACGGCTCGACCGGCACCGGCACCAGCCCGCACCTGGCGGTCGAGGAGTTTGCGCAGCGCGCCGGCATCAAGCTCACGCATGTGCCCTTCAAGGGCAATGCCGACAACATGCAGGCCATCCTGGGCGGCCATGTGATGGCGGCCAGCGACGCCACCGGCTGGGGCCCGCACGTGGAATCCGGCAAGCTGCGCCTGCTGGCCACCTATGGCAGCAAGCGCACCAAGCGCTGGCCGAATGTGCCGACGCTCAACGAGCTCGGCTACGACACCGTGTCGGACTCGCCTTTCGGCGTGTGCGGCCCCAAGGGCATGGACCCCGCCGTGGTGGCCACCCTGCACGAGGCCTTCCGCCGCACGCTCAACGATCCGGCGGTGCTGGCCACCTTCGACAAGTACGACCAGTCGGTGATTTACATGAACACCTCGCAATACACGCGTTTTGCCCGCGAAACCTTCATGGCCGAAAAAGCCACCATTGAACGCCTGGGCATGAGCAACAAGACCTAGGCCCCCGCGCATCAAACGGTGCGCCGCCCAATCAGCAGGCAATCTGCTGCAAGCCACGACAGGCGAGCCTCTCGTGGCTTTTTCACGGGTTTATCCACAGGGTCACCCACAGAAAACGGGGGCAAATACCGGGCTCGCCGGGGCCGGCTGGCGTGCTGCGCTATGCTTGCGGCCTTCTAACGCAGGTGCGACCCATGACCCGATTTTTCCCCGGCCTTCTCTCTGCCACCCTGATTGCCGCCGGCTGCTTGCTGGCGGGTTGCCAGGACGCCGCCGACACCGGCAAACCCGCCGCCGCGGCCGCGCCGGCTGCCGTGTCGGTGGCGGCCGTCGCTGCCGAAGCCAAAGGCTTCAGCGTCGGCTCGGCCGTCAGTGCACGCACGGTTTATGTCTTTTTTGACGCGCAGTGCCCGCACTGCACCGCCCTGTGGGAAGCGGCCAAACCGCTGAAACCGCAAGCGCGTTTTGTCTGGATTCCGGTGGGCATCCTCAACGCGTCGAGCACGGCCCAGGGCGCCAGCCTGCTGGCGGCCAAGGACCCGGTCGCCGCCATGAACGAACATGAAACCTCGATGGCGGCCGGCGCCGGTGGCATCAGCGCCGCCAGCGACATCGATGCGCAAAAGGCCGACGTGGCCAAAAACACCGAATTGCTGACCCGCCTCGGCTTCGGCTCGATCCCGACCATCATCGGCAACCATGCCGAGACCGGCGCCCTGGTCACGCAGGAAGGTGCGCTGCCGACCGCGGCGCTGGCGGCCCTGCTTGGCTTGCAGCCTCCCTCGCCCTGAGCGGTCGGGGCCGTTGCGAAGTTTCAAGCAAAAAGTGCCTCCAGCTCTTGACTGACGGGCGCAAGCAGCTCCTGATTTAATAGCAGCTCAATAACCAAGCGATCACCCATCGAGCGCGCCGCTCAGAACAACACGCGGCTGCGGATGGTGCCGGTCACCTCGGCGAGCCTGGTCAGCGCCAGCTCGGAATGCACCGCGTCAATGTCGATCACCACATAACCGATGGCCTCGTTGGTCTGCAGGAACTGCGAGGCGATGTTGATGCCGCTGGCGGCGAAGACCTGGTTGATCTCGGCCAGCACGCCGGGCACGTTGCGGTGAATGTGCAGCAGCCGGTGTTTGCCGGGGTGGGCCGGCAGCGCCACTTCAGGGAAGTTCACCGACGAGGTCGAGGTGCCGTTGTCGCTGTACTTGACGAGTTTTTCGGCGACCTCGATGCCGATATTGGCCTGCGCCTCCATCGTCGAGCCGCCCACGTGCGGCGTCAGGATGACGTTGTCCAGTCCGCGCAGCGGCGACTCGAACACGTCCTTGTTGCTTTTGGGCTCGACCGGAAACACGTCAATCGCCGCGCCCAGCAGTTGTTTGCTGCGCAGGGCCTCAGCCAGCGGCTCAATCTCGACGACGGTGCCGCGCGAGGCGTTGATGAACACCGCGCCAGGCTTGATGGCGGCGATTTCAGCGGCGCCAATCATCCATTGTGTGGCGGCGGTTTCGGGCACATGCAGGGTCACGATATCGGATTGGCCCAAGAGGTCGTGCAGCTTGCCAACCTGGCGCGCGTTGCCCAGCGGCAGCTTGGTCACCACGTCAAAAAACACCACCTGCATGCCCAGGCTTTCAGCCAGCACCGACAGCTGCGTGCCGATGGAGCCGTAACCGACGATGCCCAGGGTCTTGCCGCGGATCTCGAAAGCGTTGTCGGCCGACTTGAGCCAGCCGCCGCGGTGCGCCGCAGCGCTTTTTTCGGGCACGCCGCGCAGCAGCAAAATCGCCTCGGCCAGCACCAGTTCGGCCACCGAACGTGTGTTGGAAAACGGCGCGTTGAACACCGCGATGCCGCGCTCACGCGCCGCGTTCAGGTCCACCTGGTTGGTGCCAATGCAAAAGCAGCCCACCGCGGCCAGCTTGCGGGCGTGGGCCAACACCTCGGCGGTGAGCTGGGTGCGCGAGCGGATGCCGACAAAATGCGCGTCGGCAATTTTGGCCTTCAGTTCATCGCCTTCCAGCGCGCCGGGCAGGCTTTCGATCTGCGTGTAGCCCGCATCGCGCAACACCTGGATGGCAGAAGGATGGATGCCTTCGAGCAGCAGGAATTTGAGTTTGTTTTTATCGAGCGAGGGTTTGGTCATGACAGGCAGGTGAACCGGCAAATGAGGGAACATCCAGTATGGACGAATCGCCTTGCCCTGACCGGCGCAAGGTCAGGCCCGTATCTGCTAGTCCACCGGCGTGGGCGCAGCACGCGCCAGCACCTGCCGTGAGCCGGTGAACTGCGCCAGCGCGACACCGACGAGCGTCAGCGCCGCGCCGGCCAGTTTGATCCCGGTGTACTGTTCACCGGCAAACAGCCAGGCCACCAGTCCGGCCACCGGCGGCATCAGATACATCAGCGGTGCCGTGCGTGCCACGCCGCGCACGGCGTTGACCCAGCCCCAGACCAGCCAGCCCAGAAACGCCGACACCGTGACCGACCACACCAGCGCCAGCCAGACCAGCGCCGAGGCCTGGCCCCAGGGGGCAGCCAGCCCCGCAGGCAATGAAAACAGCAGCACCGGCACGCTGCCCAGCAAGGTGGCGTAGGCCATGGTCAGCACGCCGCCGTGGCGCTCGATCAGCGGCTTGGCCGCCACCGTGTAGTAAGAAAAAAAGCTCGCGGCGACCAGCAAAAAGAGATCACCGCCGGTGGCCAGCCACTGGCCGCCCAGCAGCTTGTCGGACAGGAAGATCAGCACGCCAGCAAAGGCCACGGCCACGCCGGCGATCTGGGCCTTGTGCAAGGGCTCCAGCCCCAACAGACGCAGGATCAGCAAGGTGAAGATCGGGCCGCAGGCCAGGATCAGCGAGCTGGAAAACGCGGTGGACCAGTGAATGCCGTAGGTGACCATGCCGACGTGCAGAAAGTGTCCGGCCACCCCGAGGCGCGCCAGTTCCCAGAACTCGCGCCGCGACAGGCCGGGAAAGTGCCTGCCATAGCGCCACAGCAGCAGCGCCAGCGCGCAGGCCGGCATGATGAGGTAACGCGCAAACAGAAAGCCACCGGGTCCCACCACGTTGAAGACAAACTTCTGCAGGGAAAAGTTGACGCCCCAGATCACCACCAGCCCCAGCGCCACCCACAGCGCCACCGTGGCACGCCGGCGCGCCGCGCCTTGCAGTTCAATACTCATCGCCCGGCCGTCCTCGGAGTTCTTTATAAAAATGGCCTGCAGCCCAATGGACATGGGCGCAAGCAGCTATCATTTTTGAAGCATACCAGCTTGCGGCAGGCGCTGCAGGAGACCCCATGGCAGGGCGTGATACAAACAGCGCTGCTTTTTAGAAATGAGGGTTCCCTTGAAATTCAAAATGGCCGAAAGGTCGCTGTTCGCCATCCTGCTGCGCTCCCCCTGGTGGATCAGCCTGTTGATTGCCATCGTCATCGGGCTGGCCTCCAAGGCCCTGCTGCCGCCGCACTACGTCCCTTTTGGCGCCATGGGCGGTTTTCCGTTTGTGGTGATTGCCGCGATCACGCTGTGGCGCCAGTTGCGCGCGCCCAGCACCGCGCATGTCGAAGCCACCCTGGCGCAGATCAACGCCATGCCCTGGCGCGAGTTTTCGGCGGCCCTGGAGCACGCCCTCATGCGTGAAGGTTTCGAGGTCAAGCGCCTGGACCTGCCTGCGGCCGACTTCGAGCTGCACAAGGGCGGCCGCACCGTGCTGCTCAGCGGCAAGCGCTGGAAAGCCGCACGCACGGGACTGGAAGTGTTCCAGGGGCTGGAGGCGGCCCGCAGCGCGCGCGATGCCAGCAGCTGCATTTGCGTGACGACGGGCGACATCACCGACAAGGCTGTGGCGTTTGCCGCCGAACACCAGATCCGCGTGATCCAGGGGACCGAGCTGGCCCAGTTGCTGCGGCCGGTGCTGGTCCACAAACCGGCTGCCTGATGCTCCGTTTTTGATAGCTGTCCGCGCTTGCGGGACAGGGGCTGGAGGCCGATTTTCCTTATAAAACCGGGGCAGGCCGCGGTTCAGGCCGGTTTCACCAGCCGGCCAGCCACCGGATACAGACTGACCATCCACAGGTACATCAGCGCACCGGCCACCAGCGTGGCGGCGGCAATTTCAAGCGACAGGGTAAAGCCCTCCCCGACGCTGCGGCTGTGGCGCAGCAACAGTGCCACCAGCGGCGGGCCGGCGATCTGGCCAATGCCGTAAACCGCCGTGAGCAGCCCCATGTAACTCGCCGCGGCGGCCGGGCGCAGGCGCCGCACCTCCTGCATGGCAAAAAAGGTGATGGCCGTGAAAGGAATGCCCAGCAGCAGGCTGCCGATGGCAAAACCCGCCAGATTCGGGCTGAACACGCTGGCGGCAATCCCGAGCGCTTGCACAAAATAACAGCCGGCCAGCAGGTGGCGGTAATCGCCGGTGGCCGGAATGCGGGTGGCCAGCAAGGCGCCGGTGATCACGCCCAGGCCGAAGATGGGCCAGAAGAAATCGATCCACACCGACCCCGGCATCGCTTCGCGCGCGATCACCGGCAGAAACGTCGCGGTGATGATGTAGCCAAAACCCGCAAGACCATAGGCCAGCGCCAGCAACAGCATCTGCCTGCGCCCCGCCGGTGCTTCGCTGCGCGGCGCGGCGGCTGGCGCCGATGCAGTGGCGCCCGCCGGCGCGCTGTCGCTGAAGGTGCGCCAGACATAGGCCGTGAGGATCGCGGCGAGCGCACCGAAAATCAGCCAGCCCGCCGCCGCCCGCCAGTGCAGCGCGACCATGCCGCTGGCAAACAGGCCGCTGAGCGCAATGCCGGCACCGGGGCCCGCGTAAATCACGCCACCCATCATGGGCGCGTTGCGCCTGGCCAGCTGGGCCAGGCACCAGCCCGAGGTATAGACAAACACCAGCGCACTGGCCACGCCCGCGGCAAAGCGCAGCAAGGGCCAGGCCAGCGGCACTTGCAGCGCCATGCCCAGGGTGAGCACGGTGGTGGCCACCAGGCCGGTGCGCACCCAGGTGGGCGCGCTGACCAGAGGCAGGAAGCTGAAACGCTTCCAGATCCAGGGCAGAAAGGTGCACAACAAGGCACCGACCAGGTAGCCCGAATAATTCGCGCTCGCCAGCCAGCTGGCGGTGGGCAGATCCACCACGCCGTCGCTGAGCATCATGGGCAGCAGCGGTGTGAAGGCAAAACGGCCAATGCCCATGGCGATGGCCAGCGACAGCAGGCCGGCGATGGCAATGGTCCAGCGACCGGGCTCGGAAGCAGAATCGGAGGCAGAAGGTGAACTGGACGGGCTCAAGGTTGCGCTCCCGCAGTGCCCGCCTTGGGCGGCTCCACCAGCGCCATGCGGCGGCGCAGGCGTGCGGCCTCCTGCGCATCACCGGCCTTGTCGGCCAGTTGCGCCTGCACACCCAGCCACGCCAGCAGGGGCCGGCGCCAGCCCTGGCTGGACGCGGTGTCCACCGCCTGCTGCAGCACTGCCGGGCTGGCCTGCCCCCGCTGAAACAGCACGGCCGCCGCCACCAGTTGCGACAGCGGATCGGCCATCCCCTTGACCGCGGCGGCATCACCGCCGGCCGCTGCGCGCTGGCTGGCGGGCAGCAAAGCCAGGTCCTGCGGCTGCAGCCGCCCCGCCAGGTAATCGGCATAGGCGCGTTCGGCCGCCGGCGCATCGGCGCGCAGGCGCTCGAAAGCGGCGCAAGGCTCCAGCACCAGGCTGGCGGTGCGGCTGGCGCAGCGCAGCAATTCCATGCGGGCGATCAGGTCCACGCGGCCGGTGCTGGCCACTTCGCTGCGTGCGCGTGAAAACTCCACCGCTTCCACGCGCGTATCGCCCTCCATCCAGGCGCTGACGGCACGTTCGCTGGCGGTTTTGGCTTCAAGCTGCCAGTCGGCAGGTTGGGGGCCGCTGCTGCAGGCGGCCAGCACGAGCACCAGCAAGCCTGCCGGAAGCAGCGTTTTGACAGAAACATTCATGGCAGCTTGATCTCGGTATCGCGGGCAAAAGGCCACTTGCGGTTGACTTCGTTGATGAGGCTGTCCACCTTGCGCAGGCTGGACTCGACCTCGCCGCGCAGGCTGCCCAGGTCATCGGTGGCGGCGCGCGCATTGGCGCCCACGGCTTGGGCCTCGACCAGCACCGCATCGACCTTTTTCAGGCTGGTCCGGGCTTCGGCCAACAAGGCGTTGAGCTGCACCACCGTGGCTCGCGCCTCCGGCATCACACCGTTGGCGCCGAAGACCTGGGTATCGGCCTTGGCGGCCAGGCCATCCAGCCGGGCCAGCAGCGTATTGGTGCGGTCCAGCGTGGCCATCAGCTTTTTGGCTTCGGCCTCATTGCCCAGCAGCACACCCAGGGCGCCGCCGGGACCATTGAGCCGTTCGGTGAGCTTTTGCACATTGCCCAGGCTGGCGGCCACCGCGCCCTCGCTGGCCGTCAGGCCGTTGAGGTTGTCGATGAGTTCCTTGGCCGCCGCAATCAGCTTGGGCACCTCGGCCGCCGTGTCGCCGCGCAAGACCTCGCGCACCGCGCCATCGGGCAGCGGCGGATCCTTGAGCAAGCCGCTGTAGGCACGGATGTTGGTACTGCCCACCAGGCCGCGGACCAGCGTGAACACGCTGGAAGTCCGCAGCCAGTGCGCGTCACGCGTGGGCACATCGATGATGATGCGGGCCTTGCCGTCTTCGGCCAGCTCGATGCGGCGCACCCGGCCGATGGGGAAACCGGAGAAGGTCAGGTCCATGCCGACCACCACACCCTCGGAGTCGTCAGACACCAGCACCAGCTTTTGCGTGCTTTCAAACAGGCCGCGCGCGTACAGCACATACAGGGCTGAACCGATCACCAGCGCCGCCATGAACACCAGCAGCAGGACCGCCTTGAACTCCAGATTGGCCACCGGCGGCGGTTGAAGCACCTCGTCGACCGGCCGCGGCGCAGCGCCTGCCGCAGGGGGAGTGTCGGTCGGATCGTTCATGGTGTCGGGTTTTTCATGGGAGGGTCGGCGCCTTCAATAATAGTTGCCCACCAGGGACAGCACCTCGATCAGCAGGATCACGGCAAACATGCGCACCAGCATGCGCAGCTCGGCGCTGGTGCGAAGGGATGGCCCGGTCGGGTCGTACATGGCTGAAGCCATGGGGATCAGCGACACCGCCAGGCTGAAGAACAGGGTCTTGAGCAGGAAGATCAAGGTGACCTCGGGGTTGAAGACCTGACCAAACAGGCGCGTATAGATAGCCACCCCCGCCAGCGTGAAGCCGTAAACCGCCAGATAGGCCATCACCAGCGCCACCACACAGCTGAGCGCCGCCAGCGTGATGGTTGAAAAAATGCCGGCGGTCACGCGTGGCAGCACCTCGTGGCGCACCGGGTCCACGCCGCGCAGCTGCAGGGCATCGAGCACGCCGTTGCGGCGAAGTTGCGCCAGTTCCACGCCGCTGGCAATGGCCGAACGCAGGGCGACAAACATGGCCGCTGTCAGCGGGATCAGCTCCAGCACCAGCACCCGGATCACCACCTGCAGCGCGTACTGCGACAGCCCGTAGCTGATGGCGGTCACGATCACGATGCGCGTGATGACCACGGTGATCAAGGCACACATCAGGGTGAAGCCCAGCAGGTTGGGCGCGGTGTTGCGGTAGATGTGTCCGGCCAGCACGCGCCGGCTGGGCCGGGTGTAGCTCGACGGCGACAAGGCCAGCACCAGCACCATCGCCCCCAGATACACCAGCCGGCCCCAGCCCAGCAGCCAGGTGCGCGCCTGGTGGCCCAGCAGGGCCAACACGGCAAACCAGGAAGTGGCGGGCGTCCGGGGCGTCATGGCGGGGGATTCAGCAGCCGCGCTGCTCAGCTGACCGGCCCCTGATCCAGCGGCAGGGAGCCGTTGGGAATGCCGCCCACCAGTTTGAGCCGGGCCGCGGCGCTGGCAATGCCCAGGCGGTCACCCAGCCACAGCGCCAGCACATAAGCCCGGTAGTCCGGGTGCCAGTCGGCGGCCTCTTCAAGCGCATCCAGCGCGCCGCCCACACCGTCCAGCGCCTGCACATGCGCGGCAACCTCCACCGCGAGCGTGCAGGTGGTGTTGAGCACCCGGTCGAAATCCTCGTCTTCGGGCGTCAGGGCGGTGACGCCGAAAAGCTCAAAAACCCGCGAGATCGAGGCCGCAGATGCCGGGTCCAGCGATTCCACGCCGGTTTGCGGGTCCAGTGTTTTTTCAGCCGGGAAAGCGGCCTGCTCCACCGCGGCCAGCAGCTCATCGCGAAATAACACGCTCATGTCCGGATCTCCAGAAGCTTGTTTGAAATGTTTTGAAATAGATTTGAGATGGGTTGGCGGTGGCGAACGCGCCGGCGGCGCGACACCTTCCGCAGTTTAGGCGATGCCAGCAGCCAACCGGGCGCCCGGCCTGCGGCTCTCAGGCCGTCAGGGTGCGGCAGTAGTCCAGAAAGCGGTCCATTTCCGTGCCCTTGTCGAACACGGCATCGGCCCGCAGCGCCAGGCATTTCTGGCGCATCTCGTCGTTGAGCTCGCCGCTCAGCACGACCACCCGCTGGTTCGGCCGCCGGGTGGTGCACCAGCTCAGCGCCCCGACACCACTGCCTTGCCGCAGATGCAGATCAACCACCGCCAGGTCCCACGCGCCATCGTTGGAAGACAGCCAGTTGGTGGCCGAAATTTCGTTGTCCGCATAAAAAAGCACGTCCACCGACGGCATGTCGCGCAGCGCATCCACGATGATGTTGCGCAGCACCACATTGTCTTCAATGATGAAGACCCTCAGTGGACGGGTCTGTCCCGCCGCGGTGCCTTCTGCCGGACTTGTCGCGTTGCTGTTTGTGTTGGTCTGCATGGGACTGAGTGTAGGCGCATGTCGCAGCGCTACCTCTGGTTGAAGCGGTACACCGGTTTGGGCGTCCAGGGTCTGGCGACCTGCTTGCCCAGCTGCGAGCCGGGCGCGAACGGCCACGCCCTGCTGGCTGGCGCTGCGCCATCGCCGTTCTGCGGGCAATTGTCCTTGCCGGTGTTTTCCTGCTTTGACGTCTTGGACGTATCGGGGGATTTACGCATGATGTTCCTTTCGTGCGGGTTCCAATCAATCAGGCTTGAGGGCCACGAGGCCCACCGCCGCGATCCGGTCTGCTTGCCGGTACACCGGACGCTCCAGTTCCTCCCCGAACACATCCGGGTCAATTTCTGCATAGGTATAACTACAGCCGGCCTGCCCGAGAAACGGCTCCATCTCCCGGATGAAATGATCGACACCATCGACCATCGCCACCCCGGTGTAGAAAATCAGACGCCCCCCGGGCGCAAGCCGCTGCAATGCCTGCGCGGCGATCTTCACGCCCAGCGCGCGGCCCAGGTCAGCGCCGCCATCACGGTAGGCGCGCGCTTCGTCGTCCTGCAAATAAGGCGGGTTGCACAGCACCACGTCAAACACGCCGGCGAGCTGCGACAGCGCATCACCAGCGGCAAGTTCGGCCGGCACACCGGCAGCGGCCGCATTGACCGCGGCGTACTGCAAGGCCAGCGGATTGATGTCATTGAGCGTGACCCGGGCGCCTACACACAGGCGTGCCGCAAGCACGCCGCCGGCGCCGCTGCCGCATCCCACATCGACAATACGCAGCGGGCGATCCAGCGTCGCTGCGGGACTGGGCGGCAGATGGCCACGGATCAGATTCAGGAAGCGGTAGGTGTCGGGGCCCAGAAACACTGCATCGCGTTCGACGGTGGGAAACGCCGAGTGAACAAACAAGTCCTCGTCAACACTGGCCACGCGCACCCTGCTGCGATACAGCGCGCGGGCTTGATCACACTGAACAATGCCCACGTCCGTCAGCGCCGCCAGAAGATCTTCGGGCAACAGGGCTTGAACGGCAGAAGCGCCCAGCGGCAATGACCAGCCGAACATGTCGCGCAACGTGCTGCCCGCCGCTCCCTGACGATTGGCCAGCACCCGGGCATGGGTCACAGGCGTGACGGTGGTGAAAGCATAGGCCTGGTCGCGAAGGTGTTGCAGCAGCATCCCCAGCGCGGACGCGACAGCACCGCCTTCGGTGGATAGCGGCATCAAAACCCTGCGCGGCCAGCCGCGCCGTGAATAAACCTGAACACATGTTCTCCCGAGGAAAGCCTGACACCGCCGCGCGCGGGATCAAAGACTGTCCAAGCCGGAGAGCTTAGGACGCGGGTTTTCCCGCCCCTGTAGGAATTGGATGAAGATCAGGTAGGTGTGGTCACGGCCTGCATGCCCGCCGCGCATCAGGCATTAAATTGCCGCTTGGCCCTTGCAGGACGGGCGTGTCAAGCTATGAAATTCGTAGCAAGACACTGTCGCTGCGGTCCGGCTGTCAGGCGTCCCAGCGGGCCATTTCCTCGCCGAGCCGGACAGCGCCGCCTGGCGCCCAGGCCGGATTGAACCGGCAGGGCCCCTGCGGGAACAGCAACACCACGGTGGACCCGAGCAGGAACCGGCCCATCTCGTCGCCCTGCCTGAGCGCCACCGCCTGTCCCTCGTAATGCCATTGCCGCACGTCGCGGGTTCTGGGCGGGTTGACGACACCATGCCAGACCGTGGCCATGCTGCCGACGATGGTGGCCCCGACCAGCACCAGCACAAACGGGCCACGCGCCGACTCGAACACGCAAACCACGCGTTCATTGCGCGCAAACAGGCCGGGTACGCCGCGCGCTGTCGCCGGATTCACGGAGAACAGCTCACCCGGCACATAAATCATGCGCGTCAGGCGCCCGTCCGTGGGCATGTGGATGCGGTGGTAGTCGCGCGGACTGAGGTAAATCGTGGCAAAACTGCCGCCGTCAAAACGCGCAGCCAGCTCGCGGTCGCCGCCGACCAGCGCTGTCGTGGAATAGTGGTGGCCCTTGGCCTGGAAGATCTGGTCGCCCTCGATGGCGCCGAACTGGCTGATCGCGCCGTCCACCGGGCAGACCAGGTCCGCCGCGGCCAGCGGCCGTGCACCAGGCTTCAGGGCCCGCGTGAAAAAATCGTTGAAACTGGCGTAGCGGGTGATGTCCGGCTCGGCCGCCTCGGCCATGTTCACGCCGTATTTGCCGACAAACCAGCGAATGATCGCGGTGGTGATGGCACCTCCGCGCATGGACGCAATGGACCGGCCGAACTCGGTGATCGCCCGTTTGGGCAGCAGGTATTGCAGCAGGACTTCAGATCGTTCGGACACGCAGGCTCACTTGGTCGGGAAAGCAGTCATTCTATCGAGGCCACCCGGGCGCCCTTCACTGCGGCTGCAGGCGTATCAGCCGGCCTTGCGCACTGTCGGTCAGCACGTACAGCAGCCCATCCGGGCCCTGGCGCACATCGCGGATGCGGCCGGCGCCTTCGAGCAAGTTGTGTTCGCTGACCACCTTGCCACTGAATGGCTGCGCCAGCTTGATACGCTTGAGGTAGCCGAACTTCAGGGAGCCGACAAACAGGTTGCCCTGCCAGGCCTTGCCATAGCGGTCGCTGCTCAAAAACGCCATGCCGGAAGGCGCAATCGACGGCACCCAGTAATGCAGCGGCTGCTCCATGCCGGGCTGGCTGCTGCGGCCATCGCCGATGGGACCGCCGCCATAGTTTTCGCCATAGGTGATCACCGGCCAGCCGTAGTTGCGGCCCGGCTGCGGCAGGTTGATCTCATCGCCGCCCTGGGGTCCGTGTTCATGCGTCCACAACAGTCCGTCCGGTGACAGCGCCGCGCCCTGCATGTTGCGATGACCATAGCTCCATATCTCGGGCAGCGCACCGGCCCGGCCCACAAAGGGGTTGTCTCTGGGCACGCTGCCGTCCTTGTGGATGCGAACCACCTTGCCGTGGTGGTTGTCGAGCTTTTGCGCGTCCTGCATGCGCGAATACCGTTCGCCCAGCGTCAGGAACAGGGTGCCGTCGGCTTTCCCGTCCCGCCGCCCCTCGACAATGCGGCAGCCAAAGTGGGCGCTGCTGGCAAATTTGGGTTGCTGGCTGAAGATCACTTTCACCGCATCGAGCCGGCTGTTGTCGGCGGCCAGCGTGGCGGTGGCGAGCGCTGTGCTGTTGCCGCCCGACGGGGCCGGCTCTGAATAGCAGAAGTAGATGCGCCGGTTGTCGGCAAACCCGGAGTCAAGCACGACATCCAGCAGCCCGCCCTGCCCGCGCGCGTCCACGGCCGGCAGTCCCGGCAAGGCCGGTCCGAGGCGGCCGTCGGCTTCAATCACCCGCATGCGGCCCGGCCGCTCGGTGACCAGAAAACGTCCTTGCGGAAGAAAAGCCACCGCCCACGGATGCTGCAAACCATCGGCCACGCGTTCCGGGCGCATGCCCTGAGCGGCCGCGGGCTGGACTGCCGCCAGCACCTGAATTGCTATAAAAACAATAGCTGCTCGCGCATGACTGGTGAGGGCTGAAGGCATATTTGGCTTCCAATTTCAGACAGAAAAACAAAACCCGACCTGGTCGGGGCCGGTGGCCTCATCAATATGCCATCGCAAAGGTGCCAGCACGGGCTTTCGGGTCTTTGGACCTTGGCGATCTTCCATCGCAGAAAATGAGTTCATGTTTAATATCGTTACAAATCAACGGCTTAACAACGCAAACTCGAAAAAACTTTAGCTTGACGTAGGACATCTCCTTCAAGTACCCTAGCGGCCATGCGTTTCACCCTGCTCGTCACCACCCTGCTGCTTGCCGCCAGCGCGCACGCCAGCCCGGGCCATTCCGGTGACGACATGGACAAATTCCTCGCCGACAAGGGTTTGCTCAACCGGATCGATCAGGTCCGGCAAACGGTCCACAGCCGAGCCTCCGAGCTGGTGATGAACGCCATGGGCTTTCTG
>CAMLDT010000091.1 GCA_946479075.1 uncultured Polaromonas sp.
GCGAACATCAGCTCCTGCTTGCGCATGCGGCCGACGTTTTCAATTTCGAGTTCTTCGGCCTGCTTGAGGACTTCAGACACATGCAGTGCCTTGAGTTCGTTTAAGTGCATGGGATAACCTTGCGTGAAGTCAACTCCTTGCGGAGTTCATTTTTGGAAAACGGGGGAGGTCTGAAGGGAAGCTAGAGGCGCTTCACAAACCGGGAACTCGAACCGACCGGCAACGGCCGGTCAGCGAACAGGGTCATTATGACAGGAAATTGAAGAGGGTCCGGGCGCGCCGAAAGCGCGGGGAACTGCCGCACACGAAGGGCCGCGGCCAGGCCGCGCTTCGTGGCGGCAGGGGGATCAGGCCAGTTGCTGGTCGATGAAGGCGGTCAGTTGCGCCTTGCTCATGGCGCCGACCTTGGTGGCGGCCAGTTGACCGTCCTTGAACAGCATCAGGGTCGGGATGCCGCGAATGCCGAACTTGGCCGGGATATCGCGGTTTTCATCCACGTTCATCTTGGCGATCTGCAGGCGGCCGTCGTAACCGGTGGCGACTTCGTCCAGGATCGGGGCGATCATCTTGCAGGGACCGCACCATTCAGCCCAGTAATCCACCAGCACCGGTTTGGAGGCCTGCAGCACATCGGCTTCGAAGGTGGCATCGGTGGTATGTTTGATCAGTTCGCTGGCCATGGCTTGTCCTTTGGAGAGGGGTTCAGGAGATTGTGTCGATAGAAGCTAAAGTTGCAGGCATTGTGGCAGAAACCAAGTCCCCCCGTTGCAGGCCAAACCCCATCTTTCCGCTATGGGCGTGATAGCTGAAGGCATTCACGCGCCGGCCGGGCCGGGGGCGCTCTGCTGGGCGCGCGTGACCGCACAACTGGCCGCCGTGGTGCAGGAACGCGGCGTGCACCCCTCGCGCGTGGTGGTGCTCTTGCCCTACGCCCAGCTCATGACGGAAGCCAGGGCGGCCTGGGCGGGCGCCGCAGGCAGCAGCCATTTTTTGCCGCGTTTTGAGACCACCATGAACTGGGCGACGCGCCTGGGCGGCGTCGAAGCGCAGCCGGGTGACCTGCGCATGGACACGGCGCGTGATGTGCTGACAGCCGCCTCGCTGCTGGCCCGCGCGGGCCTCGGTGCGCAACGGGACGTGCTGGCCCCGCGTCTGGTCGAAGCGGCGGTTTCGCTGGCGCGGCCAGCGGCGGCGGTTCCGCCTGCGCTCAGGCTGGCCTGGGGTGCGCGCCTGGCGGGCTTGCTGGGCGCCGGCCTGGAGGCGCCGGTGCTGCAGCTTGAAGCGGCGCTGGGCCAGATTGCACTGGCATGGGCCGCCAGCTCCGGTTATCCGTCGGATGTGCTGTTTTCTGCCGAGGCCAGGGCGCCGGTGGATTTGCTGGTGGTGCTGGAAGGCTTCCAGACCGAGCCGGTGACCGCGGCGCTGAAAGCCCATTTCGGGGACCAGGCGCTGTCCATCGCGCTGGACCTGCCCGGCGAACCGCAGTTGCCGGCACTCCATGCGGTGCCGGATTTTGAAGCCGAGGCGCAGCGCGCCGCCGCCTGCGTGCTGGCGCACGTGGCGCAGGGGCGCAGCCCGGTGGCGCTGATTGCGCAGGACCGCGAGCTGACACGGCGCGTGCGCGCCATGCTGGGCGAATGCGGCATGGCGATGCGGGACGAAACCGGCTGGAAGCTGTCCACCACGCGGGCCGCCGCCACGCTGATGGGCCTGCTGCGTGCCTCGACCTGGAATGCGGCGACCGATGCGGTGCTCGACTGGCTCAAGAATGCGCCGGCTTTCGATGCGGCAGCCTTGGCCGCTGCCGAGAAGGAGCTGCGCCGCGCCGGTGCGCGCGAGTGGCGCGCCGTCGGCGAATCGCTCACGGCGGCCAGCCTGGTCGCCGCCCGCGCGAACGCGCTGCGGGATGGCCTGCAGCGCCCGCGCGCGCTGGCTGGCTGGTTGCGCGACCTGCGTACCGCCTTGCAAGTGGCGGGCCAGTGGGACGGTTTGTCGCGTGACGTGGCGGGTCAGGCGGTGCTCGATGCCTTGCGCCTGCACGAAGGCGCAGAAGCCGAGTTTGCCGACGCCGACGCGCGCATGCCGCTCGCTGACTTCACGGCCTGGGTGAACCAGGCGCTGGAGGCGGCCACCTTCAAGCCCGCGCATCCGGCGCAGGCGCAGGTGGTGATCCTGCCGCTGAGCCAGTTGCTGGGCCGGACCGTGCAGGCGGTGGTGTTGGCCGGATGTGACGAGCTGCATCTGCCGGTGTCCCCCGAGCCCGCCGGCACATGGACCCCGCCGCAGCGCGAAGTGCTGGGCCTGGCCTCGCGCGAAACCGAGGCGATGACGCAGCGCGCAGCCTGGCAGCACGTGCTGGCGTTTGCCCACCTCGATGTGCTCTGGCGTGAGAGCGACCAGGGCGAGCGCCTGATGCCCAGCGGTTTTGTGCAGGAGCTGCTGCTGCAGAACGCCGTGACCATGGCCCCCGATCCGCGGGTGCTGCGGCCGCTGGCCCTCACGCCCACGCCGCACCCCATGCCGACGGGGCAGGCGCTCCCGGTGCGCAGACTGTCGGCCAGTGCGTATGAAGACCTGCGGCGCTGCCCTTACCGCTTTTTTGCGCTGCGCCAGTTGCGCCTGCAGGAAGCCGACGAGCTGGACACCGAACTCGGCAAGCGCGACTTCGGCAACTGGCTGCACACCTTGCTGAAGATCTTCCACGAAGCGCTGCAACAATCACCGGCGCCTGACCTCGCGGCGCGCGAGGTCCTGATCAACAGCGCAGCCGAGCAGGCGGCCCGCGCCCTGGGCCTGAGCGACAGCGAATTTTTGCCCTTTGCCGCGAGCTGGCCGCGCGTGCGCGAGGGCTACCTGGCCTGGCTGGCGGCGCACGAAGCCGATGGCGCGGTATTCCAGGCGGCCGAGGTCGAACGGCAAACGCCGCTGGGCGACCTCACGCTGATCGGCACCCTCGACCGCATGGACCGGCTGGCCGACGGCAGCACGCTGGTGCTGGACTACAAAACCGAAAACCGCGCCACCACGGCCGAGCGGCTCAAGCAGCCGCAGGAAGACACACAACTCGCGTTTTACGCCGGCCTGGTGGAAGACGACACCCTGGCCGCCGCTTACGTGAACATCGGCGAGAAAGAAGCCACGCGTACTTACGAGCAGCCCGACATCGTGGCCCTGCGCGACGAGTTGCTCGACAGCATCGTCACCGACATGGCGCGGGTGGCACGCGGCACGCCACTGCCGGCGCTGGGCGAGGGCAAGGCCTGTGAATATTGCTCTGCACGCGGGCTCTGTCGGAAAGACTTCTGGTCATGAAAGCCGCCTACGAACACAACGGCCAGCCGGCGTCGGCCGAGGCGTTTTACGCGATTGCCTGCGACCCGCGGCGCAGCGTTGCGGTCGAGGCCTGTGCAGGCGCGGGCAAGACCTGGATGCTGGTGTCGCGCATTGTGCGGGCCCTGCTGGAGGGCGCGCAGCCTCAGGAAATCCTGGCGATCACCTTCACCAAACGCGCGGCCGGCGAGATGCGTGAGCGCCTGAACGACTGGCTGGAGCAGTTCGCCCATGCCGACGACGCCACCTTGCTGCGTGAACTGGCCATGCGCGGGTTTGCGCATGAAAAAGGCCCGCAGCCCCCGTCAGACGCGCCTGAGCAGCTATCAAATTTATACCAGCGCATCCTGGAGGCCGGGCGCACGGTGCAGATTCGCACCTTCCACAGCTGGTTTGCGGCCCTGCTGCGCAGCGCGCCGCTGGCCTTGTTGCAGCAGCAGGGCCTGCCGCTCAACTACGAATTGCTGGAAGACGATGCGCCGGCGCGCGCGCTGGTCTGGCGGCGCTTTTATGCCGCCCTGGTGGACCAGCCCGAGCTCCGGGCTGATTTCGAGGCCGTGGTGCAAAGCTATGGCCGTTTCCAGGCCGACAAGGCGCTGCAGGCCGCGCTCGACAAACGCACCGAGTTCGCGCTGGCCGATGCCACCGGTGTTATCGAGGCATCGGTCCAGCATTTCACGGCGCAGTTCACCGAATTTGGCGGCCTGGACGAGCCGGAAGAGTTGCTCACCAGCAACCGCTTTCACCGTCAGACCCTGCGCGACGCGGCGGTGGCGCTGGCGCGCGCGAACGCACCGACGTTTGCGGCCAAGGGGGTGGAGCTGGAGCAGGCGCTGACCGCCGGCGACATGCAAGCCGCGTTTACAGCGCTGTTGACTGAGAAGGGCACACCGCGCAAGTTCGGTGAAAAAATCGTCGGCATCGAACAGGTTCGGGTGGCGCAGGAGCTGGTGCTGCGCGTGCTGGCCGCGCGCCAGCAGCACGACGCCTGGCTGTACCAGCAGCGCATGGTGCGGCTGGCGCGGCTGCTGATTGCGGAATTCACCGCCCTCAAACAGGAGCGCGGCTGGGTTGACATGAACGACATCGAAACGGCGGCGCTGACCTTGCTGGGCGACGAGTTGCTGTCGGGCTGGGTACAGCAACGGCTGGACGCGCGCATCCGCCATCTGTTGATCGACGAGTTCCAGGACACCAACCCGCTGCAATGGCAGGCGCTGTGGTCCTGGCTGAGTGCCTACGGCGGAGCCGGTGGCGGCGCGGGCGCGGCGCCCAGCGTGTTCATCGTCGGTGACCCGAAACAAAGCATTTACCGCTTCCGCCGCGCCGAGCCGCAGGTCTTCAGGGCCGCGCAGCAGTTTGTGCGCGAGGGCCTGAACGGCGAACTGCTGAGCTGCGACCACACGCGGCGCAATGCGCAGCGTGTGATCACCACCGTCAACGCCGCCATGGGCGCGGCGCGCGACGCGGACGGTTATGAAGGTTTCCGGGATCACACCACCGAATCGACCGAGGCCGGCGCGGTGGGCCGGCTGCCGGCGATTCCGCGCGGTACAGACATATCCGTTCGGGCTGAGCCCTTCGACAAGGCTCAGGACAGGCTTGTCGAAGCCCTCGACGGAACATCGGCCAGCCCTTCGACAGGCTCAGGGCGAACGGGCTTGGGCGGCGGCTGGCGCGACAGCCTGACCACACCGCGCGAGATTCCCGAAGAGACTCTGCGCACGCTCGAAGCGCGGCAAGCCGCCGCCTGGATATCTTCCTATCTCGCTGAGCGAAGCGGCCGCCGCGCAGGGCCGCCCCAAGCAAGGCCAGCCCCCTCGGGGGGCAGCGAAGTACGCGAAGCGACGAGCGTGGGGGCCAAAGACGTCATGGTGCTGTCGCGCAAGCGCGCCGGCCTGCTGCCGCTGCAGGACGAGTTGCGTGCCCTGCATATCCCGGCGGTGGTCGGCGAAAAGACGGCGCTCATCGATTGCTGCGAGGTGCAGGACGTGGTCGCGCTGCTCGATGTGCTGGTTTCGCCGCAGCACGATCTGTCGATGGCGCGCGCGCTGAAGTCGCCGCTGTTTGGCCTGGACGACGACGCGCTGGTGCAGATCGCACTGCAGCGTGCCAACACCGGCCTGTCGTGGTTCGAGGTGCTACAACAATCAGAGCAGCTTGCGCCCGCCACACAAGGGCTGGCGGCCGATTTTATGCAATACAAAGGCTGGCTCGATGCCTTTCCGCCGCACGACGCCTTGCAGGCGATTTACCACCACGGTGACGTGCTGGCAAAGTTCGCCGCGGCCGCGCCGGATGCGCAGCGCGCCAGCGTGCTGGCCAACCTGCGCGCCTTGCTGGCGGTGGCGCTGCAGCTCGACGGCGGGCGTTATGCCACGCCGTATGCCTTTGTGCGTGCGCTCAAGGCCGGCGGACAGCTGGCGCCGGCCACCGTCAGCGACGAGGCGGTGCGCCTGCTGACCATCCACGGCGCCAAGGGCCTGGAAGCCGAGGCCGTGTTGCTGCTGGACACCGATACGCTGGAGCGCAACGCCGACAGCATGGGTGTGCTGGTGGACTGGCCGGGCGAGGAAGTGGCGCCGAAAAAGTTTGTGTTCCTGGTCAGTGAGACACGCCCCCCGGCCTGCGCGGAAGAAACGCTCGCCGAGGAGCAGGCCGCGCGCCGGCGCGAGGAACTCAATGCGCTGTATGTGGCGCTGACCCGCGCGCGCCACACCCTGGTGCTGTCGTCGATCACGCCGCACCGCGAAACCACCGACAGCTGGTGGCGCCGACTGGACCGGCTGCTCGATGAAGTGCCGGCGCCGACCGCCCAATCCTTCGACAACGCCACGCATGCGCTGGACCACCTGCTGGAATTGCCACCGGCGCCCGTCCTGCCTGCGCTACCCGCGGTTGAAGTTGTTGTGGATGAAGATTCTGAACAGGCCCGTACCGGCAGGGCCATGCACCGGCTGCTGGAGTGGGGCACGCTCGGGCCGGCGCAATTGCGCGCCGTGGCGCGCGAGTTCCGCCTGACGCCGGCACAGGGTCAGCAGGCCGCAGACCGTGCGCGCAGCATCCTCGCGGGCTCTGGCGCCTGGGCATGGAATGCGGACGTGATCGCCTGGCAAGGCAACGAGGTTGAGCTGTTTCACGGCGGCCAGTTGCTGCGGCTGGACCGGCTGGTGCAGCGCCGGGATGCCGGGCACGAGGGCCACTGGTGGGTGCTCGACTACAAATCGAACGCCGCGCCGCAGCGCCTGCCCGAGCTGGTCGCCACCATGGCGCTTTACCGCGCGGCGGTGCAGGCCCTGCACCCGGGGCACACCGTCAAGACCGCATTTTTGACGCCTCAGGGTGCGGTGCTGGAAGTGCCGTGAGCATCGCACGGCGGGGCCGGGCGGCATAATCAAACCCTTGCCAATGTGCGCTGCCGGCTTCCTGATGCCGCCGGTGGCTTGAAGCCTTTTTGGCCTCCAGCCCTTGCTGGGCGTGCGCTAGCAGCTATCAAAATGATAGTTTTTGCACGCACGGGCCACCTCTTACTCCGGACTTCTCCTTGAACGACTTACCCGCCGCTGTTTCTCCCCACCGTGTCGCCGTCATCGGCGGCGGCCCGGCCGGCCTGATGGCCGCCGAGGTGTTGTCTGGCGCTGGTGCGGCGCTGGAGGTGCAGGTGTTCGACGCCATGCCCTCGGTGGGCCGCAAGTTTTTGCTGGCCGGCAAGGGCGGGCTCAACCTCACGCATTCGGAAGGGTCCGAGGCCTTCCTCAGCCGCTACGGCGAGCGCAGCGCGCAGATCGTGCCCTGGCTGTCCGCCTTCGGCCCGGATCAGCTGCGCGCCTGGGCCGCGGACCTTGGCGTGGAGACCTTTGTCGGCAGCTCGGGCCGGGTGTTTCCCAAGGACATGAAAGCCGCGCCGCTGCTGCGCGCCTGGCTGCAGCGCCTGCGCGGCGCCGGCGTGAAGTTTTCCATGCGGCACCGCTGGCTGGGCTGGGCCGACGACGGCGCGCTGAGATTTCAAACGCCCGCCGGCGAGACCACCTTCCAGGCCGACGCTGTGGTGCTGGCGCTGGGCGGCGGCAGCTGGGCGCGGCTGGGCTCGGACGGCGCCTGGGTGCCGCTGCTGGCCGAACGCGGCGTCGCCGTTGCGCCGCTGCAGCCCTCCAACTGCGGGTTTGATGTCGGTCCCGAGCCGCACGCGCTGGAAGCCGCGGAGCAGGGTGAAACCCGCCGTGAATTTTTTCGGGAGCTGGTGGGAAAAGGGCCGTCGCAGCAGCCAGGCTGGACCGAACATTTCGCCACCCGCTTCGCCGGCCAGCCCTTCAAGTCGGTGGCCATCAGCTTCACCGATTCCCAGGGCCGCAGCTTCAGCCGCAAGGGTGAGTTTGTCGCCACCGCCACCGGCGTGGAGGGCAGCCTGATTTATGCGGCATCCAGTCTGCTGCGCGATGAGATTGCTGCGCATGGCAGTGCGGTTTTCCATCTTGATCTGTTGCCTGGCAAGTCGGCCGAACAGGTGCTGGTCGAGGTGCGGCATCCGCGGGGCTCGCGTTCGCTGTCCAGCCACCTCAAGAGCCGGCTCGGCATTGAAGGCATCAAGGCCGCCATGCTGCATGAACTGCTCGGCAAGGAGGCCATGAATGACCCGGTGCAACTGGCACACGCCATCAAGGCACTGCCCGTGCGTGTGGTGGCCACCCGCCCCATCGACGAAGCCATCAGCAGCGCAGGCGGTGTGCGCTTTGACGCGATGAACGCCCAGCTGCAAGTCACGGCGCTGGCGGGTGCGCCGGTGTTTTGTGCGGGCGAAATGCTGGATTGGGAAGCGCCGACCGGCGGCTACCTCCTGAGCGCCTGTTTTGCCAGCGGGCGTGTGGCGGGGCAGGGGGTACTGCGTCGCCTGGCCTTGTGATGGGTTCCCGCCTGGAATAGCCCGCATCCGTCAGGGTAAAAACGCATGAAGCCGTCCAGAGAGCCGATGCATACTGGACTTTAACTTTCTGGAGCCTCGTGAAACCGCTGCTTATTCCCAGCATCCGCTCCAGACTGGCCATCCTGACGATTCTGAGCATGGCGCCGGCTTTTTTGATGGCGAGTCTGGTGCTGGTCCACGACTACCGTCAGCGGCAGGCGGAACTGATCGAGGGTTCGGTCCTTTCTGCCCGGACCCTGTCGCACCTGATTGACCGCGAGCTTGGCACCGCGCAGGTATCCCTGCAGGTCCTGGCCGTATCGCCCTCGCTGCAGACGCAGGACTATGCGGCCTTTCAGCGGCAGGCGCAGGAAGTGCTCAAGCGCGGCTTCATCAACAACGTGGCCCTGATCGATCCTTCGGGTCAGCAGGTCATGAACACCGCCATTCCTTATGGCCAGCCTTTGCCGAAAACCGGTGTGATGGACCTGATGCGGCGGGTGGTGGCGACGGGGCAGCCGGAGGTGTCCGGCGTGGTTACGGGGGCCGCGCTCAAGCGGCCTTTGATCAGCGTGATGGTTCCGGTGTTTTCGGGCCAAACCGTCACCCACGCGATGTCGGGGGTGATTCTTCCCGATCATTTCGGGAAAATGCTGGACAGTTATGGCCTGCCTGAAGACCGGATCACGGTGATCTTCGACAAATCCGAGAGTGTGGTGGCGCGGTCGCACGAGCCGCAGCTGTATCTCGGCAAGCCTGTTGCGGCGGGTCTGCACGAGCGGCTGAAACAGGTGAACGAAGGGGCCTTCGAGCTACTGTCCCTGGAAGGTGTGACGGTGCTCAGCGCTTTTTCGCGTTCGGTCAGCAGCGGATGGGGCGTGGCCATTGGTATTCCTGTGAGTGTGCTGACCAAGGACCTGCGGCAGTCCATGGGTATTCTTCTTGGCGTTGGGCTGCTTCTGCTGGGCCTGGGTGTACTCAGCGCCTGGTTGCTCGGTGGTCGAATTGCGGGCGCGGTGCGTGCACTTCAGAAACCGGCGCTTGAACTTGGGCTGGGGCGGCGCATTGAGGTTCCGCAACTGGGCATCAGGGAGGTCAACGAGGTGGGGGCCGCACTGACCAAGGCCTCCGAGCTGCTGCGGTCTGCGCGCGGCGACCTGTCCGACAACGAGGCTCGCCTGCGCAGCATGGTGGAATCAGCCACCGACGCGATCATCGCCGTGGATGCGCAACAGTTGATCGTGATGTTCAATGCTGCAGCCACCACCATGTTTGGCTGTCCGGCGGCGCAGGCCATGGGTCTGCCCCTTGACCGGTTTATCCCTGAACGCTTTCACAGCCAGAATGCCGAGATCTTCGAGCGCCACAGGGCCACGCGGGTGGATTTGGGACAAGCGGCCGGCGGCGTGACCGTCGTGACGGTGGGCCTGCGTATGAATGGCGAGGAGTTTCCTGCCGAGGTGTCTTTTTCAAGCGTGCTCAAGGCCGGGGGCATGTTGTACACCCTGATCATTCGCGACGTGACCAGCCGCGTGCGCGCCTACAAGGCGCTGGAGCGCAGCAACCTTGATCTGCAGCAGTTCGCCTATGTCGCCTCCCACGACCTGAAAACACCCTTGCGATCCATCGGCGGGTTCGTGCAGCTGCTTGAGCGCAACTATGGGCACAAGCTCGATGAAAAAGCCCTGTCCTTGATTCATCGCACCACCGCCGCCGTTGCACGGCTTGAACAGCTCACGGAAGACCTGCTGTCTTACGCCAGGCTGGAAACCCAGGGCTTGCAGTTCGAGTCGGTTGACATGGCGGGCGTGGCGCAGGATGTGGTCCAGATGCTCGACGATGTCATCCGGGGAGCGGGGGCGACGGTCACGGTGCACGAGCTTCCCGTTGTCCGCGGTGACCGAACGCAGCTGGCACAGTTGCTGATGAACCTGGTGGGCAATGGCATCAAATACTGCCGTGATCGGGCACCGCAGGTTGAACTGAGTGCCGTGCGCAAGGACGGGGAGTGGGTGTTTTCGGTCAAGGACAACGGCATTGGCATCGACCCGCGCCATCGTGAAAAGGTCTTCGAGGTGTTCAAGCGCCTGCACAGTCAGAACGAATACCCCGGAACAGGCATTGGTCTTGCCATTTGCCGCCGCGTGGTCGAAAGTCACAGCGGCAGGATCTGGATTGCTGATCATGCTGGACCCGGCACGACCTTCAGTTTTACACTGTCCCCAGACCTACCCGGACCTCCTCATGAAGCTTGAACCTCTCGCCAAGTCCCGCATTGCGGAAATCCTGCTTGTGGAAGACAACGACGACGACGTGTTCCTGACCCGTGAAGCCTTCGATGCAGCCAGTTTGCGCGTCAATCTGCACCACGTGGACAACGGCGAAAAATGCTTGCAATTCCTGCGCCGTGAGGGCGTTTATGCGGGGGCCCCTGCGCCTGACCTGATCCTGCTGGACATGCACATGCCGGTGATGGATGGCCATGAGGTGCTGGCGGAAATCGTCAAGGACGACAAGCTGCGGCACCTGCCTGTGGTGGTGCTCACCACCTCGTATGAAGCGGCCGACATCCGGAAGATGTACGACCTGCGCTGCAACTCCTACATCACCAAACCGGTGGACTTCGAGAATTTTGTCAAGATGATTGCGCAACTGAGCGGGTACTGGTTGACCGTGGTGGTGGTGCCGGACCACCCGACACTCAGCTAGGCGCCTCATGATTGTGCGTTTCCACATCGACCCCGCCATCGGCGACGGCTTTGAATACCGGGTGACTTACGAAGGCGAAGATCTCTACGCCGACACCGGGCTGGAGAACATCGAGGCCTGCATCGTCGCTGCCACCGAAGGGCTCGGCCAGGACGCCGTAGCCGCCGAGGTGGCGTACAAGGGCATCATCAGCGGCACCTACCCGCTGGCCTCGCTGGCGCTGGTGTCGGCGCAAATTGCGCAACATGCGGCGCAGAGCACGGAGGCGGTGGAAGAGGTGCTGCGGTAAAGCTCGCTGCTGTGTGGTCTGCGGACGCAGTCATCCCGCTCGTTGCTCTAACCTACAACGAATACCGACAATAATGTTAAGCATCCGACCCTTAAGTGGCTTAAGGGGAACGCATCTCTTCTGCCTAGGGACCGGTGTCTGAAAATAACACCAACCAACTAACGTAAAGGTTCTGCCGCTTTGTAGTCTAGATCCTCAGGGGTAATCTCTGAGGCGGATCGAAATACGATGTTTTTCAACTCCAAGGCGAAGTCAGAAGTCGGGACAGTTTTTGCAACGTGTTTACCTGGTTCGACGAAGTAAGGAGCTAAGTAATATTTTTGATGCTTCTCAAACCGGGCTTGAAATACTGTAGGACTATCTAAGTTGGTGCCGGTCCCAGCTTCGGCATAACAACCTCTGCTTTGAAAAATAATTTTCTGTCCGTCTTTGGTGTCTTCGCTTGAGGCCAGTCTGCGTGTGACATGCTCAACGTCCGAAGATATATTTACCGCAAAAGCACCTTGCTTCTTTCCTTGAATGAACGAAACACGCAACTCGCCGGCGCTGTCACTATTTCCGAATCGCTCCCGCCAACCTTCAAATATTTTCTGGGCAGCATCTTGGTTCTCAAAACCGAAACCTAGTATGGGAATGTCTGTATCCTTAACTACCCCCAGATACAAGCCCCTCCATTTGGCGACATCCCATAGAGCGCGATCAATTGGCGACGCCAGCAGCATTGCGGGAGTGGACTTTACGTCCTTTTCAGGAAGCGGTGCGAGGCGCTCTGCGGACAGGTTCCGCATTTTTCCTAGTACAGGTCGCCGAACGATTTTTTGATCGGTAAGTCGCCCGTATAGCGAGTCATAGCCAACTGCTTTACTGACGTTGTAGTACGTTGCATCTCTTAGTGGTCGAGGTGTAAATCGGCGGTCTGCAAAGTCAAAAATGACGGGGATGAATTTGACATTTTTCCCTTCACTTTCATAAAGGTCGCTAACGATCATTCCTCCTTCCCACTTCGCCCCCAAACCTGTACCGGTTCTTTCAGTGCCATCAAATCGCTTTGCATACGGTTCGGTGCAAACAACTAGAACAAATTTTGCGTTACGTACTTTTCTATCCATCCATTGAGGCCACCCTTCAGGAGGAGACTCTTCATATTGATCAATATCACAATTGACTCCCTCGGATCGCAATTTGTCCGCAAGCGCCCGTACTTTTTCCATATGTTCCGTGGAGTCGTGGCTATAACTAATAAAAACTTCGTCGCTCATTTTTTGTCTCGGCAATTCAAGGTTATTTGGATCCGTGGGGGCGTGCTCGTCCTGTCAAAAATGGTGTCGAAAACACCGCAACGATGCTGATTTTTTGACGTATTACCGAAGGATCATATGTGACACACTCTTCTGTGTAACTGAAGTGCGAAATAGGCGAGGAGAGGGTGCTTGGGCCGATTGGAGGGCGGTGGGACAAGATCGGTACGTACCAAAGGGCATCCCTTGGGCATACCTCCGCATTTAAGCCTTGTCGCAATCCCTTATCGATGGATGAAGGGACACACTCAAGTGATACAAAACCGGAGCGGGAAGCCGTTCCGGGCTTGAAACCCAAATGAATACTCGGGTTTAGATGAATAAGGTGACGGACCTTGACCCCGGCACTGGCTCCGCAGTTAGGGCTGCTTGGTTCCCCACCTGACCCGGTTGGCCGCTTCACCATGCGGGAAGGCCCGTCACTGACTATTGTAAGGGCGGGGGGCCGGACTTAAAGGCCAGTGCACATAAAAACCCCGCTGGCGGTCAGCCTGAGGCGCGCCGGTCGCACCTTAGAATCATCCCATGTCCTACCTCGTGCTTGCCCGCAAATACCGCCCCCGGAATTTTTCTGAAATGGTGGGGCAGTCGCATGTGGTGCAGGCATTGAGCAATGCGCTGGAGACCCAGCGCCTGCACCACGCCTACCTGTTCACCGGCACGCGTGGCGTTGGCAAAACCACGATCTCGCGCATCCTCGCCAAGTCGCTCAACTGCCTCGGCCCGGACGGGCAGGGCGGCATCACGGCCACGCCTTGCGGCGTGTGCCAGGCCT
>CAMLDT010000092.1 GCA_946479075.1 uncultured Polaromonas sp.
TTGCGCTGAACCAGGTCAACGAGGAGCGCTGCGAGTGGCTGGTGCCCGGCATGCTGAAGGACAAGATCCAGGCGCTGATCAAGACCCTGCACCAGCGCCCGCGTTCGCGTCTGGTGCCGCTGCCCGACACGGCAGCGCGTTTTGCCGCCGAGTTGCTGCTCCCTGAAAAATTTGGCGCCGGCTCGCTGACCGACGCCGTGCTCAAGCTGGTGCGCGATGCGACTTCGCTGGACATCAAGCGCAACGACATGAAGCTGGAGATGTTGCCGCCGCATTTGTTCATGAACTTCCGCGTGGTCGATGAACACGGCCGCCAGCTCGGCGCCGGCCGCAATCTGGGGGCGCTCAAGGGTGAACTCGGCTCGCAGGCGCGTGGGGCCTTCCAGGCGCTGGCCGGGCTGAAAACCCGTGCGGCGCCCGACGCGGCTGTCGATTCAGCATCAAATCGGCCTCCAGCCCCCGCCGGACGGGCGCAAGCAGCTCCTGAAATGATAGCGAATCAGAAGCCGCAAGCTGCCCGCACCCCGGAGCGCTACACCAGCTGGAGCTTTGGCGAGCTGCCCGAGCTGATGGAAATCAGCAAAGGCAAGCAAACGTTGATCGGTTTTCCGGCGTTGATCGACCTCGGCGATGCGGTGACCATCGAGGTGTTCGACGAGCCCGACGTGGCGGCCGCCAAACACCGCGCCGGCCTGCGCCGATTGTTTTCGCTGCAGATCAAGGATGCGCTGAAGTACCTCGAAAAAAACCTGCCCGACCTGCAGAAAATGGCGACGGCCTACATGCTGGTCGGCCGCGCCGCGGATAACTCGGGCGGCGGCACGCTGGAGGAACTGCGCGAGCAGATCATTGAGGTGGCGCTGGACCGCGCCTTTCTGCAGGAACCGCTGCCGACCGATGAAGCCGGATTCAAACAACGCATCGATGACGGCCGCGGCCGCCTGACCCTGATCGCCAGCGAAGTGGCGCGACTGGCGGCGACCATCCTGACTGAATTTGCCGCGGCCCAGCGCAAGATCAAGGACACGAAGAACGCCACCGAAGCATCAGCCGACGCAGCCCAGCAACTGCAACGCCTGGTGCCCAAACGCTTTTTGACGCTCACGCCCTGGGCGCAGCTGCAACACTTCCCGCGCTACCTCAAGGCCATCACCTTGCGACTGGAAAAGTGGCGCGCCGACCCGGCCCGCGACGCAGCGCGCCTGGCCGAGCTGCGCCCGCAGGAGCAGCGTTACTGGCGCCTGGTGGCCGAACGCAAGGGCGCAACGGATGCGCGCCTGCAGGAGCTGCGCTGGCTGATCGAGGAGTTGCGCGTCAGCTTTTTCGCGCAGGAACTGCGCACGCCGCAGCCGGTCAGCATCAAGCGGCTGGAGAAAACCTGGCTACAGCTCGCCGGCTAGGTTCCAGCCTTGCCCGCTGTAAGTGGGCATAAAAAAAGGCCCGGCTGCAAAGCCGGGCCTTTTTTGCATCACTTGCCGAGGTTTATATCCGGCCCATGAGCAGAAGAACGATCAGGATGATGACGATCAGGCCCAGGCCACCGCTGGGACCGTAACCCCAATTGCGGCTGTGGCCCCAGGTGGGCAGGGCGCCGACCAGGATCAGGATGAGGACGATGAGCAGGATGAGGGAAATCGACATGAAGAACTCCTTGTTTTGTGTGAGTCGATTCTTGCCTGGCGACCTGCCAAACCCGGCAGGAAGGTGCGCTGCGGCACCGTCAGGGTCTTCCTACAGTTGACGCAGGAAAGTGGCCCGTGCGCTGTCTGCTGAGCCGCCGGCGTAGTGTCCAGATGGCGGGCGTTGGGCGGAACGACGTTTCGGCACACACGCCAGCTGCGGCGTGATGCCACGGGCGTTGCAGTTCTTTCTCCGTCTCTTTCACCGGTTGTGAACAAAAACAGCCTCCAGCCCTTGTCTGGCAAGCGCCAGCAGCTATCAATCCGATAGCGCGTCAGAGCTTGGCCAGCCGCTCCAGCGCCAGGTTCAGCGTCTCGTCCTTCTTGGCAAAACAGAAGCGCACGACGCGCTGGTCGAAGCCGTTGCCGTAAAACGCCGACAGCGGAATGGCGGCAACACCGATCTCGCTGGTCAGCCATTTGCAGAACTCGGCTTCACCGAGTTCGCTGACGTCCGAGATGTCCACACACTGGAAGTAACTGCCTTCGCTGGGTAGCAGCCTGAAGCGCGTGTTGGCCAGACCGGCGCGGAACAGGTCGCGCTTGCGCTGGTAAAACGCCGGCAGCTCAAGGTAAGGGCGGGCATCCTGCATGTAGCTGGCCAGGCCGTATTGCACGGGGGTGTTGACGGTGAACACATTGAACTGGTGCACCTTGCGGAACTCGGCTGTCAAAGCCGCAGGCGCCGCGACATAACCGACCTTCCAGCCGGTGACGTGGTAGGTCTTGCCGAAGCTGCTGACGATGAAGGCGCGCGCCGCCAGGCCAGGGAAACGCGCGGCACTTTCGTGCACGCGGCCCTTGTCGGCGTCAAAGACCATGTGTTCATAGACCTCGTCGCTGATCAGCAGCACGTCGGTGGGCGCCAGGATTTCCTGCAGACGCAGCATGTCCTCGCGGGTCCAGACGGTGGCGCTGGGGTTGTGCGGCGAGTTGATGAGGATGGCCCGGGTCTTCGGGTTGAGGGCCGCAGAAATTTTGTCGAAGTCGGGGCGGAAGGTGCCGGGAATCAGCGGCACACGCACCGTGACGCCACCGGCCAGCTCGATGTTGGGCACGTAGCTGTCGTAACACGGCTCCAGCACGATCACCTCGTCGCCGGGATGCACCACAGCGAGGATGGCCGTGATGATGGCCTGGGTGGCGCCCGCGGTGACGGTGATCTCGCTGCCGGCGTCATAGCTGCGGCCATGCAACTGCTGCAGCTTGGTGGCGATGGCTTCGCGCAGCACCGGCACACCGGTCATGGGCGGGTACTGGTTCAGGCCGCGGGTCATGGCGTCGGTGACGGCGCCGACCAGCTGGGGGTCGCATTCGAAATCGGGAAAGCCCTGGCCCAGGTTGACCGCGCCTTTTTCAGTGGCCAGCGAGGACATCACGGTGAAGATGGTGGTGCCGACCGCGGGAAGCTTGGTCTGCAGGGCGGGCGTGCGTTCTTGAACAGTCGTCATGGTGTCGGAAGGTCGGGAAGATCGGGAAGGTCGGGGAAGTTCGGGATTCGGAGTTCAGAGTTCAAAGTCGCCGTGGCGGGTGCTCATGGCGCGGGTGATCTGGGTGCGGTCCAGCCTGTCGCTGAGCAGCTCGGCAAACTTGTAGACAAAATTGCGCAAGTAGGCGCTGCGTTTGAAGGCCACACGCGCAACGTTCACGCCGAACAGCGCGCCGGCGGGTCTTGCCAGCAGGTCGGCATTGGTGCCGTCATCTCCCAGCGCCATCTCGGCAACAATGCCTATGCCCAGTCCCAGGCGCACATAGGTCTTGATCACGTCGGAGTCAATGGCTTCCAGCGCAATCCGCGGATGCAGGTGTGCGGCGGCAAAGGCCTGGTCGATTTTGGTGCGCCCGGTGAATGAGGGGTGGTAGGTGATCAGCGGTTGCCCGGCCAGGTCTTCGAGCGTGATGTTGTCCTGTTTCGCCAGCGGATGATCCAGCGGCATGACCAGCATGTGCTGCCATTCATAACAGGGCAGGGTGACCAGATCTTCATATTGCGCGAGCGATTCGGTGGCGATGCCGATTTCGGCGACTTCGTCGATCAGCATGCGCGCGACCTGGTCGGGCGAGCCCTGGTGCAGGCTGACGTTGACCTTGGGAAAGGCTTCGCGCAGTTTGGCCACCGGCTGCGGCAAGACATAACGGGCCTGGGTGTGGGTGGTGGCGATGGACAGGGTTCCGCTGTCCTGTGCGGAGAACTGCTCGCCGATGCGCCGCAGGTTGCCGACCTCGCGCAGGATCAGCTCGATGCTTTTGAGCACGTGTTCACCGGGCTCGGTCACGCGTTTCAGGCGCTTGCCGTGGCGCGCAAAAATTTCGACACCCAGTTCTTCTTCCAGTTCGATGATGGCCTTGGACACCCCGGGCTGGGAGGTGTGAAGGGCGCGGGCGGTCTCGGTGAGGTTGAGGTTGCGCCTGACGGCCTCCTGGACGAAGCGGAACTGATGCAGATTCATATGCTGTTTTGGCTATTTATTTGTTTTTATTATGCCTGTTTATAGCTAAGGACTGGCCCGGGCTGGCCGATTCAGCGCTCAGGAGAGGGCGATGGCCGCCATCAGGGCGGTGATCTCCGGGTGTTCTCCTGCCGGTGCCATCAATTCGATGGGCACGTCCGGGTGGCTGGCCCGCAGTTGCGCAAGCAGTCGCGGCAGGTCTTCGCGTGCATGTTTGCCGACACCCAGAAAAAGCGGAAAAACCCTTAACTGACGGGCGCCGGCAGATATTAAATCCATAGCGCACTGGGCGAGGTCGGGGGTGCTCAGTTCGAGGTAGGCGCAGCCTACCAAGGCCTCGGCATCGCGTGCCCGGATCGCGCCGGCCACTGCCTCAATGGGCAGATGCCACTGCGGATCGCGCGAACCGTGGGCGAATAGGATGATGCCGCGGCGAAGCATCAACGCCTCAACACCAGCCAGCCAAACGCCGCCAGAGAAATCGCCATGTACAGCAAGCCGGGGGCGGCGGCGGCGAGCCAGGGTTGCCAGGTCTGCAGGTTGCCGATGTAGCCGAACACGTTGTTGAGCAGGAAAAAGCTGATGCCGATCATCACGCCGCCAAACACGTAGCCTGAAATCCCGCCGCTGCGGAAGTGCAGGTAGGCAAAGGGCAAGGCCAACACCACCATGACCAGACAGCTCAGGGGGTAAAAGACCTTTTTCCAGAACTCGATCTCATAACGCTGGGCGGTCTGGCCGTTGGCCGTCAGGTGCCGGATGTAGGTGAACAGGTCGATGGTGCTCATGCGCTCCGGCTTGAGCACCGCCACCGACACCATCTCGGCGCTGATCCCGGTCGGCCAGCGCAGGCGTTCGAGCTTGTTGATGGTGATCTTGGCGGATTCGCGGCCTGCGCTGGTGCCGCTGGGTTGTGCCGCCTTGACGGAAAACTCGGTGCGCGTCACGCCTTCAAGTTGCCAGGAGTCATCGGCCGCGAACTTGCCGGCTGACGCCTGGGTGATGGACACCAGCAGGCCCTTGTTGTCAAACTCGAACACGCGCACACCCTGCATCTCGTTGTTGGAGCCCAGCGCCCCGACATTGACCACATAGTTGTTGTAGGGCTGTTTTTCCTTGAGCCAGGCGCCGGTTTGCCCAATGGTGATGCGGCCCTGGTAACGCGCCTTGAGCAACTGCGCGCTGCGGTCGGCGGCTGGCGCCAGGTAGTCGCCCACCGCAAAACACAGAATGGTGAAAAACGCCCCCAGCGTCAGCAGCAGGCGCAGGGCGCGCCAGGGCTCCAGCCCGCTGGTGCGCAGGATGGTGTATTCCGAGCTTTGCGCCAGGCGCGCCATCACGAAGATGGTGCCAATCAGCACCGAGATCGGCACCAGTTCATACAGGTGGCTGGGAATCAGCAGCGAGACGTACAGCAGCGCGTGCCGGATCTGGTAGGTGTTTTCGTCGGAACCGAGGACGCCCGCGGCATTTTTGCCGAGGTATTGCAGCTCATCGACCAGGTCAAAGAAGAAGAACAGGGCCAGGAAGCCCGCGGCCACAAAGGCAATGGAGCCCAGCACCTCGCCATAAATCAGGCGGCGTATGGTTTTCATGCGGACACCTTCTCTTGGTTACGACCGGCCGGGCGCCCGCGTTGCCGGCTGGCGACGCTTTTGAAGGTCCAGTTCAGGTGGCGTTTGGACAGCCACACCAGGGCCAGCAACAAGGCACCCCCATGCAGGGCCAGCAGAAACGGCGCGAAATTGGCCACACCGACCGTGATCCAGTTCTGGCCCAGGTTCAGCAGGTTGTGATAAACCACAAAGGTGAACAGCACGAAGATCAGGTTGCCGCTGCGCCCGGCACGCGGGTTGACGCTGGCCAGCGCCAGCGCAATGACGACAAAGTTGACGGCAGCCAGCGCCATCCCCAGGCGCCAGGCCAGTTCACCCTGGTTGCCGCGTGTGGGCGTGCGGATCAGCTCGCGGGTGGACTTGGATTTTTCGGGCAGGTTGGCGCCGTTGATCAGCACACTGTCGCCGGCCTTGCTGCCGTATTCCTCGAACTCCGTGATTTTCAGCGCCGACTTGCCGATTTCGCTTTCAAGACGCTGGCCATTGTTGAGCAGCAGCAGTTGCGAGTCGCCGACATTGGCAATGCGGCCCGAGCTGGCCGTGGTCACCGAGTTTTTGCCTTTTTCGGTGGAGGCGATGAACACATTGTTGCTGGCCTTGCCCAGGCTGGTATCCCGGTCAATAAAAAACACCCGGTGGCCGCTGGACGACTCCTGGAACTGGCCGGGCGAGACGCGCTCAAGGTCGCCCCGCTGCTCGTAGCGGTCTTTCATGTCTTGCGCCTGCTGGTTGGACCAGGGCCAGACAAACACCGACATGAGCGTGATGACGAGAAGCACCGGCCAGGCAAAACGGAACAACGGCACCAGGAAGAAGCCCAGGCCGCGGCCGCTGACGAACCAGACCACCATCTCGCTGTCACGGTACATGCGTGACAGCGTGCTGACCATGGCGACAAACAGGGACAAGGTCAGGATGATGGGCAGGCGGCCCAGCGCCGAATACCCCATGACCATCATCACGTCCTGCGGATTGACACTGCCTCGTGACGCCTGCCCGAGCGTGCGGATCAGGATGATGGTGATCACGATGGTCAGCAAAACCACGAGGGTCGCACCGAAACTGCGCGCCAGTTCCTTGCGGATCGAAGATTGGAATAACATTAACGGAAACTTTGCCCTTTCTGACCGACAACCCACGACCTGATCGCTGCACCGGCAGCGCCAATCCCCAATTATGGACTTTGAACTCAAAACCCTGACCCCTGAGCGCATTTGCGCTGAAAAATGCGACGCGCTCATCATGCTGGTGGGGGCAGAGTCACCGTCAGGCAAAGACGCCTTGTCCACGCTGGCAGCGCTTGCCCTCAAGTCCGGAGATTTCGAGGGCAAGGCCGGCAAACTTCTCAGCGCCTACCGGCCACAAGGCATCAGCGCCACGCGCGTCCTGCTGGTGGGCGCCGGTGATGGAAGTGCCAAAAGCCTGCGCACGGCGGTTCAGGCCGCGATCACCACCCTGAAAACAGGCAATGTCCGGCGTGTGGTGCTCAGCCTGCTGGCCTTGCCCCGGGCTGACCACACGGCTGTCCGCGCGGCCGTGCTGGCCTGCGCCGATGCGGCTTATGTCTATGCCACCACCAAGTCAAAACCCGTGGAGCAGAAGCTGCAGCGGGTGCTTGTCGCCGTGGCATCGGCGGCTTCATGCCGTGCCGGTTTCGAGAAAGGCGTGGGCCTGTCCAAAGGGGTTGCGCTGGCTCGGGAATGGGCGAACCGTCCGGCCAACCATGCCACCCCCACGTTGCTGGGGCAGGCTGCAAAGGAACTGGGCAAGCTGCCCGGCGTGAAGGCCGAAGTCCTGGGGCCCAAGGAAGTCGCCAAGCTGGGCATGGGCTCGTTCATGGCGGTGGCGCAGGGCTCGGAGCAGCCGCTGCGTTTTATCGTGCTGCGTTATGACGGCGGTACCAAAACGGAGGCGCCGGTGGTGCTGATCGGCAAGGGCATCACCTTTGACACGGGTGGCATTTCGATCAAGCCAGCCGCCGAGATGGATGAAATGAAGTACGACATGGGCGGTGCTGCCAGTGTGCTGGGAACCTTCCGGGCGCTGGCCGAATTACAGCCGGCGCTCAATGTGGTGGGCCTGATTCCCGCCTGCGAGAATATGCCCGACGGCCGTGCCGTCAAACCCGGCGACGTGGTCACCAGCATGAGCGGGCAAACCATCGAAATCCTCAACACCGATGCCGAGGGCCGGCTGGTGCTCTGCGATGCCCTGACTTACGCGGAGCGCTTCAAGCCGCGCGCGGTGGTCGATATCGCGACGCTGACCGGCGCCTGCGTGATTGCACTGGGTGGTGTGCGCAGCGGCCTGTTCGCCAGCGATGACGCGCTGGCCCAATCGCTGTCCGAGGCGGGCGAGAGTTCCCTTGATTTGTGCTGGCGCATGCCGCTGGACGACGACTATGCCGATGGCCTGAAGACCCATTTTGCCGATGTTGCCAACGTGGCCGGCCGCGCCGGCGGGGCCATCACGGCAGCCAAGTTTCTGCAGCGCTTTGCCGGCAAATTTCCCTGGGCCCACCTGGACATCGCAGGCACAGCCTGGAAAAGCGGCGCCGCCAAAGGCGCGACCGGCCGGCCGGTGCCGCTGCTGGTGGACTTTCTCCTCGCTCAGGTCCAGCCGGTCAGGGCTGCAGCGCAAAAACGGAGCCGTTCGCGCGCATGACAGAGCTGGCCTTTCATTTCAACGTGCCGGACAAGCTGGCCTATGGCTGCCGGTTGTTGCGCAAGGCCTGGGCACGCGGAACCCGGGTGGTGGTCACTGGGGAGGCCGACACGCTGCGCAGGCTGGACCAGTTGCTCTGGACTTTTTCACCGCTGGAGTTCATCCCCCACTGCCGCCTTGATGCGCCGCAAGCCATGGTGTCGGTCACGCCGGTGTTGCTGGCCGAAGCGATCAGCGATAGCCCCCACCATGAGGTTTTGTTGAACCTGGGCAGGCAGGTCCCGGCCGGATTTGAACGGTTTGAACGCTTCATCGAATTGGTGACCCAGAACGACGACGACCGGGTCGCCGCGCGAAGCCGCTGGAAACATTACGCAGACCGCGGTTACGCCATGCAGCGGCACGACCTTGCCGGGGAGGCCAGGGCGTGAACCGGGCCACCCCGCCGCAGCGCTTTGTACCGACCCTGACCGAGGTGGTTCAGCCGGTGGCTGTGCCGGGGCCGGGCACCGCCGCAACCGAAGTTGCCGCGCCGGACGCACAGCGTTTGCAGGAGCAGATGGTGCATCGGGTGATGCAGCGGGTGGACCTGACGCTGGACCGGCTGCTGCGGGAAACCGTCGGGCGCCTGGTGCTGGAGCACACCCAGGCCCTGGCGCCCAGCTTGCGCGACGAAATCGAGATCGTGGTGCGGCAGTCGGTCAACCAGGCTTTTGAGCAGGAGCTTGCCAGCCAGTGGCCTGACAGGCTTCAGGGCGACTCGTGACGGACCGCCTGGCCCTTGCCCGTAACCATTTGTAGTACGGTGGCCGGTGTCGCCCGGCTTAGGGCTGCCAGCTATGGTGCAGGCGTGAAAATTGCGATATCTTCGGTGCGGTTGGGCAAACCATGTTCTCAACCTTGATCGGTAATTTCCTAATTGGAGTGTATTTATGCAAATGAAATGGACTGCGGTCGCTTTGGCCGCCATGTTGGTGGTCGCCTGCGGCAAGAAAGAAGAAGCCGCACCTGCCGCCTCTGCCCCTGCTGCCCCGGTTGCTGCGGCTCCCGCCCCAGCCGGTGATACGCTCGTCGTCAAGATCGGTCACGTTGCCCCCATTTCAGGCGCCCAGGCGCACTACGGCAAGGACAATGAAAATGGCGTTCGCATGGCCATCGAAGACCTGAACAAACAGGGCATGATGATCGGCGGCAAGAAAGCCACTTTCGAAATCGTTGCTGAAGATGATGCCGCTGATCCAAAGCAGGGCACTGCTGCCGCACAGAAATTGTGCGACTCCAAGGTCGCCGGCGTTGTTGGCCACCTGAACTCGGGCACCACGATTCCCGCATCCAAGGTCTACAACGATTGCGGTATTCCCCACATCACCGGCGCGGCCACCAATCCCGATCTGACCAAGCCTGGCTACAAGACCACTTACCGCATCATTGCCAATGATCTGGCGCTGGGCGCCGGCCTGGCTTTTTATGCTGCCGACACGCTGAAGCTCAAAAAAGTCGCCATCATCGATGACCGTTCTGCCTATGGCCAGGGGGTTGCCGACATTTTCAAGAAAACCGCCAAGGAAAAAGGCATGACCGTGGTGGATGAACAGTTCACCACCGACAAGGCGACCGACTTCATGGCCATCCTGACCGCCATCAAGTCCAAAGGACCTGATGCCGTCTTCTACGGTGGCATGGACCCGCAAGCCGGCCCGATGCTGCGCCAGATGGAGCAGCTCGGCATGAGCAAGGTCAAGTATTTCGGCGGCGACGGCATTTGCACTTCCGAGATCGCCAAGCTTGCCGGCGGCGCAAAAACGCTCGAAAACGTGATCTGTGCCGAAGGCGGCGCATCGCTGGCGAAAATGCCCGGCGGCACCGAGTGGAAGAAGCGTTACGACGAGAAGTACCCCAACCAGTTCCAGGTCTACAGCCCGTACACCTATGACGCGACCTTCGTTCTGGCCGACGCCATGAAACGTGCGAACTCGATTGACCCGGCTGTCTATACCCCCGAACTGATCAAGACCAGCTTCAAGGGCGTGACAACCACCATCGAGTTCCAGCCCAACGGCGAGTTGAAGAATCCGGCCATCACCCTGTACCACTACAAGGATGGCAAGAAGACGCCTCTGGAATAACGAGTTTCATAACCCGTGAAAAAGCCACCGCGAGGTGGCTTTTTTTTTGCCTGCTTCCTGCCCAGGTTCCGGTGCAGGGTGGGTCTTGACCGCCTTCGGTGCGAACAGTGCGATGAGCAAAAGCGGGCCATCAACAAAAAACCCACCAGAACTTGCGTGCCTGATGGGTCTGTTGTGGGAGCGGTCCATGAAGGCTGGAACCTCACATGAACAAATAAACTGGCGGAAGAGGCGGGATTCGAACCCGCGGTGGGTATAACCCCACGCACGCTTTCCAGGCGTGTGACTTAAACCGCTCATCCACCCTTCCGCGAAGCCTCTTATTGTAGCAGTGCCCGGCCAACGAATTGCGGGCTGGACGTGCTTTTTACTGGCCAGCGCGGCGGGACGGCGGTTTTGCGATTGTCCGCAGCCACTCCGATGGCCGACGGATGGGGACGGCGTCAGGCTTTGCTGGTCGATTGCACCATCTTCATGGCGGAGGTAACCAACGCTGAAACCTCGGTCATGTTGCTCGGCACGATCAAGGTGGTGGTGGCATCGCTGGCGACCTGGGAATAGGCGTCCACGGCTTTTTCAGCCACCTTGAGCTGCACAGCCATTTCACCGCCGGGTTGCCGGATGGCGGCTGCGACCACCTCGATGGCCCGCGCGTTGGCTTCCGCCACAGCGGTAATGGCCGCGGCTTCACCCTGCGCGTTGTTGATGGCGGCCAGTTTTTCGCCCTCGGAACGGGCGATGAAGGCTTCACGTTCGCCGGTGGCAATGTTGATCTGTTCCTGGCGGCGGCCCTCGGAGGCCGCAATCAGCGCGCGTTTCTCACGTTCTGCCGTGATCTGTGACTGCATGGCGTGAAGGATTTCCTTGGGGGGAGTCAGGTCCTTGATTTCATAACGCAACACCTTGACGCCCCAGTTCAGGGCGGCCTCGTCGATGGCTGCGACCACCTGGGCGTTGATGATGTCGCGTTCTTCAAAGGTCTTGTCGAGTTCGAGTTTGCCGATGACCGAGCGCAGCGAGGTCTGCGCCAGCTGCGTGACGGCGACGATGTAGTTGGACGAACCGTAGCTGGCGCGCATCGGGTCGGTGACCTGGAAATACAGGATGCCATCGACCTGCAGTTGCGTGTTGTCGCGCGTGATGCAGACCTGGCTGGGCACATCCAGCGGAATTTCCTTGAGCGAATGTTTGTAAGCCACGCGGTCAATGAAGGGGATCAGGAAGTTCAGGCCCGGCGTCAGGCTGCCATGAAACTTGCCCAGACGCTCGACCACCCAGGCGTTTTGCTGCGGCACCACCTTGATGCTGCGTGCAATAAAAATGAAGGCAATCACCAGAACGACGAGTGCAATTTCCATGGAGTTCTCCGGTTAAAACAAAATAATCGCTGCGATACGGGGCAGGGGAGCTGCAAGCTCAGGCCCTGTCAGGCCTTGTCGACCACAAGCCGGTTGCCATTGAGTTGCCGCACCCTGAACAGGCCGGGCTGCGGCGCAGTTTGGCGGTCCATCAGTTCCACCGTCCACTGGGCGCCGCGGTATTTGACGCTGGCCGTGGCATCTTCATTCCATTGCAGCACATGAACCGTTTCACCGATGTCCATCTGGACATCGCGATTGGCGTTGGCGGCAACGGGCTGTGGCTCCTTGCTGCGCTTGAAATGCCACAGGGCGACCGCACCGCCACCGACCAGGGCGGACACCACGATCTGCATGACCACCGACAGCCCCAGGTGCGCCGCCAACGCACCGGCAATCATGCCCAGGGCCAGCATCAGCAGATAAAAGGTGCCTGTGACCAGTTCCAGCGCGACGGCGCCGCCTGCTAGAAGCCACCAGATGCTTGATTCACTCATGTTGAGTCTCCCTGCGTTTCCGAAAAGCCACATTTTGGGCCAGAAGCGTGAATTGGCAAGCTTAACCCGGCCCTGCGAAGGACAAGCAGCCGCCGGACTTTTCAAATGTCCTTACACTTCGGCCCTGATTCGATTTTTTTGGCAGTTCCAGGCAAAGGCCTCTTGATGAAATTCCGTTTTCCCATCGTCATCATCGACGAAGATTTCCGTTCCGAAAACACCTCCGGCCTGGGCATCCGCGCGCTGGCCCAGGCGATTGAAACGGAGGGCTTTGAAGTGCTGGGTGTCACCAGTTATGGCGATCTGTCGCAGTTTGCGCAACAACAAAGCCGCGCCAGCGCCTTCATCCTGTCGATTGACGACGAGGAATTCACGCCCGGCCCTGACCTGGACCCTGCGGTCGTGAACCTGCGCCACTTCATCGAAGAAGTGCGGCGCAAGAACCTGGATGTGCCGATTTACGTCTATGGCGAGACCAAAACCTCACGCCACATCCCGAACGACATTCTGCGCGAGTTGCACGGTTTCATCCACATGTTCGAGGACACGCCCGAGTTCGTGGCGCGCCACATCATCCGCGAGGCCAAGAGTTACCTCGAAAGCGTGCAGCCGCCGTTTTTCAAGGCGCTGCTGGACTATGCCGAAGACGGCTCCTACTCCTGGCATTGCCCGGGGCATTCCGGCGGCGTCGCCTTCCTGAAAAGCCCGGTCGGCCAGATGTTTCACCAGTTCTTCGGCGAGAACATGCTGCGCGCCGACGTCTGCAACGCCGTCGAGG
>CAMLDT010000093.1 GCA_946479075.1 uncultured Polaromonas sp.
AGGGCCTGCACGCCGCGGTCGATCTGCTCCAGCGCGGGCGTCAGGTAGGTGCGCAGAAGTTCGCCGGACTCGGTCATGCGTATTTTCTTGGCACTGCGGTCAAACAGCTCGACGCCGAGTTCGTCTTCCATCTGCCGGATCTGGTGCGACAGCGTGGACTGGGTGACGTGAAGGCGTTCAGCCGCCCGCGTGAAGTTCAGGGTTTCGGCGATGGCATCGAAATAACGGACGTGGCGAAGTTCCATGAAAGTCCCCGAAATCAATCATTGATGCCATCGATGATAACGGTGGAAATTAATCACTTCCCGGGTGTGGCGTGACATCCTAGACTCGCAAGGCTTTCTTATTGCCACGCCCCCCGGGCACCCCCAGAAACAGGAGACAAAAACATGGCGCAACTCGAAGCACAGGACCTGGCACAAGCCGTGGTGGACCGCATGGCGGACTGCCAGGACGCCCGGTTCAAGCAGGTGATGACTTCCCTCGTGAAACACGCGCACGCTTTTGTGCGGGATGTACAACTCACCCCCGATGAATGGATGACGGCGATCCAGTTCCTCACCGCCACCGGCAAGATGTGTGACGAGAAACGCCAGGAGTTCATCCTGCTGAGCGACACGCTGGGCATCTCGATGCTGGTGGTGGCCATCGAACAGGCCAAAGGCGCTGCGGCGCACAAGGCACGCACCGGCGTCGATGCGCCGACCGAAGCCACGGTGCAGGGCCCGTTTTACTGGGAGGGCGCCCCCGAGCTGCCGCTGGGTGCCGACATCGGCGCCGGCCATCCGGGCGAGCCGTGTTACTACCACGGCCGCGTGACCGACCTTGCCGGCAAACCCATTGCGCACTGCGCCGTGGATGTCTGGTCGGGCGACGGCGAAGGGTTTTACGACATGCAAAAAGGCGAGGACGCAGGCATGTCACTGCGCGCGCGTTTTTACACCGATGCCGACGGCAACTACCGCTTCTGGTCCATCAAGCCCTCGTTTTATCCGGTCCCGGCCGACGGGCCGGTGGGTGGCATGTTGCACCGCATGGGCCGCCACCCGAACCGTCCCGGTCACATGCACATGATGTTGAGCGCCCCAGGCCACGAAGGTCTGACCACGCACATTTTTGTTTCGGACAGCCCCTACATCGACTCGGACGCGGTGTTCGGCGTGCGCAACAGCCTGATCGTGGATTTCGACACACATCCGGCCGGCCAGGCACCCGATGGCCGCACCCTCGATAAAACGTTCTACAGCGCGAAGTACGACTTCCGGCTGGTCGCCAGCGCCTGAACCACCTCGCGCACTTTTACTGGAGAAGCCATTGAAAATCGGCAAGGCCACCGTGCCACGTTCCGCCATCTGCACCTCGAACGAACACACCATCGTCGTTCGCGGTGCTGACCTCGCGCAAGAACTGATCGGACAGATCAACTTCGGCGACTATTTTTTCCTGCTGGTGACCGGCCGCCGTGCCGATGCCGCGACCAGCGCCGTGCTCAATGCCACGCTGGTGGCCATTGCCGAACACGGCCTGGTGCCCAGTGTGCAGGCAGCACGCATGACCCTGGCCGCCGCACCCGACGCAATGCAGGGCGCAGTGGCTGCCGGCATCCTGGGCTCGGGCTCGGTGATTCTGGGTGCTTCCGAAACCGCTGGCCGCCTGTTTCTGGCGGTCGAAAAGGAAGCGGCGAATCACCAGGGCGACGTCACCGCGGCAGCGCGCGTGGTGGTCGCCGATTTGCGTGCGCGCAAGCAACCGATTGCCGGCTACGGCCATCCTGAACACAAGGCGCTGGACCCGCGGGTCGGCAAGCTGTTTGAAGTTTCGGCCAAGGCCGGCGGCGGCCAGCGCTACGTGGAGATTGCCCGCGCCATCGAGGCCGTGATCCCCGACGTGGTCGGCAAGGCGCTCAAGCTGAATGTTTCCGGCGCCATTCCTGCCGTGCTGCTGGGGGTGGACTTTCCCGTGAACGCGCTCAAGGGCGTGCCCATGCTGGCCCGCACGGCCAGCCTGATTGCCCACCTCAATGAAGAGCTGACCGACCCCATTGGTTTTGCCTTGTCCTACCAGGCGACCCGGGAACTGGAATACACCGGCAACATGCCGCCGGAGCGCCAGGCATGAGCAAGGTTCTGGCGGGTGTGCGTGTGGTCGAACACGGCACCTTCATCACCGGGCCGGCGGCCTCCATGCTGCTGGCGGATCTGGGCGCCGATGTGGTCAAGGTTGAACTGCCGGGCACAGGCGATCCGTTTCGCGCCTTCAAGGGCGGCCTCTACAGCCCGCATTTCCAGACCTACAACCGCAACAAGCGCAGCATCACGCTGAACACCAAGCTGGCGGAAGACCGGGCGCAGTTTGATGAACTCATCAAGGGCGCGGATGTGTACATCCAGAACTTCAGGCCCGGTGTGGCCGAACAGATCGGTGCAGGGGAGGAACGCCTGCGTGCGCTGAATCCACGGCTGATTTATGCCGCCATCAGTGGTTTCGGTGCGACCGGCCCCTCGGCGCAGCGTCCGGCCTATGACACGGTCGCCCAGGCGGTCAGCGGCTTTCTGGGGCTGCTGGTGAATCCGAAAGATCCACGCGTTCTTGGCCCGGCCATGGCCGATTCGCTGACCGGTTTTTACGCAGCCTACGGCATTCTGGGCGCGCTGCATGAGCGCCACACCACCGGCGTGGGCCGCAAGGTCGAAGTCTCGATGTTCGAGGCCATGACGCACTTCAACATCGACGCCTTCCAGCATCTGTTCTCCGAAAACGAAGTGATGGGCCCGTTCAGCCGGCCCAGCGTGTCGCAGTCCTATGTGATGCAGTGCTCGGACGGCAAGTGGATCGCGCTGCACATGTCCTCGCCGCCGAAGTTTTGGCAGGGCCTGGCGGCCGCGCTGGAAAAGCCGGACATCTTTGATGACGAGCGTTTTGCCACGCGCGAGGCGCGCATTGCCCATCAGGAGGACATGATTGCGGTGCTGGGCCCGATCTTCGCGCAGCATGACCGCGCTGAATGGTGCCGCCGCCTGGAGGCCCAGGATGTGCCGCATGCGCCCATGTACACCACGGCCGAGGTGCCCGCGGATCCACAGGCGCAGCACCTCCAGCTGTTCGTCGAAACCGCACATCCGGTCGCGGGCACTTACCGCAGCGTGCGTTCGCCGGTGTCGTTTGATGGTCAGCGCTCGCTCGACATCACGGCGCCGCCCCTGCTGGGTCAGCACAACGCGGAATTCCGCGACGGCTGGACCCCGCGTGTTCCTTCCACACCTTCACAAGTTACCAACCCATGAAATCACTTTTTTCCGCATCTCACCGTGCCATGGCGCGACGCTCCCTGCTTGCCGCCCTGGCCGCCGCAGCCGTCGGCCTGGCCCCGGCGCTTGCGCAGGCCCAGGATTACCCGTCGCGGCCTGTCAAGCTGGTGGTGCCGTTTGGCCCGGGCACGACCACCGACATCATTTCGCGCGTGATTGCCGAGGCGCTGGGCAAGCCTTTGGGCCAGACCGTGGTGGTTGAAAACCGTGCGGGCGCCGGCGGCGTGATCGGCTCTGACCTGGTGGCCAAGTCGCCGGCCGACGGCTACACCATTGTCATGGGCACCGTGGGCACACACGCCATCAATGCCTCGCTGTACAAGCGGCTGCCTTATGACCCGCTCAAGGACTTTGCGCCTGTGGCTTTCGCCGGCTACACACCGACGCTGCTGGTGGTGGCTGCCAATTCGCCCCTGAAGTCGGTGAAAGACCTGGCAGCGCAGGCCGCCAGGCCCGGGGGCGTGAGTTTTGCCTCCGCCGGCAACGGCACCTCGGGCCACCTGGCGGGCGAGCTGCTCAAGGCACGCCTGGGCGGCGAGATGGTGCATGTGCCGTACAAGGAGGGCGGGCTGGCGATGTCCGACGTGATGGCCGGGCAGGTGCAATTCATGTTCTACCACCCGGCCGCCGTGTTGCCTCAGATCAGGGCAGGCAAGCTGCGCGCGCTGGGCGCTTCCAGCACCAAGCGCAGTGCCGCGGCGCCCGAGGTGCCTTCCATCAGCGAACAGGTCCCCGGCGAGTTCGACCTGGTGGCGTGGTTCATGTTGTACGCGCCTGCGGCCACGCCGGCGCCGGTGCTGGCGAAATTGCGTGACGCAGCTGCCCAGGTCATGGCCAACACCGATGTGGTGGCCAAGCTGGGCGCCCAGGGGTTGGAACTGCGCACCATGAAGCCCGACGAACTGGCGGCATTCGGCCGCGCTGAAATTTCGAAATGGTCCGAGCTGGTCAAACGCTCGGGCGCGCAGATCGACTGAACCTGCGACTGAGCTTGCCCTCGCACCCCGTTTTTCCGCGACCTTTCCATAAATCAACAGGAGACAACACCATGAAGTTCTTGAAGGCACTGTTAGGCACCGTCGCCGCGAGCGCGGCACTTCTGGCCGGCTTGCCGGCCGCGGCGCAAGCACCCGCGCCGCTGCGCATCGGCAGCACGCTGGCACTGACCGGACCGCTGGCCACCACGGCGCTGACGCACAAGCTGGTCGGCGAAATTTACGTGGAGCAGCTCAATGCCAAAGGCGGTCTGCTGGGCCGCAAGGTCGAGTGGATCGTCAAGGACGACCAGTCCAAGCCGGAACTGGCACGGACGCTGTACGAGCAACTGGTGACTTCGGACAAGGTGGACCTGCTGATGGGCCCTTACGCCACCGGGGCGATTCTGTCGGCCATGGGCGTCGCGCAACGCTACAACAAGGTGCTGGTGCACCACACCTTCGGCATCCCCTCATTGTCCAAGTACGACATGGCTTTTCCGGCCTGGTCGCTGGGCTCTGACCCCGGCACCACGGTGCCGAATTCGGTGTTTGATGCGCTGGCCGCCTCGCCCAAGCCACCGAAAACCGTGGCTTTTGTCACCAGCAAGTTCCCCTCCATCCACTTCATGTCGCTGGGCGCGCGGGAAGTCGCCAAAAAGCGCGGCCTGCAGGAAGTGCTGTTCCTTGAATGGGACTTCGGCAACCGCGACTTCGGACCGATTGCCGCGCGTGTGAAGGACGCCAAACCGGACCTGGTCTGGATCGGTGACATTGGCCTGGAAGGCAACATGCTGCTCGACGCGATGAAAAAGATTGACTACGCGCCGCCCATCCATTTCCACACCTATCCCGCACCTGGCCCCATGACCAAGTCGCCCGATGGCAAAAACGCGCTGTCGTTGACGATTTTTGAAGAGCACGCACCGTTTACGTCCAATCCCGTGGCGGCTGAATTCGTCAAGCTGTTCAACGAACGTGCGACCAAGGCCAACCTGCCTGACACCTCGGTGGAGGTGCAGGCGGCAGCCTCCTACTCGGCATGGCAGATCCTCGAAGCCGGCGTGCGTGGCGCCAACAGCTTCGACGACAAGGCGATTGCTGTCTGGCTGCGCAAGAACCGCGTGGATACCATCCACGGCCGCCTGCGCTTTGACGGTCCCGGCAACTACGGCGACGACCTGATGAAGATCAAGCAGGTGCAAAACGGCAAGTGGGTGGTGGTGCACCCCGCCCAGTTCGCACCGCCGGGCGTGAAGCTCCAGGTCAACTGACGCAGCGAGCCACCATGAGTTTCCCGAGTTTCAACCTGCTCGCCCAGTCCATCCTCTCGGGGATTTTCATCGGTGGCCTCTACGGCCTGATTGGTCTGGGACTGGGCCTGACCTGGGGAATGCTGCGCCAGATCAACCTGGCCCACTTTGGCCTGGTGTTCCTGGCCGCCTACATGAGTTACCACATGGCCACGGTGTGGCATGTGGATCCGCTGCTGAGCCTGCTGATCCTGCCGCCGCTGTTTTTTGTGTTCGGTGTCGGCATGCAGTGGGTGTTGTCGCGTTTTGCGATCTCGCCGTTCAATTCGCTGCTGGTCACCTTTGGCATCACGGTGGTGATGGAAAGCATCATCCAGGCGGTCTGGACGGCGGATTTTCGCCGTCTGGAATCGCATTACAACGACCAGAAGTTCACCATCGGCTCGCTGTATATCCCGGTGCCTGAACTGGTGACGCTGCTGATTGCGGTGAGCCTGTCGCTGCTGATCTGGGCCGCCATGCGTTACACCGATCTCGGCAAGGCGCTGCGGGCCATGGCGGAGGACGGGCCGATTGCCTCGGCCTTCGGCATCAACCAGAAAGGCATGTCGCTGATGCTGGCAGGCATCTGTGCGGCGCTTGCCGCGGTGGCCGGCATTTGCCTGGCCCTGACCTTCACCCTCACACCCTCGCAGATCTTTGCCTGGGTGGGTGTGATTTTTGCGGCGGTCATGCTCGGTGGCCTGGGCAGTGCGCTCGGGCCGCTGGTGGCCGGCATCATCATCGGCGTGAGCGAGGCCGTCACCATGGCCGTGGCCGCGCCTTCGTGGGCGCCCATCGTCTCGTTCTCGCTGCTGATCGTGATGCTGCTGTTTCGTCCAGGAAAACTGTAGTCATGAACAAAACCATCATCGGCATCCTCGGTGCAGGCGTGCTGCTGGCCAGCGTGCCCTGGCTGGGCCTGCCGTCTTTCTACGAGTCCTTCCTCTACCTGATCTGCCACTGGATGATCCTGGCGCTGTCCTGGAACATCCTGTCGGGTTATTCGGGCTACTTCTCCTTCGGTCACGGTGCTTTTTTCGGCATCGGCATGTACACCTCGGCAGGGCTGTCGGCCAACCTCAACTGGCCCTTCCTCTGGACCCTGCCGATGGCGGCGCTGCTGGCGGCGCTGCTGGGCATGGCGCTGGGAGCCGTGGTGTTCCGCGTCAAGTCGGTGCGGGGTGAGCTGTTCGCCCTGCTCACGCTGGCCATCACCTTTGTGGTCGGCACCATCGTGCTCAATACCCGCATCGACGGCGGCCCCGGCATTTACCTCAATGCGGTGGCCGTGCCTGCGCTGGGGCCGACGGCGTCTTCATCGATCTATCTGATGGCACTGATAGGCGCGGTGGGCACCATGCTGGTCTCTTACCGCATTCACGCCTCGCGGCTGGGGCTGGGCCTCTTCGCCATCCATGACGACGAGGACGTGGCCGAGGTCATGGGGGTGCCGACCTTTCGCTACAAGCTGCTGGCCTTTGGCATCTCCTGCGCGCTCGCTGGCCTGGCCGGTGGCATCCACGCGCTGTTTGTCTCTTACGTCACGGCGGGTGAAACCTTCACCATCGTGGTGCCGCTGACCGTGGTGTTGATGAGCGTGCTGGGCGGAACGCGCCACTGGGCCGGCCCGGCGGTGGGCGCGGTCGCCATCACCTGCCTGATGTATTTCTTCACGGCGGGCAACCACCCCATCGCCGGCAAGGCAGCGGTCGGTGTGATCCTGGTGCTGGTGATCCTGTTCATGCCCAACGGCATCCTCGGCTACTTCCTCAAGCGCACGGCCGGCAAGCGGTCGGTGCCGCCGGTGCTGGCAGCAGGCCCAGCCGACACCGCAGCGCCGCCGTCCTCCGGCAAGGTGCTGCTGGACGTGCGCGAACTGTCGAAGGCGTTTCGCGGCGTGCAGGCGCTGGACGGCGTGACGCTGCAAGTCCATGAGGGTGAAATCCTCGGCCTGCTGGGGCCCAACGGCTCTGGCAAATCCACCTTCATCAATGTCGTGAGCGGGCACTTTCCGGCCACCGGCGGGCAGATGTTCTTCGAGGGCCGCCAACTGGCGGGCCTGGAAGCGCACAGCATTGCCCAGGCCGGTATTGCGCGCACCTACCAGATCCCGCGGCCGTTTGCGCACCTGACGGTGCTGCAGAACGTCTCGCTGGTGGCGATGTTCGGCGGCGCCGCGCTGAACCAGGAGCAGGCCACGGCCGAGGCCTGGAAATGGCTGGAATTCACCGGCCTGCAGGACAAGGCCGATGCCCTGCCCGACGACCTGAACCTGCACCAGCGCAAGTTCCTGGAGCTGACCCGTGCGCTGGCTTCGCGCCCGCGCCTGGTGCTGCTTGACGAGGTCCTGTCGGGCCTCACCCCGGGCGAGATCAACGAAGCGATTGCGCTGATCCGCAAGATCCGCGACCGCGGCGCCACCATCGTGTTTGTCGAACATGTGATGCGCGCGGTGATGGCGCTGGCCGACCGCGTGGCGGTGCTCAACCACGGCAAGCTCATTGCGGTCGGGCCGGCGCAGGAAGTCATGCAAAACGCCGACGTGGTCAGCGCCTACCTGGGGACCCCCCATGCTTGAAGTCAACAACATCCTGGTCAACTACGGCGCAGCGCCCGCCCTGTGGGGCGTGACGCTGAAAGTCCAGCCTGCCGAGCTGGTGTGTGTGGTCGGCCCCAACGGCGCCGGCAAGACCACGCTGATCAACGCCATTGCCGGCATGCACCGTGTGCGCGAAGGTGGCCTGCGTTTCAACGGCAAGGACATCACGCAACTGCCCAGCCACCGTTTCTGTGAGGAGGGCATCGCCATCGTTCCGGAAGGCCGGCGCCTGTTCACGCAGATGACCGTGCTGGACAACCTCGAACTCGGCAGTTTCATCCGTCAGGCCAAAGTCCATCGCAAGGCCTCGCTCGAACAGGTGCTGTCACTGTTTCCGGCGCTCAAGGTCAAGCTGGGCAGCCCGGCCGGCGCGCTGTCGGGCGGGCAGCAGCAGATGGTGGCCATTGGCCGCGCGCTGATGGCGCAGCCCAAACTGCTGCTGCTGGACGAGCCCTCGCTGGGCCTGGCGCCGGCCATCGTGCTGGACATGTTCCGCGCCATCCGCCAGATCAACGCGCAGGGCACCTCGGTGCTGCTGGTCGAGCAGAACGTGGCCATGGCCATGGAAATTGCCAGCCGCGCCTATGTCATGGAAGAAGGGCGCATCGTCGCCGAGGGCCAGGCCAGCGAGCTGCTGACACGACCGGAAATCCAGAAGGCCTATTTGGGTCTGGAGACCCACGAGTAGCCACAAGGCGACGCGGCTTGCTATGAAAGTAGTAGCTGCCAGCGCCCGTCAATAAAGGGCTGGAGCCCGATTTGATGCATAAACGCTGGCCGGACCCGGCGCAGCTGCCTTCCGGCTGATAATCGGCGGCTGCTGCGCCTGCCTTCCGGCAGGGCCTTTCTTTTTTTGACGCGCCCGTGACCTTTCCGCTCATCACCGATCCCTTTTTTTACGCCGTCGCGATTCCGGCCGTCCTGTTGATGGGCATTGGCAAGAGCGGCTTTGGCGCGGGCTTCGGTTCGCTGGCCGTCCCGATCATGGCGCTGGCCGTGACGGTGCCGCAAGCTGCGGCCATCCTCATGCCCATCCTGCTGCTGATCGACATCCTGGGCCTGGCGGCCTTTCGCAAGGATTTCGACATGCGGCTGGTGAAATTTTTGCTGCCTTTCGGCCTGCTGGGCACCCTGGTCGGCATGCTGCTGTTCAGCATCATGCCGGCCCGCACCGTGGCCGGGATTGTCGGCGCCTTCACCCTGCTGTTCCTGGCGCAGCGGCTGGCTTTCCCGCCCCGGCCTGACAGTCCGCCGCCGCCGCGCTGGCTGGGGGCGCTGCTCGGGGTGATGTCCGGCTTCACCAGCTTCATCTCCCATGCCGGCGGGCCGCCCATCAATGCTTATGTGATCCCCCTGAAGCTGTCGCCCCTGAGATTCACGGCCACCATGGCGTTTTTCTTCTTTGTGATCAATCTCTCCAAGTGGATTCCGTATGCCTGGCTGGGCTTGCTGGACACCCGCAACATGGCGACCTCGCTGGTGCTGTTGCCGCTGGCGCCGGTCGGTGTCTGGGCCGGCGTGCGCATGGCCAGGCGCATTGACCCGGTGCTGTTCTACCGGGTTCTTTACATCGGCATGTTCCTGACCGGCATCAAGCTGCTGTGGGACGGCTTTCGCTAGGCACAGGGTGCGCCGGCCGGGCTGGCGGGCAAGGTGTAAAAACCGCACAAGGGCCTCTGCGGCTTTTGGGTGAAAATCCGCGCAATGAGAACAAATGCTTACGTATCGACGCCTGAAGCTGCCCGCGCTGCCGTTTTCCTCATGCCTTTGTTTGCGGTGACGCCTGCATGACCACGGTGGTGTTTGCCGACCTGGTGGGCAGCACCAGCATGTTCGAGCGGCTCGGGGACGAAACCGCCTCGCGGTTTGTCACGCAGCTGGTTGGCGCGCTGAGCCAGGTGTTCGAGCAGCACAGCGGCCGTGTGGTCAAGCTGCTGGGCGACGGCCTGTTTGTGGTGTTTCCCCAGGAAGGCGATGCGCTTGCGGCCTGCATCAGCATCCAGAAGCGCTTTCTTGAAAAGCCCATACGCGCCGGCGGCAGCGGCGCGCCGGTGCAGATGCAGATGGGCATCGAATCCGGCGAGGTGGTGGAGATCGATGGCGACTGTTTTGGCGACACCGTCAATTCGGCGGCCCGCCTGGCGGACCTCGCCGGCGCGGCGCAAATCCTGACCACGCAAAACGTCTGGTCGGCGCTGGGGCCCTTGCAGCAGGCCAGCCTGCGCAGCCTGGGGCCCATGCATTTGCGCGGACGGGCCGAGGCCAGCCATGTGTACCGCGTGGAATGGCAGGCGGACCACGACGAAGACGCCACCATGATGGGCCGGTCCATGGCCGCCAGCGCCTCGCCGCAGGTGCTGTCGCTGGAAGCCGGCGGGCAGACGGTGCGGATCGATGCGCGCAGCCTGGCGATTTCCATCGGGCGCGGCGCGGGTGCCACCCTGGCGCTCAACGACCCGCGCGTTTCGCGCATGCACGCCACGCTGGAATGGCGCGGCGGCCAGTTTGTGCTCAGCGATGCGTCGAGTTATGGGACCTGGGTGTATTTCGGCAACCAGAGGGAGGCGGTGGTGCTGCGCCGCACCGAGTGTTACCTGGTGGGCAGCGGCCAGATCAGCGCTGGCTGCGAGCGGCGTGAAGGCAGTCCGCTGATCCGTTTTTCCATTGGCAGCTGAGGCTGGCCTGCGGGCTTGCAGGCTAGAATCTTTTTTTGTTTCCAGACGTTTCCGGGGCGCTTCACCTTCATGAGCCTGAACAAGCTTGGCCGTTACGACATCATCCGCGTGCTGGGCAAGGGCGCGATGGGCCTGGTCTATGAGGCGCGGGACCCCAACCTGAACCGCCGCGTGGCGATCAAGACCATCAAGGTCGAGAACCTCTCGGAAGAAGCCGCCGCCGAGTACGAAGCGCGTTTCAAGACCGAGGCCCACTCGGCGGCGCGCCTGCAGCATCCCAACATCGTCAGCGTCTACGACTCGGACCGCCATGGCGACATGGCCTTCCTGGTCATGGAGTTCATCCAGGGCGAGGACCTGAAACACCACCTGGACGGCGGCAAGCGGTTCTCGCTGGAGCAGTCGCTGGCCATGATGCGCGAACTGCTGTCGGCGCTGGAGTACGCGCACCGCCAGTCCATCGTGCACCGCGACGTCAAGCCGGCCAACCTGCTGATCGAGGCGGACGGGCGGGTCAAGCTGACCGACTTTGGCGTGGCCCGCATCCAGGATTCCGGCGAGGTCACGCGCACCCAGGGCTCCATGGTCGGCACGCTCAAGTACATGTCGCCCGAGCAGGTGCAGGGTCAGCCGATTGACGCGCGCGCCGACCTGTTTGCGGTCGGCATCGTGCTGTACCAGTTGCTCACCGGAAAGCGTCCGTTTGACGGCGACACCGACTTCGCCATCATCCAGCAGATCGTCAACCACACGCCGGCCGCGCCCAGCAGCGTCAACCCCATGCTGCCGCCAGCCATCGACACGGTGCTGGCGCGGGCACTGGCCAAAAACCGCGAGCAGCGCTTCGGCAGCGCGCAGGAGTTTTCCCTGGCCCTGCAGGACGCCAGCGGGCAGGCGGAGGATCCGACCATTGTTCCCCCGGTCAGCCAGCCGGGACGCCGCGGCGGCAACGCCACCGACACCGGCTTGCAACGCTCACGCGCTGGCGGTTCCACGGTCAAGCTGGGTTCTGGCACTGGCACAGGCACCGGCACGGCCACCGGTTCGACGGTGACCCAGGAGCTCGAACTGGTCTACTGGAAAGACATCAAGGATTCCGAGGACATCGAGGACCTGGAAGGTTTTCTGGACCGCTTTCCTTCGGGCATTTATGCCGACCTGGCACGCCGGCGGCTGAAGAGGCTGGGCAGCAGCGGCGTTGACGAAGCGGCGACGGGAAGTGCTGCGCCAGCGCTGGGGGGCGAATGGACCCGGCTGGCCCAAAGCAGCGCCGCGGTTCCGGTGCCCGCCGTGCCCGCCACCCCTGAGGCAGTCACGCCAGAGCCAGCGCCCCCCGCACCCGCACCCGTACCCGTACCCGTACCCGTACCCGTACCCGTACCCGTACCCGTACCGCCGCCTGCCGAAGCGGTTCGGGTTGCTGCGGCTGTGTCCGCTGCACCCGTACCCGTGGCTGCGCCGTCCAGTGCCCCGGTTCCTCCCGCCGCCCCCGCCGGGGCGCCGGCGGCGGTCCGGTCCAGAACACCGGTGTATGCCGCGGCAGGGGTCGCCGTGCTGGCGCTGGCGGGCCTGGCGTTCAGCTTTCTGCCGGGTTCCGGCACGCCGGACGACACCGCAGCCGCTCCGGCCGGTGCCTTGGCGGGGGATGCCAGCCCCGCGCCGTCGCCAGCCGCTTCTGCCAGTGCCAGTGCCGCAGCAGCGCCGCCCGCCGCTGCTGCCTCACCGGCACCGGCAGCCAAGCCAGCGCCCAAGCGGGTGGTGAGCAAGCCCGCCGAAAAGCCCGCCGCGCCCCGTCCGGCGGTGGCGGTTCCGGCCCCCGAACCTGTGGCACCCGCGGTTGCCGAGCGCGCTGCGGCGCCCGCGGGGCCGACCGATCCCAAACAGGCCTGTGAAGACCGCATACTGCTGGGCTTTCAGATCTGCATGAACGAGCAGTGCGCGAGGCAGCGCTTCAAGAACCACCCGGTGTGCGTGGAGCGCCGGGAGCAGGACAAGATGCGCCAGCAGATTCGCGACGGGCGGCAGTAGGCCTCTGCGCCGGGCCGCGGCTTGCTATCAAAATTGCAGCTGCCCACGCCCGTCCCATAAGGGCTAGGGCCACTTTTGACCAATATTTTCAGTCCGGAAGCCGTAACTGGGCGACGCCGTGCCGCCGGCGCGGGAGAGCGTGCCGTTTGGCCGCCGCGGCGCCTGCCGTTACCATAGTGCTCAAACATCGGGAGAACTCCATGCCTGTGGTTGTGATTGCCAATCCCAAGGGCGGCGTCGGTAAAACGACG
>CAMLDT010000094.1 GCA_946479075.1 uncultured Polaromonas sp.
ATGGGCTGGACCGGGACCAAGGGCGGGTGCGCCCCTACCGGTCGCCGCGCAACTGAGACTGGCGCCCGCAGGATTCAATGCGACAGCGCGTCAAACAGCGCGTACACCGGCGTGTCCTCCGGCAGGATGTACACCACGCCACGCGTGTTGCCCAGCACGGGGCTGACCACGGATTCGTAAAACGCCACCGGCACCACCACGCAACCCAGTGAAATGCGGTTGTCCTTGGGGGTGCCCGACGCCAGCCGCTCGCGGCGCTGCTCCTGGCTCTTGCCGGGGCGAAGGCGGTGGATCGCCAGTCCTTCGTTGTAGTTCACCCAGATCACCTGCTCGCCCTGCAGATTGAGGCCCGCCTGCGACAGATAACGGCCGGCGGGGGTTGTCCGCTCGGAAGGCAGGATCTGCGCCAGGGGCCGCTCACCAATACCCGGCACCGCGCGGTCACCGCCGGCCAGCCCCAGCAGCGCCGCCGTGGCCCCACGCAAACGCCCGGCGCCGTCAAACACAAACATGCGCGCCTCTTTTTTGTCCACGATGACAAAAGGCAAATTCCCGTTGTCGGCCGAGGCCAGCACCCAGGCGGCGGCGTAGCGGGCATCGCGCGAAGCCACCTGCCCGCCAAAATCGGCCTGCACGGTGTCTGCCGGCGCGGGCAAATCCTGCATGGCAAACACGGAAGAAGACAGGAGCAACAGCGGCCCCAAAAAGGCCCTTGCGAGCAATGGCGTCCTGCCTCGAATGCGCATTCCGGTGTCCTGGGGATTGAAGGTGTGGCTGCACCGCCGGACCGACCGGCGATGTAGGACACATCCTACCCAGAGGACGCGGTATTTGGCAAGCCTTGTTGAGGCCGCGCAGTGAGCGCTATCTTTTCGATAGCTGCTGAGTCAGTTCCACTGGCGCTTCAAGCGCTTTTGGACCATGCGTCAGGAAACCCGGCGATTTGCAGGTGTAGGTTTTATCCGACACGCCAGGAGGCAGACCCTTGATGCACGGAGGCCAGGACTCAGGCGTTTTCAGGCGGCGCCGGGTGTGGGCAGGCCGCGGAACACGGCTTGCAGAGGGCGGGTTTCCGGCAGGATATAAACCACGCCCCGCTGCGCGCCCAGCGCAGGGCGAACCACGCCTTCATAAAAGGCGACCGGCAGGTTGATGCAACCGAAGGAGATGCGGTTGTCATCCGGCGTCGGCGAAGCCAGCCGTTGCAGGCGGCGCTCGCTGGCCACGGTCGCGCGCACCCGGTGCATGGACACCGCGGCGCTGTAGTCCACCCACACAATGTCTTCACCTGCCGCATTGACGCCCGGCTGCGTCACAAACCGCCCGGCGGGTGTGGTTCGCTCGTGCGGGCGAATGGCGGACATGGCGCGTTCACCAATACCCTGCACCGAATCATCGCCAATCGCCGAGCCCATCAGCGCCGGGGTGGCGCCATCCAGCGTTCCGTCCGGCTTGAATACAAACACCCTCACATGCGGTTTGTCGACAATGACAAACGGCATGCCACGGTGGTCGCGTGAATCCATCACCCAGTTGGCCATCTGGCGGGCTTCCGCTGAGGCCTCTTCCTGCGCAAAGTCAGCCACGCGCGGAAGGTGCTCAAAGACATCCACCACTTGAGCCGGCAGACGCGAAGGCGCCTGGCGCGCAGCGTGCGAAGTCACCTGGCCCGGAAGGATCAGGGCCAGCACGGCACAACCGATGCCCAAGCCCTTGAGGACGGCGTCGATCTGCGAAGGTTGCTGTTCAGTCATGATGACTCAGTCCTGAGCGGTTTTTCGAAGTGCGGAGAAGGGGTGACAAACATCCCGCTTCTCCGCGGTCTTCAAACAACATCCGCCGACTTGTTAGTTGCGGTCAGCGCGGGGCTGCAGCGGGGTGTCCACGGAAGTCGTGGTGTTGGCGCTGTTGTCCATGCTGGTCGAAGGCTGGTTCTGCATGGTGCTGTTGCTGTTCATCGAGCCCGGGGCGGTGCTGCTGGTGCCCTGGTTCTGTGTGATCGGGCCCTGGGCCGACGAAGCGTCCGGCGTGTTGGTCACCTGGGGGGCAGAGGTCTGTGCATAAGCAAAACCGGCACCGGCCACCAGGGCGGCAGCAGTGATCGCAGCAGTCAGAGATTGATTGAGTTTCATGAGTAGCTCCTGAATAAACCCCGAAGGGCGGTTGATTAAAAACGCCGATCAGGTGATCGACTGAATTCAATCTAGAACCGCGATTTGGGGACCCAGGTCGGTTGCCCGCGCATGCGCCTGTAGGACAGCTGCGCCCCGACGGCTGGCTTGCATTTCGTTACGGCCTTCAGGCCAGGAAACGCGGCATCAAGACCAAAAAGCGCCTCCAGCCCTTGATTGGCGGGCGCCTACAGCTCCTGAAACCATAGCAGACCAGGGGTACAGATGCCCCGGCGACGGACAACACCTACACAACACCGCAGCGCCGGACTGCATGCGAGGCCCCGCGGCCGGTCGCAGACTGGCGCTGTGCCAGCCGGGCTTCGCGCTACAAAGACAGGTATCCGATCTCCGCTTCCGGGCGAAACATCGAAACATTGTCCAGCGAGCCCGGCTGCATTTTTTTTGCCTGCGCGCTGCCTGCCTTAACTGGACGCAGTAGCCGGTTTCCCGGCGTGGGCCATGGCCTGCGCCACCTCGTTGCTGCCCTGCGCCGAACCGCTTTGCGGCACCATCTCGCCACCGCGCTCCCGCACCTCGTCCAGCCGCGCCGCCAGCAGTTCAGGCACCAGCTCACCGCTGCCCAGCCACAGGCCGCGCGTCAATGTAATGTTGGCCGACTCGAAGGTCCCAGCCCCTGCACACAGGATGGTGCGTGTCGGCGCCTCACGCGCAGCCAGCACCAGCATGGCGGGCACCACGGCCTCGGGCTCCAGCGCACGCAACACCTCCTCCGGCATCAGGCCTTCTGTCATGCGGGTGGCGGCGGTCGGCGCCAGGCAGTTGACGTGGATGTTGTTTTTGGCGCCTTCAATGGACAGCGTCTGCATCAGGCCAACCAGCGCCATCTTGGCCGCGCCGTAGTTGGACTGGCCGAAGTTGCCGTACAGGCCCGACGAGGAGGTGGTCATCACGATGCGGCCGTATTTCTGCGCGGCCATGATGTCCCACACCGCCTTGCAGCAGTGCACGGCGCCCATCAGATGCACGTCCATCACCAGCGCAAAGTCGGCCAGGTCCATTTTTCCGAAACTCTTGTCCCGCAGGATGCCGGCGTTGTTGACCAGGATGTCGATGCGGCCCCAGGCCTCCATGGCCTGCTTCACCATGGCCTGCACCGCGGCAAAATCGGTGACCGAGGCGCCGTTGGCCAGCGCTTCGCCACCGGCGGCGCGTATTTCCTGGACCACCGCCTCGGCGGCGCTGGCCGAGCCGCCAGAGCCGTCGCGCGTGCCGCCCAGGTCATTGACGAGGACCCTGGCGCCGCGCCTGGCCAGCGCCAGCGCATGCTGCTTGCCGAGCCCGCCGCCGGCGCCCGTGACGATGGCCACCTGGCCCGTGAAATCCATACCCATCTGCTGTCTCCTGTGCTGCTGGTGATCGTTGAAAAGGTCCGGCTCTGGTAGCCTCGGACCGCACACCCTACTGTAATGGACCGCCCCGCCCCTTCCCGAAAGCCGCCATGGAACTGAATCTCGAAACCGTTTCCACCCCGCCGCGCCCGGCCGCCACCGTGGTGCTGCTGCGCGACGCGCCAGGCGGCCTTGAGGTGTTTCTGATGAAACGCCATGGCCTGTCCGATGTGCTGGGCGGCGCCTATGTTTTTCCGGGTGGCAAGGTGGATGCCGCCGATGCCGAGCTGGATGCACAGGCGCACTTGGACCAGCCGCTGGCGCAGTTGCACCAGGGGCTGGGCGAAGCGGACATCAGCCCGCTCACGGCGGGTGCGCTGTATGTGGCGGCGCTGCGTGAGGCCTTCGAGGAGTCGGGCGTGTTGTTCGCCCAGGGTGGGGATTCGCTGGCGTCAGCCGCCGGGGCTGCGGCCTTGCTGCGCGAGGGCCGGACCTTCAACGCTATGCTGGCGCAAATGGGGCTGCGCCTGCAGACCCGCGCGGTCCTGCCCTGGTCGCGCTGGATCACGCCGGCCCGGCCTTCGGTCATGAACAAACGCTTCGACACGCGCTTTTTTGTCGCCTCCGTGCCGGCTGGCCAGGTCGCGCGCCATGACGACCATGAAACCACCGAAAGCGTCTGGCTGAGCCCGCGCGACGCGCTGCAGCAGTACTGGGCCGGACAGATCGAGCTGGCGCCGCCGCAGATCATGAGCCTGGCGCACCTGGCACGGCATGGGGCGGTAGACAGCGTACTGGCCGCGGCCCGTGCGCGACGCCCGCCCGTGATCCAGCCCGAATCGTTTGACGACGACAGCGGCCGCGTGATCTGCTACCCCGGCGATGAAAGGCATTCGGTGCGCGAAGCCGCCCTGCCCGGGCCGACGCGGCTGTTTTACCGCAACAAGCGTTTCGAGCCGGTCAGCGGCTTCGAAGGGCTGTTTTCCTGAGCTTCAGGCGGGCTCAAGCGGCTTCGGGCGGCTTCAGGCGGCTTGCAGCAGCCGCTGCGGGCTGGCCGGCGCGGCAACATGCGCCTGCACCACGCCCGCCAGCCAGCGGTCGATCAGCGCAGGATCGTTGATGGTCTTGAGCGACTGGTAGGCGGTTTCCGCTTCAGGGAAGCGCCGGCGCAAAAAGTTGAGCCACTGCTTGAGCCGGCCCGGCCGCGAGCGCGCGTCGAGCCGCGCACAGACCAGTTGCCAGAAGTCGGCCAGCAGCGGCACCAGCTCGGGCCAGCCAAAAGGCTGCGCGTCTACGGCGCCCATGGACGCCTGGATGGCGCGGCCCAGCCCCGGGTCGGCCACTGCGCCGCGGCCAATCATCAGCATGTCGCAGCCCGAGGCCTCGCGGCAGCGGCGTGCATCATCCACGGTCCAGATCTCGCCATTGGCCACCACGGGGATGGCCACCGCCGCACGGATGTCGGCGATGCGCTCCCAGTAGGCGGGCGGCCGGTAGGCCTGCGCCTTGGTGCGCGCATGCACCACCAGTTCGCAGGCGCCGCCACCGGCCATCGCCAGCGCACAGTCAATGGCCAGCGCGTCGTCGTGGTAGCCCAGCCGCATCTTGGCCGACACCGGCAGGTGGGCCGGCACCGCGCGCCGCACCGCGGCCACGATGGCGGCAATCGTCTCCGGCTCTTTCAGCAGTGCCGCGCCGCCGCCGTGGCGATTCACGATATTGGCCGGGCAGCCAAAGTTCAGGTCAATGCCGGCCGGGCCCAGCACTGCCAGCCGCGCGGCGTTCTCCGCCATGCATCCCGGGTCCGAGCCCAGCAGTTGCGCACGTACCGGCACACCGGCCAGCGTGCGGCCGCCGTTCAGCAGCTCGGGCACGATGCGCGTGAACACGCGTTCGGGCAGCAACTGGTCGGTGATGCGGATGAACTCCGAGACGCAGCGGTCCACGCCGCCGGCACGCGTCAGGATATCGCGCAGCACAAAGTCCAGAAGCCCTTCCATGGGCGCCAGCAAAATGGTCATGCCCGAATGCTAACGCGCAGCCCCGCCGCGGGCCACGCCTGCAGGAATGTCCGCCTTTTGAATGAAAAAGGCCTCCAGCCCTTGCCAGAATTGCGTGGACAGCTCTTTTTTTGATAGCGCGGCATTGGCCTTTCCGTCCTACAACAATGGCGGGGTCTTCTTACAGCTTCACCGCAAGGCGCGGCCTAAATTGGTGGCTTCATTGAAGGAGACACGATGCCAAGGCCTGCCGCCCCCCGAAACGCTGACCCCGCTGAGCCGCGGCGCAGCGGCCTTGCGGGCACCCCCGGGACGCCGGCACAGCCGGGCGCTCAGCGCAAGGGCTGGCCATTTGCCCAGGGCTCGCAAAACCACCTCGACGAAACCTCGGCCCCCTGGCCCCGGCCGCCGCGCGCCACGCCAGCGAAAGCCCCGGACCACAAGCCCGGTCAATAAGCGCCGATGTAATCCTTCTTGCCCACCTCCACGCCGTTGTGGCGCAGGATGTCATAAGCGGTGGTGGTGTGGAAGAAAAAATGCGGCAGGCCGTAGTTCAGCAGATAGGACTGGCCGGTAAAGATTTTTTCCTTGGGTGTGCCGGCCTGCGTCACGATGCGGCGATCCTCGCTGCCGTCGATCTGCGCTGCCTGCAGGCTGCCGACAAAGGCCAGCGTTTTTTCAATGCGCGCCTGCAGGTCGGCAAACGTGGCTTCGGTGTCCTCATAGCCGGGCACCTCGACACCGGCAATACGCGCCGACACGCTTTTGGCAAAGTCGCAGGCGATCTGCACCTGGCGAATCAGCGGGAACATGTCGGGATACAGCCGGGCCTGCAGCAGCGCTTCGGGCGCAATTTTTTTCGCCTCTACATGGGCCTCGGCCTTGGCCAGCACGCCACTGAGCGCGCCCAGCATCTGTTTGAACACGGGCACGGAAACTTGGTACATCGACACAGTCATGGCAATCCTGGGAGTGGAATAAAAAAGAGTGGAAAGAGTGGGGAACGATCAGCTTGCCAGCCGCGCGGGTTCGCGGCACAGCGCGATCATGGCGCGGCACAGCGGGTCGTCGGGAAACTCCGCCTGAATTTCAGTATAGCGATGCAACGCGGTGGCCCTGTCGCCCTGGCTGAAGGCTTCGTAGGCATGCTGGGTGAGCTGGCACAGGCGAATTTCTGCGGGTGTGGCTTCCAGCGCCGGATCGCCCCCGCGGATGCCCACCAGTTCATAAATTTCCATGTCGGAGCGCCGGCCCTTGACGGTGACCACATTGATGGGCCGCAGCCACAGGTGTTCGCCGGCCTCCTTGAACACCGTCTGGCTGATGCAGATGCGCGTGCCGAACTCCTTGTTGGCACCTTCAAGACGCGAGGCCAGGTTCACGCCGTCGCCCATCACGGTGTAGCTCATGCGTTCGCTGGAGCCGATGTTGCCGACCAGCACCGAATCGCTGTGGATGCCGATGCGCACATGGAGCGGCCGCAAGCCCTCCAGCGCCCACTGCCGGTTCAGCCGCGCCAGCGTCTGCTGCGCCCGCAGCGCCGCGACGCAGGCGTGCAAGGCGTGATCCTTGAGCAGCGCCGGCGCGCCCCAGAATGCCATCACGCCGTCGCCGATGAACTTGTCGATGGTGCCCTGCTCTTGGTTGACGGCGCGCGTCACGGCCTCCAGGTAAGCCGAGACGCGGATCAGCAACTCCTGCGCCGGGCTGGTTTCGGCCAGGGTCGAGAAGGATTCGATGTCGGAAAAGAAAATCGTCAGGAAGCGGCTGCTGCCGCCCAGTTCCAGCCGCTGGTTGGAGCTCAGCAGCTGCTGCACCAGGCCACGCGGCACAAAAGCCGAAAACGCGTGGACGGTGCTGTCCAGCGTATCGACCGCCTTGATCAGCGAGGCAATTTCCGGAATGCCGGACTGGATGCTGCCCGATGGCGCCGAGACGAAGTTCTGCACCGCGATCACCTTGGCCTCCATCTGCTCGATGGGGCGGGCGATCAGCTTGGACAGGAAGTAGATCAGCAGGACCTGCAGCAGCACGGCGATGGCGCCGAACAGCAGCACCTTGCGGTTGTTTTCGGTCCACTTTTTTGAGAAATCGCTCAGCGGCGCAATGATCATCACGCGCCAGGCCTTGCCCACCGTGGGCGGAAAGCTGGCAAACATGGCCACGTATTCCTGCCCGCCGCGCGCATCGACAAAGGTGAAGCGTTCGCTGCTTTTGTCGGGCCGGGAGGCCACCGCCAGCGCCGGCAAGGGGCTGGACAGGCGCGACAGGCTGTTCTGCAGCAGCTTGCCGTCTTCGCGCCGCACCGCCTGCGCCGGGTCCGGGTGCGCAATGATGCGGTCGTCGTCATCGACGATCAGGCTCAGTGAATGGGCGCTGACGGGGCGCGTGGCCAAAAACTTCGACAGGCTGTCCAGCGTGATGTCGGCGGCAACCACGCCGGCCAGTTTGCCGTCGGCCAAAAAAGGCATGGCAATGGTGATGCCCGGCAGCCCGGTGGTGGCAAAAATATACGGGTCGGACACCGACAGCCGCCGCCCTGCCGCCACCGAGTCCTTGAACCAGGGGCGCACCCGCGGGTCGTACACCGCCGGCGCTTCCGAACGGCCAGCGGGCTGGCCCTGGGCATCAAAAAACACATACCGGTCCATCGCTGCACCGGGCGCCTTGCGGTCCAGCCAGCGGGTGGCCAGCCGCGTGCGTTCGGGCGGCGCGCGATCCTGGATCCTGCCGCCCGGCGGAATCACCAGGCTCATGCGGAAGGAGCCGTCGTCAAAGGCCACATACACACTGCTGATGTTGCTGCTGTGCGCCAGCATTTCCGTCATGTAGGCGGCCGAACGCTCCTGCCGGAAAAAGCCGGTCTCGGCTTCGCCCAGGCTGGCGGCCACCTTGACCAGCGATTTGATCGGGTCCAGCAGCTCACTGGAACTGACGATGGTTTCGAAACGCGCTTTCTCGATGAGCTGGTGCGCGGTATCCCGTGCAATGCTGTTGTTGGTCGCGTAGTTGAACCAGACGGTGGCCACAAACAGCGGCAGCGACAGCAGCAGGAACAGCACCACGATGCTGGGCCGCAGGCGCAGCGAAAACCTGTAAGGCTTGTTCATCCCCGACCCTCCCCCGCCGCGCGGGCTTGTTGTGTTGTCCTGCAGAAAGCCCGCGCCCCTCAGCGCCGGCAGACCCGAGCGCGCATTATGGCGCGGGGCCGCGCGGCCTCAATCGCTGCGGGACCGCAACTTGCCAGCAAGCTTGACGGCGGCCAGCACCAGCGCACCAGCCAGCATGCCGACCAGCGCATCGGCCAGCAGCGGCGTGACGGCGCCCAGCACGGGGCCGGCGCGCGCGGCCAGCGCCTCGATGGCGTGATGCAGGGGCGCGATGCCATGTGTGAGGATGCCGCCGCCGACCAGGAACATGGCGGCGGTTCCTGCCACCGACAGGCCCTTCATGAGCCAGGGCGCGGCGGCCAGAATGGCCAGGCCCAGGCTGCGCAGCACGCCGGTTTTTTTGCTCAGGTAGAGACCGCCGTCATCGAGCTTGACGATTCCGGCGACCAGGCCATACACACCAGCGGTCATCAGGACGGCAATCCCGCTGAGCACGCTGAGCTGGGTGAGGAAAGCACTGCCCTGCACCGTCCCGAGCGTGATCGCAATGATCTCGGCCGACAGGATGAAATCGGTGCGCACGGCCCCCTTGATCTTGTCTTTTTCGAGGGCCATCATGTCGGTTGCCGGGTCGGCCAGCGCCTTGCGCAGCTCCTCCTTGCGTGCGGCGTCTTCCTCCTTGCTGTGCAGGAATTTGTGCGCAAGTTTTTCGAAACCCTCGTAACACAGGAAAGCCCCGCCCAGCATCAGCAGCGGGGTGACGCCCCAGGGGGCAAACGCGCTGATGGCCAGTGCCGCCGGCACCAGAATGGCCTTGTTCAGCAGCGAGCCCCTGGCGACCGCCCAGACCACGGGCAGCTCGCGGTCGGCCTTGACACCGGCGACCTGCTGCGCGTTGAGCGCGAGGTCGTCACCGAGCACACCGGCGCTTTTTTTGGCCGCCACCTTGGTCAGCAGCGCCACGTCGTCGAGCACCGTGGCAATATCGTCAAGCAGGGCAAACAGGCTGCTGGCCATGGGGGTTCCCGAAAGTGATGTCGCGGTGGATTGTCGCAGCAGGCGACTGGCTTGGCGACAGGCAGGCAACCGGTACACAATGGGCCCATGATAAAAAACGCATGGATCGCCTACGCCGGCGCGCTGGTCTTTTTTGTGGCAGCCGACATGCTCTGGCTGGGTCTGCTGATGACCGGCCACTACCAGGCGTGGATCGGGCCGCTGATGCGTGAGCAGCCGCTGCTGTTACCGGCGCTGGCGTTTTACCTGGCGTACCCGGTGGGGCTGGTGGTGTTTGCCATTCTTCCCGCGCTGCCGTCATCGCGCTGGGCCGCTGCCGCCGCGCGAGGCGCCCTGTTCGGGCTGCTGGCTTACGCCACCTACGACCTCAGCAACCTGGCCACCCTGAAGAACTGGCCACTGCCACTGACGCTGGTGGACATGGTCTGGGGCACGGCACTGTCCTGCGGTAGTGCGCTGGCCGGGTATGCGGCGGTCCGGGCCTGGGGCACAGCGCGCCAGGGGCCGGGCTTGTAATTGACGGGTTGGCAGCCACATCCCTGAGGCGCGATCCCGCGCGCTTCCGGCCCAACCCGATGCCCCTGCTTCTTTTTTCCCTGCTTCTGCACGCCTATGTGGGCCTGCGCCTCATCACCGCACTGACCCCCTGGCCTGTGGTCCAGGGCGCGCTGGGCCTGCTTCTCGCGGTCTCGCTGGTGCTGACGCCGCTGGGGCTGACGGCGCGGCGCATCAAGTCGCCCCGGCTGGCTGACCGCGTGGCCTGGGCCGGCATGTTGTTCATGGGGCTTTTTTCCTCGCTGTTTGTGCTGACCTTGCTGCGCGACGCAGCCTTGCTGCTGGGCGGCGTGGCGCTGATGCTGGCGCCCGGGGGGTTTTCCATGGCAGCGGTCAAGGCAGACTCTGCCCTCGCGGTGGCAGTGACCGGGCTGATCATGAGCTTGTGGGGATTCTTCAATGCCCGGCGAACCGCGGCCGTGGTCCATGTGGAGGTGCCCATCGCCGGGCTACCAGCCGCGTTGCACGGCTTTTCCATTGCGCAGATCAGCGACATCCATGTCGGCCCGACCATCAAGCGCGGCTACCTGCAAGCCATTGTGGACGCGGTCAACCGGCTGGAAGCCGACATGGTGGCTGTCACCGGCGATCTGGTGGACGGCAGCGTCGCCGACCTGTCGGCACACGTCGCGCCGCTGTCCGGGCTGGTGTCAGTGCACGGCACTTACTTTGTGACCGGCAACCACGAGTACTACTCGGGCGCTCACGCATGGATCGCCGAACTGGAGGGCCTGGGGGTTCGCGTGCTGATGAACGAACATGTGGTGCTGAACCACGGCCCGCACGGCCTGGTGCTGGCCGGCGTCACGGACTGGAGCGCGGCCCACTTCGATGCCAGTCACCGCAGCGACCCGCATGCTGCGATGGCCGGCGCACCTGCAGAGGCCCCGGTGCGCCTGTTGCTGGCCCATCAGCCGCGCACGGCGTTTGAGGCGCACAAGGCGGGCTTCGATCTCCAGCTCTCGGGCCATACCCACGGCGGCCAGTTCTGGCCCTGGAATTTTTTCGTGCGCTTCCAGCAGCCTTTTACGGCCGGCCTGCACCGGCTGGAAAAGCTGTGGGTTTACACCAGCCGCGGCACCGGCTACTGGGGGCCGCCGAAGCGTTTCGGCGCGCCCTCGGAAATCACCTTGCTGCGGCTGGTTGCAGCCGCCTGAAACTGCGTCTTAGCTTAGTCTTAGTAACGGCTGGCTGTCAGGCGGCCAAAGACCCACCCCGCCAGCAAGGCAGCGCCCACGGCCTGCAGCGGATGCTCCTTGATGTAGGCCTTGGAGTAGTCCACAGCCTGCAGCGGCACATCGGTGAAACGTTGCGCCTGGTCGCTGACCTTGCCCGCCACACTGGCAGCGCCGCTGGCCAGCTTGTCCACGGTGTTGTGCGCCGCCGTGGCAGCCCGGTCCACGGTGGATCGTGCCGGGTCGGCCACCTTGTCGATGGTGTCGTGCAGTGAACTGCCGGCCTGGTTGACGCTGCGCTGAACCGCGTTGTCGGCTGAAGAGGCCATTGTGGCGCCGGTGCCCGGATAGGTTTTGTCCATGGTGAAGTCCTTAAAAGTGGTGAATGGCAAAGTGCCGGCCGCACTGCACAAGGCGCGCGGCAGGCCCATGAACCACTGTGAAACACGCCATGCCTGCAGGCTGTGCGCAAGGGGATGGCAGCCCTGTAGGACAAGGCAGTCAATCGGTCAATGGAGCCCGTCGCTCAGTCAAAAAGGCCGGGGGTGCCACGCATGGCGCCCTCGATGATGAGCAGGCGCAGCTTGGTGCGCACGCCGCCGCTGGCCGAGAAGCCGCCCGGCTTGTCGCCTGCAGCCAGCACCCGGTGGCAGGGCACGACCGGTGCAAAAGGGTTGCGTCCCAGCGCCTGCCCGACGGCGCGGGCAGCGCCGGGTTCGCCAAGGCGGGTGGCGACCTCGCCATACGTGAGCGTCTGCCCCGGCGGGATGGCGCGCGCCACCGCATAAACCCGCTGGTGAAAAGCCGGCACGCCGCGCATGTCGAGCGCCAGGCGATCCACCGCATTCGGTTCACCGCGCAACATGGCTGCTATGGCATCCACGGCCGCCGCCACCGGCTCATCCGGGGCGCTCTCGTCCGCCTCCGGAAACCTTTGCCGGATGCGCGCGCGGGTGGCTGCGACGTCGGCCTCAGGCAACTGCACGCCGCAAATGCCTGCTGCGCCCCACACGATGGCGCAGGGGCCGACCGCGGTATCGAACAGCGCAAACAGGGGGTGTGGCGGGTGCTGGGGCGGGCGGGTTTTCTCGGTGGGCATGGTGAGCCCATCCTAATCCACTGGGCGCCAACAGAACGCATGCAAAACGCATGTAAAACGCACGCAAACTTGCCGTGGCAGCCCCGGTTTTGCTATTAAATAAGTAGCTGCTCACCCTTGCTGCCAAAGGGCTGGAGGGCTAAAACATCCGCAATCGGGTGTCGGCGGATACCGACAGCAACTGGCCCGTTTTTCCTAGCCTGCCGGCGCAGGCGTGCGCGCAGGATCAAAGCGCAAACGGAGCACCCACACGGAGCCACACGGAGCACAACCATGAGCCATTTTTCCGCCACTACCCACGGCCCGCGCCGGCAGCGCGACGTCAATCCGGAAGAAGCCGCTGCCGGCGAAGACACGGAAGACCTGCCGCTGTCGCCGGACGAAGACATGTCCGTCATCCCCGACGAGGAGCGCGTGCTGGACGTGCCTTCCTGACAGCGGCGCGGCTCAGCCGACGTTGCGCTTGAGGCGGATTTCTTCCAGCTTCACGGTACCGACCACCACGGTTTTGAGCGAAGTCATCTCGCGCTTGAAGCCGGCGTGTTCGTGAAAGCGCAAGGCGCGTTCATTGCGCACCGGCACCCAGATGGTGACCTTGGTGCAGCCCTCTTCCTTGAGGCCGTCATTGGCAGCGTCCCACAGGGC
>CAMLDT010000095.1 GCA_946479075.1 uncultured Polaromonas sp.
GCCGAGTTCAAGGCCGAGATCAAGGCCCTGTTCCTCAAGGCGGTCGAACTCGAATACCGTTACGCCGAGGACACCATGCCGCGCGGCGTTCTGGGGCTGAACGCCTCCATGTTCAAGGGCTACCTGCGCTACATCGCCAATCGCCGTGCCACGCAAATCGGCCTGGAGACGCTGTTCCCCAATGAGGAGAACCCCTTCCCCTGGATGAGCGAGATGATCGACCTGAAGAAGGAACGCAACTTTTTTGAAACCCGTGTGATCGAGTACCAGTCCGGTGGTGCTCTTTCCTGGGACTGAAGGCTGCAGAAACACAATGATTTCAAGAATTGCAATGACCAGCGACGCAACCAAAGAGTGCGCGTTGGGCTTTGCTCCTGTGTTCGCGGCGCTGGGCACGGTTTATCCGTCCGCCCAACGCCGTGAATCGCTTCACGTACTCCAAGCGTGAAGTGCTCTTTGCAATGTGATCAAGGAGAAAACTATGGCAACTGCGAAAAAATCTGCGGCTAAAAAAGCTGCTCCGAAGAAAGCCCCTGCGAAAAAAGCAGCGGCAAAAAAAGCGCCTGCTAAAAAAGTAGCAGCGAAAAAAGCCCCGGCCAAAAAAGCGCCAGCGAAAAAAGTAGCAGCTAAAAAAGCTCCTGCGAAAAAAGCGCCAGCGAAAAAAGCCCCGGCCAAGAAAGTAGCGGCCAAAAAGCCAGCTGCGAAAAAAGCAGCAGCGAAAAAGCCTGCGGCGAAAAAAGTAGCGAAGAAAGCACCAGCGAAGAAAGCTGCTGCGAAGAAACCCGCTGCCAAGAAGCCTGCAGCCAAGAAAGCAGCGAAAAAGCCCGCTGCGAAGAAAGCCGCGAAAAAACCCGCTGCCAAAGCACCCGCTGCTCCGGCTGCCCCTGCGGCTCAGACCACCTTGAACCCGCAAGCTGCCTGGCCGTTTCCCACAGCCAGCAAGCCGTAAGCAACAAGGTCGTCTTACTTGAAGCCCGGTATCGCAAGATGCCGGGCTTTTTCTTTGCCAACTACGGCAACAGAGACGATCAGCTATTGAATAGATAGCTGGAAAGCCCCGTCAGTCCTGGGCTAGAGGCCTGTTTGTTCAGTAGTCAAGGTGTAGTTCTGGCCACCGCGAAAAGCAATCTTGTGGGCACCGACGCGGTTGCCCAGCTCGGCGCAGCGCACAAGCGACCAGCCCTTTTCAAGTCCAAACAGCAGCGCACCGCGGAAGGCATCGCCACAGCCGGTCGGGTCCACCACGTCCCTTGCCTTGACCGGCGGCACCAGCGTTTTTTCACCCGCCACCCAGACTTCACAACCTTCGGCGCCGAGGGTCACCACCAGCCCTTCGACGCGTTTGGACAACTCGGCAATCGTCAGGCCTGTGCGGTCGCACAACAGCCTGGCTTCATAGTCATTGACCGTGACCCAGGTTGCCAGCTCGACGAAATGCGCGAGTTCCTTGCCGTCGAACATCGGCAGGCCCTGGCCCGGATCGAACACGAAGGGAATGCCGGCGGTCTTGAACTGTTCCGCATGCTGCAGCATGGCGTCGCGCCCATCGGGTGAAATGATGCCGATCAGGATGTCCGCACGCGCCTGGATCACGGTGGTATGCGCCTGACCCATGGCCCCGGGATGAAAAGCCGTGATCTGGTTGTTGTCGCGGTCCGTCATGATCATGGCCTGGGCCGTGTAGCTGTCTTCAACTTCCCGGACAAACTCCGTGCTGATGCCCAGCGTGTCCAGGCGCGCCACGTACTCGGCGCCATCACTGCCAACAGTGGCCATGGGCAAGGGTGTGCCGCCGAGTTGCTTCAAACTGTAGGCGATGTTGCCGGCACAACCGCCGAACTCGCGGCGCAACGCCGGCACCAGGAAAGACACGTTGAGGATGTGCAACTGGTCGGGCAGGATCTGCTCGGCAAAGCGTCCCTCGAAAGTCATGATGGTGTCAAAGGCCAGGGAACCACAAATCACTGCAGGCATGGGGTCTCAATTCAATCAGGATAAAAAGCAAGAACGCGGTAACCGGCAATCCGCAAGGGCGCGGACGGCCTGGGCGAAGCCGCAGGAGTACTCGCAGCAGCCGGGGGGCTCGCCGCAGCATTGGAAACAGCGATCGCCGCCAGGCCCGAAAACTCGCCGCCTGCGGCCAGTGTGGCGGCATCGGCGCCGAGCTCGCCAGGCGTCAGCACCCGGCGAAACAGCGCCTGATCCTGGGTGTCCGTCAATGTCAGTTCCAGCGAGGGCATGGCCACCGCAACGCTGCCCGCATTCTTGATCACCACCTTGAGCCGGTAAGCATCGGGGGCGATCTTGTTGAAGGTGGAACTGTCAATCACGATGGATTCGATCTGCCGCAGGGGTGCAATCTCACAACCCACGTAAGTACACAGGGCCTGCAGCCCGACCTGCAGGCCTGGTTGACGCGCGGCCAGGGTATTTCTCTGGAAGAGCGCCACCTGCAGCAGCAAGCCGGCCATCAGCAGCAAGGCTACGCCGCCCAGCGCCCAGCGAACAGCCGGCCGGCGCCAGAAGGCCCGTCGTCTGGCGTCACGCACAAACGAAACGTCCTGAGGAAGATCCTGCGGCGCGCCAGAGTCAGCGAAGCCGCTGCTTTCATCCAGCTCGCGCGCTGTCGCCTCGGGCAAGGCATAGGCTTCAGGTCCGACCGACGAGGCGAACACGTCGGCAGCCAGATCAGGCGGCATGGACACCTGGACTTCAGGAACCGACAGAGGTGGCACAGGTGCGTCGGGCGCTGCCACAGGCGAGGAAGCGGAAACCGCCTCAGGCGCCACCAGCAGACTTGACAGCGGGGCAACAGGCGCGTCGCCCGCGGACAGGGCAGCGTCCGTGGGACCGGTTGCGACAGGCGGAGTTGAACCGGCGCCCTGGGCTGCGGCCGGCAACTCCCGCGGCTGCAAATGCGCCGCCGCGTCAAAAACGTCGGCGCACTGTCCGCAACGTACCCATCCCTGGGAAATCTTGAGTTGGTCGGCCACGACTTTGAACATCGTGCCGCAAGCGGGACAGCGCGTAATCAGGCTCATGTAGCGGCGTATTGTAAGGGGCCGCTACGTCCTCAGCCTGCCATACATGCCGGCGCAGACCGTCGCGTCAGAGCCGCGCGGTCATCAGGATCCAGCCGTCTTCCCGGTCAGCGACCTGAAGCTGCGCATACGGCGCATAGGCGGCTTTGAGTTCATCGGCCTGGCGCTCAAGAATGCCCGCGAGCACCAGGTGCCCGCCGCTTTGTACATGCGCACACAGCAACGGTGCCAGCACTTTCAGGGGAGTGGCCAGAATGTTGGCGAGCACGGTCTGGTACTTGCCATCGGCCTTGTCCGGCAGGCCGGCGTTCAGTGTGACGTGGTTGGCTTCGGCATTGGCCAGGGTGGACTGCACGGCCGCGTCGTCGATGTCCACGGCGTCTATGGTGCCTGCGCCATATTTGGCTGCGCCAATGGCCAGAATTCCCGACCCGCAGCCGTAATCGAGCACGCGGCCAAGTCCTGACTTCGCCCCTCCCGATTCGTGCGATGCACCATTCGCGGCAATCCAGCGCAGGCACATGCGTGTGGTTGGATGGGTGCCGGTTCCAAACGCCAGACCCGGGTCCAGCCGGATCACCTCCCTGGCCTGGGCCGGCGGTTCGTGCCAGGTCGGAACAATCCAGAACTCGGGCGTGATTTCCACCGGGGCAAACTGCGATTGCGTCAGCCGCACCCAGTCCTGCTCGGGAAGCGCCTGGATGGCCACCACCTGGCAGCCCTCGAAGAAATCCTGAACCGACAACAGCTGCGCTGCGTCACGTGCCAGCGCTTCCGTCGCGAAAAGCGAGACCACGCGCGAACGCTCCCACCCGGCCTTCGGCGGCGGCATGCCGGGCTCGCCAAACAAGGCCTGCTCGGCCGGCGTCTGGGCATCGGCGTCTTCCACCGACACGCTGAGCGCATCCAGTGCCTCCAGCGCATCGCTGAGCGCCTCGACCTGCGCCACTGGCGCCAACAGGATCAGTTCAAACATGAATGGCCCGATAAAAAATTCAAGCAGGGGCCGCGGATCCGGCTTCGCCGGTCCGCAGGCGCAGGGGCCCCTTGCTCAGGAAAGGGGCAGGGAGAGGCCGCAGCTTACACGCAGTGAATAACCGTGCGGGTCATTACCTGTCACGTTTCGACAACCACTCTTCCAGGTAATGGATGTTGGTGCCGCCGTCCATGAACTTGGCGTCCACCATCAACTCGCGGTGCAGCGGGATGTTGGTGTTGATGCCTTCGACCACGGTTTCCGCCAGCGCGGTGCGCATGCGCGCCAGCGCCTGCTCACGCGTGTCACCATGAACAATGATCTTGCCGATCATCGAATCGTAATTGGGCGGCACGAAATAATTGGCGTAGATGTGTGAATCGACACGGACCCCCGGACCGCCCGGCGTATGCCAGGTGGTGATGCGCCCCGGCGAGGGCACGAACTTGTAGGGGTCCTCGGCATTGATGCGGCACTCGATCGCATGGCCCTTGATCTGGATGTCGCGCTGGACAAAGGGCAGCTTTTCGTTGGCCGCCACCATGATCTGGGTCTTGACGATGTCCACGCCGGTGATCCACTCGGTCACCGGATGCTCGACCTGCACACGCGTGTTCATCTCGATGAAATAGAACTCGCCGTTTTCGTAGAGAAATTCGAAAGTACCGGCGCCGCGATAACCGATTTTTTTGACGGCCGCCACGCAACGCTCACCAATGCGCTCGATCAGCTTGCGCGGGATGCCGGGTGCAGGGCCTTCCTCAATGACTTTCTGGTGGCGCCGCTGCATGGAGCAGTCGCGCTCGCCCAGCCAGACCGCATTTTTGTGCTGGTCGGCCAGGATCTGGATCTCGATGTGCCGCGGGTTCTGCAGGAATTTCTCCATGTAGACCTCGGGATTGCCGAAGGCCGCACCGGCTTCAGCCTTGGTGGTCTGCACCGCATGCAGCAGGGCCGCCTCGGTGTGCACCACACGCATGCCACGGCCACCGCCGCCACCAGCCGCCTTGATGATGACCGGGTAGCCAACCTGTTTGGCCGTGCGTTTGATGACGACCGGGTCGTCGGGCAAAGCGCCTTCGGAGCCGGGCACGCAAGGCACGCCGGCCTTGATCATGGTTTGTTTGGCCGAAACCTTGTCGCCCATGATGCGGATGGATTCGGGCGTCGGGCCGATGAACTTGAAACCGCTTTTTTCGACACGCTCGGCGAAGTCGGCGTTTTCGCTCAGGAAGCCGTAGCCCGGGTGGATCGCCTCGGCGTCGGTGACCTCGGCCGCCGAGATGATTGCCGGCATGTTGAGGTAGCTGTCGCGGGAGGGCGCGGGCCCGATGCACACCGACTCATCAGCCAGCTTGATGTATTTGGCTTCGCGGTCGGCTTCGGAATACACCATCACCGCCTTGACGCCCAGCTCGCGGCAGGCGCGCTGGATGCGAAGGGCGATTTCGCCGCGGTTGGCGATCAGTATCTTTTTGAACATGCGGCGATCACTCGATCATGAACAGCGGCTGCCCATATTCCACCGCCTGGCCGTTTTCGCAGAGGATGCGGGTGATCGTGCCGGATTTGTCCGCTTCGATCTCGTTGAGGATTTTCATGGCCTCGATGATGCAGATGGTCTCGCCTTCCTTGACCTGGCTGCCAACCTCGACAAAAGGCTTGGCCCCCGGGCTGGCCGACCGGTAAAAAGTGCCGACCATGGGGGATTTGACAGCGTGACCCGCAGGCGCAGCCGCCGGCTCGGCAGCAACCGGCACCGCAGCAGCCACCGGAGCCACTGGCGCTGGCGCTGGCGGCATGGCGGCCTGCTGCATGACCAGGGGCGCCCCGCCCGATTTGACAATCCGCACCTTGCCTTCAGCTTCAGTGATCTCAAGCTCGGACACATTGGACTCCGAGACGAGGTCAATCAGGGTCTTGAGTTTTCTTAAATCCATGGGAGCTCCAACGACGGGGGAAGGCAAAGGCTTGCGGGTGTTATGCACTTAAGCTCCGCGTTTTACACCTTTTAGTGCCTAAATATCGGTAAATTTTATGAATCGGGTGACAAGCCCGCTCAGGAAAGGGCGAAGTCTAACCTATTCGCCCGCCGGATCAAGCACAAAAAACTCCTGGCGCGATTGACGGCTTAAAACCAGGGGATAGGACGTCAAAACAAGCAGGGGAAATTAAATAAAATTCAACAAAATTGACTATTTGTAGCTATTTTACCAGTATTTTAGCCTATTGTCGGCCATTAAACCAGGGACAACAATCGTCCTCAGCCGTCTGATCGGTTTTTAACCGCCTGCCACCCACTGTGCAAGGTCCTCCGGCGAGACCTTGCCGCTTTTCCGGTGTCGCACCTCGCCTTTGGCATCAAACACCACCGTGAAAGGCAGCGCTCCGGCCGTGTTGCCGAGTGCCTTGCTGAGATCGGTGCCCTGAAGTCCGGCCATGGCGACCGGAAATCCCAGCGGTCTGCGTTGCAGCCAGGTGCGTACCGCGCTAGGCTGATCGACGGCCAGCCCCAGCACCTGCCAGTTTTTGGCACTGTGGTCCGCATGAAACCGGTCAATCAGGGGCAGTTCCTCGATGCAAGGCGGGCACCAGGTTGCCCAGAAATTGACCAGCAAGGGTTTGCCGGCAAACCCGGCCATGGCCAGCACCGCCCCGTCCGGCGTGTCAAAGCTCTGCTTCCAGAAGTCCTGCAACGCAGGATCGGCCGCGCCCTCGCCACCCCGGCGGGCGCCATGAGGATCCAATTGCCACCAGGCCATGCCAGCGCCGGCCACGGCGGCTGCCGTGGCAGCACCTGCGTACATCAGTTGTCTGCGATTCACGTGGGAAACTCCGGTGGAGGCAATGGGGGCGATGCTTTTGCCAGCAATTTTTGCACGTCGGCCAGGTCCCCACGCGGCTTGCGGCCTTTGCCGTCAGGCCTCAGGGCGCCGCGCAGGTCGTCGTGGTCGTAGACCATCAGGTGCACGCCGACACTCTCCCTGAGCCCCGGGCAAAAGCTGCTCAGGCTCAAGGCCTCCACCTTGCCCCCGGTGAAACCGGTCACCGTGCGCGGTTCGTAGTCCACGTTGTGGTCGATCAGCGCAATTTCGGCAGATTTCGGATCGTCGCAAAACAGCTGGATGTAAATGTCAGACAGCCGGGTGGCCGTCCCGTGCCAGACCGCACCGCCCAGATAGGGCCGGAAAACAGCCATGCGCTCCATCCAGACAACGGCCAGCTCGCGCAAGGCCGCCAGCTCCAGCGGCTGGGTATCGGCGCAAAACAGCGCGATGTGCTCGTGCACCGCGTCTTCCACCTCGTCGTTGCCGGGCAGCTCGGTACGCGCCGGCAAGCCCATCTGCTTGATGGCGCGGTGTTTGGCCGGGCCATACTCCAGGCCCTCCTCGACCACCAGGGCGGCAGCAGCGGCGGCGATTTCAAGTTTCAGGGGAGAAAGGCTCACGATGGTGATTCTGGGAGAAGGAGAAAAGAGCATCTGACTCTACAGGGATGGAGCCGCCGCGACCGTACAAAGTTGCATGGCCCCGCCTTGCGCCAAAGGCAGCCTGCGGTCCGCTATTGAATTCATAGCTGGCCGCGCAGTGTGGCAAAGGGCTGGAGGCCGATTTGGCTCCCGTTTTGCGCCCTGCACTTGCGGGCCGAGGCGTTCGTCCGGGGTGCGCCATGCCTCCTAGAATACCTGCATGCACATACATATCCTCGGAATCTGCGGCACCTTCATGGGCGGACTGGCGGCGCTGGCGCGGGAAGCCGGCCACACCGTGACGGGCTGCGACAGCGGCGTTTACCCCCCGATGAGCGACCAGTTGCGCGCCCTGGGCATTGAACTGGTTGAAGGTTATGACGCCGGGCAACTGGCTTTCAGGCCGGATGTGTTTGTGATCGGCAACGTGGTCTCACGGGCGCGTGTGGCTGACGCCGGTGCCCAACAATTTCCCGCCGGGCCGCCCCAAGGGAAATTAGCCCCCTCGGGGGGCAGCGCAGCACACGCAGTGGCAAGCGTGGGGGCCAAATACCCCCTGATGGAGGCCATTCTGGACGCGGGGCTGCCCTACACCAGCGGCCCGCAATGGCTGGCCGAACATGTGCTGCAGGGCCGTCACGTCCTCGCCGTGGCCGGCACCCACGGCAAAACCACCACCACCTCCATGCTGGCCTGGATTCTCGAACACGCCGGCCTGCAACCCGGCTTCCTGGTCGGCGGTGTGCCGCTCAATTTTGGCGTGTCGGCGCGTCTGGGCCGGCTCCCCTCTTCCAGCCAGCCCGGGGCGCCGAATGGGCTTCGACCGCCTCAGGGCGAACCGGACGAGAAAGCGGCAAGCATGGGGGTGTTTGTGATCGAGGCCGACGAATACGACACCGCGTTTTTCGACAAGCGCAGCAAGTTTGTGCACTACCGGCCCCGCACGGCGCTGCTGAACAACCTGGAGTTTGACCACGCCGACATTTTTGACGACCTGGGGGCGATTGAACGGCAGTTTCACCATCTGGTGCGCACCGTGCCCGCTTCAGGCCGCATTGTGATCAACGCCGGCGAGGACAGCCTGGCGCGGGTCCTGGCCCAGGGCTGCTGGAGTGAGCAGGTACTCTTCGGGAAAGACTCAGCCAAAGGGTTTTCGGCGCGTGGTGAGCCGCACGACTTCGAGGTGCTGAAAGACGGCCGGCCGGTCGCCCGCGTCCAGTGGGCGATCAGCGGCGTGCACAACCAGCTCAACGCGCTGGCGGCCATCGCTGCGGCTGAACATGTGGGTGTCGCACCGGCGCAGGCCGCTCAGGCGCTGGCATCTTTCCAGAACGTCAAGCGCCGCATGGAAGTCCGCGGCGTGGTGCCGCGCAGCGGCGGCGCCATCACGATGTATGACGACTTTGCCCACCACCCGACCGCCATCCACACCACCATCGATGGCCTGCGCCGGCAACTCAACGCCGCCGGCAAAACGGGCGAACGCATCCTGGCGATCTTTGAACCGCGCAGCAACACCATGAAGCTGGGCACCATGACGGCTCAATTGCCCGGCAGCCTGGCGCAGGCCGATCTGGCGTTTTGCCACGCGGGCGGCCTGGACTGGGACGCACGCGCCGCACTGGCGCCCATGGGTGCCCGTGCGCAGGTGGCCGACAACATCGACGCGCTGGTGGCCCAGGTCAAGGCCGCGGCGCAGCCCGGGGACCATTTGCTGTGCATGAGCAATGGCGGCTTCGGCGGCATCCACGGCAAACTGCTGGAAGCCTTGCGGGGCCCCTGATACTATCGTTTTGATAGCTGCTTGCCCTTGTCTGGCAAGGGCTGTAGGCCGAAAAGGCTTGCCATTCAGTACGTGATGCTCATGCTTTCCACATCAATGTGAATCGCGGGTTTGGCCAGGGCCGCACTGGCGGCACGGGCAAACGCCTGGGCCCAGGCGGGGTCAGCAAACCGGACCCGGCCTGCCGCTTTTGCCACCACCAGCACCTTGTCGGCCGTCAGCAGCTTGCCCGTGGGCCGCAAGGGTTCGCAATCCATCTGCGTGAATTGATCATCGAGCCAGATACGGGCCAGATCGTGCGGCAATGGCTGGACTTCCTCCAGATCCACGCGGATCGGCGGGGCGTTGTTGAACGAAACAGTGACTTCGCTGCGCATGGCATCCTCGCTGGGCTGTTCACGGGGGAACGGACCACCGCAGCTTGGCCGCAGCGGCGCTGGCTGGCAATCGGCTGAAACCCGGGCCGCGGCGGGCGCTTGCGCTTCTTTGCTTCTTTTTTATTTGCGCCCGAGCTGCGCCGGGGCTGTCAGGTCCGTCACCAGGGCGCCTGCAGAATTCGGCCCGCCGGCCGGAGGCGGCGGCAGGTCCGGGTGGCCCGACAGGCCGACCGGGGAATCCGGGTGGCCAAAGCTGCCGCTGCCCGCCTTGTCCGCGGTGGTGGTGATCGATCCTGCGTAATAAAGGCTGGCCAGATCCCGGGCGAGCTGGGCCTCGGGCAGGCCGGTGCGCAGTTGCAGGCGGTCAAACGTCCCCACCTCCTGCGACAGGGCGCGCAGCAGCAGGAGTTGCGAATCCCGCAGCCAGCGCGGCGGCACATCGGGCGCCCGTCGGAAATACACCGGTTTGCTGCGATAACGCGGCGGCAACACATCGCGGCGGGTACGCTGCGCATAAATCCAGCGCAACTGCGACAGGCTGCTGAGCAGAAAGTGCGCCGGCACTCCGCGCGCCGCGAGGGGACGCCGGTCCCAGCGGGCCGCCTCGAAATCAAGCGGGTCAGCGCTCGGGGAAATTCCGATTCGCCACTCATGAAAATCCATCACCGCCAGCAACTCGCCCTTGTGGCTGACTTGGTAGATGCCGGGCAACAACTGGCTTTCGCGCGCAATCAGTTGGCCGCCCAGGGCAAACTGGCAGCACAGCGACCCCAACCGGGTCTCCAGTTGCTGCAAGACTTGGCGCAGGCTGGACGCCGACAGGGGGTCAAAGGTGTACATCGGATCGAGATTGCCGGACACCAGTGGCAGTGAAAACGCAATGGGCCTGTCGATCTCGGCAAGATTGAGCTGAATGGCCCGCTCGGTGGGCCGTCCGGCCAGCACCTTCAGGGTGTCTGCGCTGAGCAGCCTGCTTTTTTCTCCGCTAACCAGCCAGGCATCCGCCTCGGAAAACGCAGCGCACTGCCACAGCGCGTTGCCCCTGGGCAATTGCGCCAGCAAACCTTCCAGATGTTTGCTTTGCTCTGGCGTAAACCCGGCCAGGCCCAAGCACAGAACAGGCGGTTCAAAAGACATGAAGGCTTGGGGGGCGAAAGAGGTGGAGTCCACGTGAAGCTGCCGACATGCAACAACACGTAACTGACTGTACCTCTTTCGACTGCGTCCCGCATCCCACAAATGGGGGAGACGCGAAGAACGGCGGTCAGCCGGCGCGACGCGTCTTTACCGCTTCCGACAGCACGTCGAGCACCGTCAGTGAATCCTCCCAGCCCAGGCAGGCATCGGTGATGCTCTGGCCGTAGTCAAGCGCTTTTGAATCATCCTTGCCCGGCGTGAATTTTTGCGCACCCGCCTTGAGGTGGCTTTCCACCATCAGGCCAAACACCTGACGCGAACCACCGGCCACCTGCGCGGCGATGTCACGCGCCACATCGCGCTGCTTTTCATGCTGCTTGGAGCTGTTGGCGTGGCTGCAATCGACCATCAGCGTGGCAGGCAATTTGGAGGCTTCCAGCTCCTTGCAGGCCGCGGCCACGCTGGCCGCGTCATAGTTGGGCGCCTTGCCGCCGCGCAAAATCACATGGCAGTCCTTGTTGCCGTTGGTCTGCACAATCGCCACCTGGCCATTTTTGTGCACCGACAAAAAGTGGTGGCCACGCGCCGCCGCCTGGATCGCGTCGGTCGCAATGCGGATGTTGCCGTCGGTGCCGTTCTTGAAACCAATCGGCGCCGACAGGCCCGACGCCAGTTCGCGGTGCACCTGGCTTTCGGTTGTGCGCGCACCGATCGCGCCCCAGGCAATCAGGTCGCCGATGTACTGCGGCGAAATCACGTCGAGGAACTCGCTGCCGGCCGGCAGGCCCAGGCGGTTGATGTCGATCAGCAGCTGGCGCGCAATCCGCAGGCCCTCGTCGATGCGGTAGGTTTCATCGAGGTAGGGATCGTTGATCAGGCCCTTCCAGCCGACCGTGGTGCGCGGCTTTTCAAAATAGACACGCATCACGATCTCCAGCGTGCCGGCGTATTTTTTGCGCTGTTCGGCCAGGCGCCGGGCGTACTCCAGCGCCGCTGCCGGGTCGTGGATGGAGCAGGGCCCGATGACCACCAGCAGGCGGTCGTCGGTCCCCGCCATGATGTTGTGAATGTCCTGCCGGGTCTTGCTGATCAGCGATTCGACCGGCGTGCCGCTGATCGGGAAAAACCGGATCAAATGTTCGGGAGGTGGAAGCACGGTGATGTCCTTGATGCGTTCGTCGTCGGTCTGGCTGGTTTTCTCGACGCTCGCATACCAGCTGTCGCTGGTTCGGGTGGCTGTGGCATTCATGGCTGGCTTCCTTGTAGGACTTTGAACAATCAATCGGTAAACGCTGCAGGGCAAAAAAAAACCGCCGGAGGTCCGGCGGTTTTTCAAGATTCTGTGGCGTATTTTTTCTGCTTACGCGAGGATCTCTCTACCGCCGGAGGCGCTTGAGAACCAAAAGTAGGCAAAATAAAATTTCGCGGAGGTCATGGCTGGAATGTAGCACAAGCCGCAGCCAGGGCAAGCACACGCTGCGCGGACGCCTTCGCCTCCCCAACAAGCGCCCCGGGAAGGCCTCTGTTTTCAAGCCGGGGCCGCGGGGGCCTGTCTTCTGGAGCCTATTTCCTCAGCCGCGCCCACCAGCTGCGGGCACGTTCCAGCCGCGACGCATCCATCGCACCCGGCGCGGTTTCGGCCGGGACCTGGTCGCGCAATTGCTCGTACATGTCGATCAGCAGCATGCCTTCACCCAGCGTGCGCCAGGCGACCAGTTCGAACTCCTCCAGCGGGATCGGCGGCCCCTGCGGGTCCTGCGCGCCCCGACCGGCAGGCAACAGCCACTGGCCAATCAGCACCCGGAAATTGTTCAGGGCTGACAGGTAGGAAGCGTATTCGTAGAGGCCACGCCAGGCCGGACTCAGATCAATCACCAGCGTGCGGTGTTGGCGCAGGGTGGTCATCAGGTCCATCAACAAAGGGGCGGCTTGTTCAGGCCCGGCTTCCAGCTTGAGGCGCGACAGCACCGCTTCGATGCTGACCGACAGTCCGCCCATGCCATCGGCCAGTTGCAGCGACTCCTCGTCGGCCATGGCCGACCGCAGGAACTGGCTGAGTTCGTCAAAACTGTGGACGCTGGGAAGCTGGGTCGAGGGATCAATCACCAGTCGCGAATTCATGGACGCCCCCCGAAGCGGCCTTTGGCGGCCCTCAGCCCCCACTGGGGGGCGATGCTGGCGGCCCGGCAAAGCCGGTTCCGCGGCATCCTGGAAGCGAGTCCCTGTCGCACAGCCCGCCTATGCCGTACCGCCCACGGTCAGGCCGTCGATGCGCAGGGTCGGCTGGCCCACGCCCACCGGCACGCTCTGGCCTTCCTTGCCGCA
>CAMLDT010000096.1 GCA_946479075.1 uncultured Polaromonas sp.
TGACCCAGCAGGGCCGCAAGTTTTTCATGCACAAGGCCAAGGGCATGGTGCGCGACGTTTTCCGCACCCGCAACATGCGCGCACTGCCCGGCAGCGTCGGCCTGGGCCAGGTGCGTTACCCGACGGCAGGCAATGCCTACAGCGAGGACGAGGCCCAGCCTTTTTATGTGAACGCGCCCTTTGGCCTGGTGCTGTCGCACAACGGTAACCTGACCAATGCCGCCGAACTCAAGGCCGAGCTGTTCAACACCGACCACCGCCACATCAACACCGACAGCGACTCCGAAGTCCTGCTCAATGTGCTGGCCCACGAGCTTGAAAAAACCACGCGCGGCCTGCCGCTGGCGCCGGCCGACGTGTTTGCTGCGGTGCGCGGCGTGCACAAGCGGGTGAAGGGCTCTTACGCGGTGGTGGCGCTGATCGCCGGCCACGGCCTGCTGGCCTTCCGCGACCCCTTCGGCATTCGCCCGTTGTGCCTGGGTCATGGCGAAAACGAAAGCGGCAAAACCGTGATGGTGGCCAGCGAGTCGGTGGCGCTCGAAGGCACCTCGCACCAGTTCGTGCGCGACATCGCGCCGGGCGAAGCGGTGTTTGTGGATCTGCAGGGCACGGTGCATGCGCAGCAGTGCGCCGACGATGCGCAGCTCAAACCCTGCATCTTCGAATTCGTTTACCTCGCGCGGCCGGATTCTGTTCTCGACGGCATCTCGGTCTACCAGGCACGCTTGAACCTCGGTGAAACGCTGGCCAAACGGGTGGTCTCCACCGTGCCGCCCAACGAGATCGACGTGATCATTCCGATTCCGGAATCCAGCCGCCCCAGCGCCACACAACTCGCCCATTTGCTGGGTGTTCCCTACCGCGAAGGTTTTGTGAAGAACCGTTATGTCGGCCGCACCTTCATCATGCCCGGCCAGGGCGTGCGCAAAAAATCCGTGCGCCAGAAGCTCAATGTGATTGCCAGCGAGTTCAAGGGCCGCAACGTGCTGCTGGTGGATGACTCGATTGTGCGCGGGACAACCAGCCGCGAAATCGTGCAGATGGCGCGTGATGCCGGTGCGAAGAAGGTGTATCTGGCCAGCGCTGCGCCACCGGTGCGTTACCCCAATGTGTACGGCATCGACATGCCAACCGCCGACGAGCTGGTCGCGCACGACAAGACGGTGGAAGAAATTCGCGTGGCCATCGGTTGCGACGCGCTGATTTACCAGGATGTCGAAGGCATGAAGCGCGCGATTGGGGCCCTGAACAAAAACCTCGATGGATTCGACGCTTCCTGCTTCGACGGCGTGTACATCACGGGCGACATCACGCCCGAAAGCATCGCCAAAATGAACGCCGGACGCATTGACAGCAGCGAGGAAAACGAGGTCGACGTCTCGCGCCTGGCCCTGCCCAACCCGCAGGAGGCATAAACGTGAGCGAGCGAAAACTCCCTGACCATCTGCACCGCGACACGCTGGCCGTGCGTGTGGCGCAGGAGCGCAGCCAGTATGGCGAAAACTCCGAAGCGCTGTACCTGAGCAGCGGTTTTGTGCAGCCCGATGCCGGGACCTCGGCGCGGCGTTTTGCCGGCACCGAAGACGGCTACACCTACGGCCGCACGTCCAACCCGACCGTCACAAGCTTCGAGCGCCGCCTGGCCGCCATGGAAGGCACCGAGGCTGCCATCGGCGCATCCACCGGCATGGGCGCCATCCTGATGATGTGCATGGGCCTGCTCAAGGCCGGCGACCATGTGATCTGTTCCCGCTCGATGTTCGGCTCGACGATTGCGCTGATCGGCCGCGAGTTTGGCAAATTCGGTGTTGAAACCAGCTTTGTGTCGCAGACCGACATCGCCGAATGGAAGGCCGCGCTGCGGCCCACGACCAAGCTGCTGTTTGCCGAGACACCGACCAATCCGCTGACAGAGGTGTGCGACATCGCCGCGCTGGCCGATCTGGCGCATGGCGCGGGTGCGCTGCTGGCCGTGGACAACTGCTTTTGCTCGCCGGCGCTGCAGCGGCCCACCGAGTTCGGCGCCGATCTGGTCATGCATTCGGGCACCAAATATCTGGACGGCCAGGGCAGGGTGATGGCCGGCGCCATCTGCGGTCCCTCGAAGCTCATCGTCGATGTGTTCGGTCCCATCGTGCGCACCGCCGGCATGACGCTGGCACCCTTCAACGCCTGGGTGGTGCTCAAGGGCCTGGAAACCCTGGGCATTCGCATGCAGGCGCAGTGCGCCAACGCGCTGGCCGTGGCGAAGTGGCTGGAGCAGCAGCCGCAGGTGGCGCGTGTGTATTACCCCGGGCTGGCGTCGCATCCGCAGCATGAGCTGGCCATGCGCCAGCAGTCTGGCATGGGCGGCGCGGTGTTGTCCTTCGACCTGCGCGGCGATGACGTGCCGGCCGCGCGCAAGAACGCTTTTCACGTGATCGACAGCACGCAGGTCATCAGCATTGCCACCAATCTCGGCGACACGAAAACTATCATCACCCACCCCGGCACCACGTCGCACGGGCGCCTCTCCGAAGAGCAGCGCCAGGCCGCCGGCATCAGCCAGGGCCTGATCCGGCTGGCGGTGGGCCTGGATCATATCGACGACATCAAGGCCGACCTGTCGCGTGGCCTGAGCAGCATTCAATGAGCAACCTCATACGCACCCGCTTCGCGCCTTCTCCCACCGGCTTCATCCACCTCGGCAACATCCGCTCGGCGCTGTACCCCTGGGCGTTTGCGCGTTCCACCGGCGGTGAGTTCATCCTGCGCATCGAGGACACGGACCTGGAGCGCTCCTCGCAGGAAGCCGTCGATGTGATCATCGAAGGCATGCGCTGGCTGGGGCTGGATTACGACGAAGGCCCGGTTTACCAGATGCAGCGCATGGACCGCTACAAGGGGGTGCTGGCTGAGCTCAAGGCCGCGGGCCATGTCTATCCCTGCTACATGAGCGTGGCCGAACTGGACGCGCTGCGCGAACAGCAGATGGCCGACAAGCAGAAGCCGCGTTACGACGGCACCTGGCGGCCCGAGCCCGGCAAGACCTTGCCGCCCGTGCCCGAAGGCGTGTCGCCGGTGCTGCGCTTCAAGAACCCGCAAGGCGGCGCAGTGGTCTGGGACGACAAGGTCAAGGGCCGCATCGAGATCAGCAACGACGAACTCGACGATCTGGTGATCGCTCGGCCCGATGGCACGCCCACCTACAACTTCTGCGTGGTGGTCGACGACATGGACATGGGCATCACGCATGTGATCCGCGGTGACGACCACGTTAACAACACGCCGCGCCAGATCAACATCTTCCGCGCCCTGGGCAAGGACGTGCCGGTGTATGCGCACCTGCCGACCGTGCTCAACGAGCAGGGCGAAAAGATGAGCAAGCGCAACGGCGCCAAGGCCGTCACGCAGTACGCGAAAGAAGGCTACCTGCCGGATGCCATGGTCAACTACCTGGCGCGCCTGGGCTGGAGCCATGGCGACGACGAAATTTTCAGCCGCGAGCAGTTTTTGCAGTGGTTCAACCTCGACCACCTCGGCAAGAGTGCTGCGCAGTTCGACGAAGCCAAGCTGCGCTGGGTCAACGCCCAGCACCTCAAGGCCATGCCTGATGAGAAGCTGGCGGAGCTTGTGGTTCCTTTTCTTGGTGACAAGCTGGCGGCCGCTCTCGACATGCCGCGCCGCGTTGCTGCTTGCGCGCTGCTGAAGGATCGCTGCAGCACGCTGGTCGAGCTGGCCGAGTGGATGGGGGTGCTGGTCAGCGAGACACCGGTGCCTGCCGAAGAAATTCAGGCGCATGTGCCTGCGGACGTGCATCCCGCCGTGGCCCGTCTGGCCGAGTTGCTTGGCGACGCCGAGTGGAGCAAGCCGGCGATTGCCGCGGCCATCAAGCAGGTGCTCGGTGAGACCGGCCTGAAGATGCCGCAGCTGGCCATGCCGGTGCGTGTGCTGGTGGCCGGGCGCCCGCAAACCCCGTCGCTGGACGCATTTTTGTCCCTGATGGACCGGTCCAATGTGCTTTCGCGTTTGGGGCGTTTGAAAAGCGCCTGAAATTCGGGCTATAATTCAAGGCTCGACGATTGCAGGGAAACTTGCAAATGTTTGGGGGTATAGCTCAGCTGGGAGAGCGCTTGCATGGCATGCAAGAGGTCAGCGGTTCGATCCCGCTTACCTCCACCAATCGATTGTCGAAAAGTTTTAGAGAGCGTTTTTTCGGCAGGTGTTTGTGTCACAACAAAAACCTGCCGCCGGAAGTTCCAAGGTTCTGACCCCATCGTCTAGAGGCCTAGGACACTACCCTTTCACGGTAGGTACCGGGGTTCGAATCCCCGTGGGGTCGCCAGAATTCTTCACAGCAATGTGAAGCCCAAGGCACAAGTGGACAGCAAGCCTGCGCAAGCAGGCGGCTTGGCTCGAAAGAGCGAAAGTTGTCACTACCAGGAGTGGTAGTTCAGTTGGTTAGAATACCGGCCTGTCACGCCGGGGGTCGCGGGTTCGAGTCCCGTCCACTCCGCCAAGTTTGAAAAAGCCGTTGATTTTCAACGGCTTTTTCTTTTTGCGTCTTTTCTCGGTGTCCCATTTCTGGGAATCTCCAATGAAGCTACCGTCTCATCTGGTGTTCTCGCGCCACGATGTCTACTCTTTCCGCATCACCTATAGGCGAGGCCAAAAAAGCCAGGGAGCGACGGGGTCGCTCGACATCAGGAATAGGAGGGAAGCCAAGGCCAAAGCACTTGCCATCTCGCTAGCGTTAATGAAGGTCAAGATGAAGGGAACGTACTATCCCACCCGATGTTCGAGAGAAGCGTAGTGACTGATGTTCTGCGGCACTCCATCCGGACCTCCTTACCGGTCTTTAGGAATCACCGGAAGGACAAGATGCGAGTCGTGCTTGCCCCCACACAGAATTGTGTTCATCCCGGCGAACAGTTCAGAGGGCCTGTCGACGGAATCAGTGTGGAGGAAAGGCCCTGATCCCTTTCTTGGGCCTGACGCATTTTCGCGCTCGAAGTCCCGAGCGTCGATGCGAAGAGCTAGCCGGTATCCCTTCGGGAGGACGATGGAGGTTGGCCATAGCTCTACCTCCACGCGATACGGTTTGCCTGGCTCCAGGTATTCGCGCTCGTTGTGCAGATGTACCGGTTGCCACGGGCGGCTGCGAACGGTATCCAGTTTGCGATGCGATGCTCTTAGCCAGCCCTGCGCAATAGGAACTGCCGGATCGGTAGCTCCACGAAATAGAACTTCTTTCCCGGCTTCGTCATATGCGCGCAGGGTCAAGAATAGGTCTGCGTCCCTGGCACTAGAACTGATCCAGATCACGGCAGCAAGTGGACCCGTTATTTCCATCTCTTCCGACAGTGCGCCACTGATGAACTCGACTCCCGCCCCCGGTGCAGCGTAGGACGAAGCGGCCTCCACTTCCGCTGGCTTGCTCTGTAACGAAAGACCGTCGGCGCAAAGAAACCACGTTGTCCACTTCGTGCCGTTGAGCGGCCACTCGGCTTCCTGGCGTGACTCGAAGTGGTCAACGTGGCGGACTTCAAGCAATACTGGCGGTTGATCTCGCCAGCCATTGTCTTCATCCTTCAGATAGCAGTCGAAGAAACGTTTCTGCATCGCTACATATTCCGGCAGGTAGAAGGACTCCCAATGTGTGCCTCCATGCAACTGGAGCCATTTTTCCTTGGAACCTGCACCGAGGTACCCTTGGACGTTGCCGCGCAGATGAAGCCCCATGCCGCCCCAGTTGCCAGAGGACAGGACCGGCACTTCTATCTTGGACAAATCAGCTGTACGGGCGCTATACCAGTCGTCCAGAAGCTCATGTGAGCGAAACTCTTCAATAATGTTCACGCGGTTGTTGCGAAGCTGTTCAGCGGTCAGCGGCGCGCCTGTGCTTGTGGATCCCGTATCCCTGTCTCGATAGGGACTTTGACCATTGCCGTGCTGAACCGAGAGAATTTGCTTTGGGAACCAAAGTTCGAAGAACGCGTTACCGAAGATCCCCCCGTGGTGACTCGCATCGCGGTAGAAATCTGATGCACCCTCCCATGGACATATGGCAGCGAGGTGCGGAGGGCGCTGAGCAGCTACTTGCCATTGATTCATCGCATAGTAGGAAATCCCTAGCAAGCCGACTTTGCCGTTGCACCAGCTTTGCGTGCCTGCCCACTCTATGCAGTCGTAGTAGTCGTCCACCTCCTGGGGAGACCACACCCAGAGTTTGCCCTCAGACTCCCCGGCGCCTCGACTGTCCACCACTGCAATCGCATAGTTCCAAGGCACCCACCGCTCTGGATCAGCAACCTCCCATCGGAGGTAATGTCCGGTGCTCGCTTCCTCATCCAGCCCTGGATACAGACGCTTTAGCTCCTCGAACTGGGGCTTGAACGCATCCGCGAAGTGGGCATCTTTCCCGTAGGGCCCGTGGGTCATGAGGACAGGCACGCGCGCATCGCCTTCAGGCCGAAAAACGTTGGCGCGAAGAATCGCGCCGTCGCGCAGCTTGATCTCAACATTTTTTTCAAAAATCATTTGCACTCCTGGCCTCAATCAAAAAGCGCCACCGCCCTGGTCCAACCTGCGGACGCACGACGAATCTTTGCGGGGAAGCAACATATCTTGAACCCATCGGCCGGAAGCGACTCAAGATTGGACATCTTTTCGAGATGGCAATAGCCAATATCTCGACCGGCCTTGTGGCCCTCCCAGATAATGGCCGCGTCGCCGCTCTTGGCGTACCTTTCCGCGGTGTACTGAAACGGCGCGTCCCAACTCCACGCGTCGGTCCCGGTCACACGGATGCCGCGCTCCAACATATACATCGTTGCTTCATAACCCATGCCGCAGCCTGCACTGACGTAGTCGCCATGCCCATAGCGGCTGCCGGCGCGTGTATTGATCACGACGATCTCAAACGGTTTGAGCGCATGTCCGATGCGAGCGAGCTCGTTCTCAACATCCCTTGCAGTCACGACATAACCGTCGGCGAAGTGTCGAAAATCCAGCTTAACGCCCGGCTGAAAACACCAATCCAGAGGCACCTCATCAATCGTTATTGCACGCTCTCCCTCGTTCATTGTCGAGGCAAAGTGCCACGGGGCGTCAAGGTGTGTCCCGTTGTGTGTGCTTAGCTCGACCTTCTCCGTGGCCCAGGCTTCACCAGCAGGGAGATCACCAGGGCTGAGACCCGGAAAGAACTGGGCAAGACGAGAGAAACTCTGGTGGTGATTCATGTAATGAATCTTGGGTGCAAACGGTGCCGGGTCGGAGAGGACCTCGTTCTCTAAATAGATCGAAAGATCGACAATGCGCTGACTCATCGGGATACCTTGGTTTTTTTAACGTTTGACGGAGAAGTGCTTCATGTATATTTTCGGGAAGCGCATGTGCAACAGCCCGATCCAGCGGCAGGCATGAGCTGAGGGGCCATTGATTTGAGTGACGCCAGACATAGAATTCTTGAGGGTGCTGTCGAGTTGTTTGCCCAGAGGGGGGTTTCCGAAGTTTCCAACCGTGAACTCACGGCGCACGCCGGCGTGAATGTCGCGGCAATCAACTATCACTTTCGCACGCGGGCCGCACTGGAGGAGGCTGTGTACGAGAACGTGTCGATCAAGGTCAACGACAAGCGACGCGAAGCTCTTCGCAAGGTTTTGAGTGAAGCTGCTGAAAAAAAGATGCGGCCTTCGGTCGAAGCGATTCTTGAAACGTTCATCGCACCTTATTTCGGCCCTGACGCCAACCAGGGTGCGTTGCTTGCCCAACTCGTCCTCAAGCACCGAATTGCGCCGACGCCGCTTACTATCAAGTTGACGCAATCTCATTTCGATCCGATGGCGAAGGAATACGTAGCTGCGCTCGCGCTTGCAAACCCAGCCATCAATCCGGATACCTTCATCTGGCGATACATGTTCGTCACCAGCGTAGTCGTTCTCACGTCGACGGATCGTCGCTCGCACAACCGTGTCAAGACAATCTCTCAAGGTGCGTTCGATGCGAAAGATACCGAGATACTCCGTGCAACGCTGATGGAATTTCTGGTCGCCGGGCTGACCGCACCTTCGAGTATTTGAGGCTATGTAGCTGGACAGAACGCCTCACTCCAGCTTGATGTTTTTCTCGCGGATGAATGTGCCCCAGTGCGCGTATTCCTTGTCGATGGCGTCACCCAATTGCTCGGGCGATCCTCCGAAAGCCTGAGCCCCCATGCTCGACAACCGCTGCGCCGTTTCGGGCATCTGCGTGATCTGGTTCAGCGCAGCATTGAGCTTTTGAATCACTTCCTTGGGTGTCGCAGATGGCGCCCACACGCCGTGGATGGCTCCGATTTCGGGCATGCGTGGATAGACTTCAACGAACGTCGGAACGTCGGGCAGGGCAGGATGTCGCTGCGCACCTGAAAATGCGAGAGGGCGGACCTTTTTTGCCCTGATCTGGGCGAGCGCGGTTGCAGTGGGTTCGGCAACCATTGGGATCTGGCCGCCAATTACGTCCAGGATTGCCCCCTGCTTGTACGGAACGTGCACGAAAGAAGTGCCGGTTGCATCCGCGAGGGACTCCATTACCAAATGCGGGTACCCCGCGATTCCATAGGAACCGTAGCTGAGTGAGCCAGGCTTCGCTTTGGCGAGCGCGACCAACTCCTGAATCGTCTTCGCTGGAAAGTCGTTGTTGACGACCAGGACAGTGGCTTGCTTGAGTGCTGAGGCCACCGGCACCAGGTCTTTGCGAGCGTCAAATCCAGCCTTTGGGTAGACGTGCGGATTGATTGTCAGTATTGAACTGAACCCCCAGAACAGCGTGTGCTGGTCTGTTGAATTTGCCACCGCACCCGCTGCGAGGTTGCCCGCTGCGCCGGGCTTGTTTTCAACGATCACGGGCTTACCCAGCAACTTGCTCAACTGATCAGCGTAGTACCTGGAGAACTGATCAGGTGCGCCCCCGGGCGCGCTGGCCACCACAATTTTGACTGCGCGTTGCGGCCAGTCTTGCGCGCTGGCGCCCGAGGCAATGCCGAGCCCGGCAAGAATCAGGGATGCGATGACAAAGCGTTTGGATGAATTCATATGCCTCCGGTGAAATTTGCAGTTATCAATCAGTCGATTGAATCACATGATTGGATGGCGCGCAACCGTCTGAAGCGAGGGTTTTCCCGAGTCAGTGCACAGGTTTTAGGCTTATGTGCCGAATCGGTACAACATCCAGCCGCAGTTAGAAGGCGGCGCCAATCTGGTTAACCGAGCCTTGTGACGACCGCTCGAGCCGCAATGACGGCGCGTTCTTGTTGCTTGCGCTAGCCAAGTGCTATTGCACTGACGTCTATGGATGCGGAAGCAAAGCGCCTCGGTATATTGATCGAAGGCCTGGACGTAGAAGCGTCTACGGAGTTCCTCGGAATCGCCTTCGCAGCAACAAGCATTTCATAGGCCCACTCTTCCATACACAAGGGTTTGCTGCTATGAAAATCGCAGCAAACCCTTTTTTCTTGGTGCCGTCTTTCGTGGCCTGGGCGCATCGTTGTCAAGCGGTCAGGCTCTGGCCCACAATCGCACCATGCGCAAACATTTTTCCGAAACCACCGGTCCGCAGCGGCTGGTCTATGGCCTGGTCGCCGGTGTATGCACGAGCTTGCTGCCGGTACCGACGACCTGGCCGTTCAGGGCTTTGCTGGGCTGGTGCGTGGGCACGACCGTGTACCTGGTGCTGGCCTGGTGGCTGGCCGAGGTGTTTGATCCCAAAGGGACGCGCCAGCGGGCCCAGGCGCAGGACGAACCCAGTGTTGTGTTGTTTGGCTTGATGCTGCTGGCCGTAGTCGCTTGCGTGGCCAGCATCACGCTGCTGCTGCAGCAGGTCCGGGAGCTGCAGGGCATCGCGCGTGTGCTGCACGTGGGGTTGGCGATGCTGGCGCTGGCGCTGTCATGGCTGTTCATCCAGACGATTTTTGCGTTTCGGTATGCGCACCGTTATTACCAGGAAGAAAAGCGCAAGCGGCCCGGCGGCCCGGGGCTGGAGTTTCCCAAGCAGTCGAATCCGGATTACTTCGACTTCCTGTATTACTCGTTTGTGATCGGCATGACCTCGCAGGTGTCGGACGTGCAGGTCAGCTCGCGCGAGATGCGGCGGCTGACGCTGGGCCACAGCATCCTGTCGTTTGCCTTCAACGTGCTGATCGTGGCGCTGACGATCAACGTGCTGGCCAGCTTTGCCTAGGGCCGGGATTCAGCGCTCGTTGATCTGCTTTTTGAGCGCCATCTTTTCGGCCCGGCGCAGGGCGGCGGCTGATTTCTGGTGTGCGCCAGCCTTGCGCTGCAGGGCCGGGGCCACCAGCGGATTGCGCGGCCTCGGCGCCGGCAGCTTGAGTTTGGTTTTGCGGGTCGCCGTCATCGCCCGAACCTGAGCAAACCCGTGGACAGCGCGGTGCCGCAGATGATCACCACCGCGCACAGCAGCATCCACAGCGTGACCGCTTCACCCAGAACGACGAAGCCGTACAGCACCGCAAACACCGGCACCACGAAGGTGACGGCCAGCGCGCGCGGCGGGCCGGCGGTTTCGATCAGGCGGAAGTAGAGGACGTAGGCAATGCCTGTGCACACCACGCCGACCGCGGCCACGGCCAGCCAGGCAGCGGCGCCTGGCCTTTGGGCGGGCCACAGCCAGGCGGCGGGCAGCGCCAGGCCCAGCGTGGCGCCGATCTGGCTGCCGGCAGCCGTGACCAGCGGCGGCAGGCCAGTGAGGTAACGCTTGGCGTAGCTGGCCGACAGCGCATAACAAACGCAGGCGAACAGGCAGGCCAGCACGGCCCAGCCGGGCGCGATGCCCGAGGCGTCGGGTTTGAAGGTGGCTTTGTCCCAGGCCAGCATGGCCACGCCGGCAAAGCCGATCAGCAGGCCCAGCACGCGCGAACCGGTCGGCCTGTCCTTCAGCCAGAACCAGGCGACGATGGCGCCGAACATCGGCACCGTGGCGTTGAGGATGGCAGATAGCCCGGTGGTGATGGACAACAGTGCAAACGCAAAACACGCAAACGGAATGCCCGAGTTGAAGAGCCCGACCAGAAACACGCGGCGCCAGTTTTTCATCAACGCCCGGCCATGGCCGCGCAGCAGCACCAGCGGCAGCAAGAAGGCCGCAGCGATGCCAACGCGCACGGCCGCCGTGGGCAGCGGGCCGAAATCCAGCACCGCGATGCGCGTGAACAAAAAGGACGAACCCCAGATGGCCGCCAGCAGGATGAAATCGCTCAGCCAGGCTTTTTTGGGGAGATGCGCAGTGGCCCCACTCATGCGGCTTCCTTCAAGGCCACACCTTCGAGTTTCAGCAGCGCGCTTTTGCGGTGCAGGCCACCGGCATACCCCGTCAGTGCGCCGCCGGCGCCCATGACGCGGTGGCAGGGCACGATGATGCTGACCGGGTTGCGGCCGACCGCCGCACCCACCGCGCGCACCGCGGCAGGTTTGCCGATGCGGGCGCTGAGCTCGCTGTAACTGGCGGTATGACCCTGGGGAATTTTCAGCAGGGCCTGCCAGACCGATTGCTGGAAGGCCGTGCCGTAAGCCAGGTCCAGTGGCAGATCAAACGCGGTGCGACGGCCGGAGAAGTATTCGCCGAGTTGCTTGACCACTTCGATAAGCACCGGATGCGCTGGTTCGCTGGGCCAGACGGCCGGTCCTGCCAGCTCCACGGGAAAGTGCTTCTGACCGTCAAACCAGAGCCCGGCCAGGCCCTTGCCTGTGGCGGCGATGATGATGGGGCCCAGCGGGCTTTCGTAGCGCGTCTGGACTATGTCGGTGTTGAATTTCATGCTGATCTCCTGGGGCGTGTTTCTCATTGGGTGATACAGGCCGGCATAAAGCCGCTGTATCGGTTTTTACAAGTCTTTTAGGGCTCCAGCCCCCGTCGTACGGGCGTGAGCAGCTATCGATTCCGTAGCGTCCGGCGGCACGGCGGGCGCCTCCATGGCACCGCTCCAGGCGCGGATCACCGCGTAGCTGCGCCAGGGCTTCCACGGCAGCGAGGCTTGCTCGGCCTCTTTGGCCGGGTTTTTCAGGCCCTGCACACCGAGTGCCTTGTGCAGCGCCACGTCGCCGGCCGGAAAGGCATCGGGCCATCGCAGTGCGCGCATGGCGATGTATTGCGCGGTCCAGTCGCCGATGCCGGGCAGCTCCTTGAGCGCCGCAATCGTGGCATTGACGTCGGCGCCGCCGTGCAACTGCACACGTTTTTCGGCGACTGCTTTGGCAATACCGACAATCGCCGCCTGCCGCTGCCGCACGATGCCCAGTTGGCCCAGCGCGTCGCCGCCGGCCTGCGCCAGCACGGCCGCTGCGGGGAACAGGCGTGTCAGGCCGGGCCAGGGCGTTTCGATGGGCTCGCCCAGTTTGTCCACCATGCGTTGCGCCAAGGTGCGCGCCGCCGCCACCGTGATCTGCTGGCCCAGCACGGCGCGCACCGCCAGTTCGTAGCCATCCATGGCGCCGGGCACGCGCAGGCCGTCGCCGCCGGGAAAGCTGGCATGCAGCACCGCATTGATGGCCTGCGGGTCGGCATCCAGGTCCAGCATGGCGCGCACCCGGCGTATCACCAGGGGCAGCACCTCGCGCAGCGAATCGCTGACCTGCAGGCTGACATGGCTGCGGCTTTGGTCAAAGCTGGCTATCAGCCAGCCGGCATGCACCTTGCCGCCGGTTTCCACGCGAAAAGTACGTCCCAGCCTTGTTTTGCCTGGCGCGTCAGCGACCAATTCAATAGCGTGTATCTGGCGCTTTTTGAAGAAGGCAACCATCGCAGCCACGTCGTAGGGCGGCCGGTAGCCCAGCTTCACGGTGATGCCCTGTCCGGTGGGCGTGGCGCCCTGGCGGCGCAACTGCGTCGGATTCAGGCCGTAGTGGCCAAGAAAAGCGGCGTTGAAGCGGCGCACGCTGGCGTAGCCACTGATCAGCGCGATCTGCGTGACCGGCAGGGCCGTGTCGGCCAGCAACTGCTTAGCCGTCAGCAGCCGGCGGGTCTGCAGATATTGCAGGGGCGAGACGCCGAAGTGGGTCTCGAAAATGCGCCGCACATGGCGGTCGCT
>CAMLDT010000097.1 GCA_946479075.1 uncultured Polaromonas sp.
AAGGCGCTGGCCAGAGCCACGGCCAGCGGCGCGGCAGACTACAAATTCCAGCTCAGCCTGCCGCTGGCCGATGTGGCCAAAACCCGGGTGCAGGGCAGCGTCAACGTGGCGGGAAGCGATGTCCAGTTCACGCCGGACACCCCCACATTGACGCGCCTGAAGGGGCTGGTGCATTTCAGTGAAAGCGGTTTTGCGATTTCGGGGGGCCAGGGCCGGATGCTGGGCGGAGACATCCGGCTGGAAGGCGGAACCCGAACCACGCCGCGCAGCGCCGCGGGCACGGCGGATTTTCCGGATGCGGCGGTGGTGATCCGCGCCCAGGGGACGGTCAGTGCCGAAGGACTGCGGCAGGCGAAAGAACTCGGCATGGCCGCCCGGCTGGGCGCCCATGCCAGTGGAAGCACGGCCTACACCGCAAGCCTCGGATTCACACGGGGGATGACCGAGCTCAGTGTGACCAGCAATCTGCAGGGCATGGCCCTGAGCCTGCCGGCGCCACTGGCCAAAAGCGCCGACAGCACGCTGGCGCTGCGGCTGGACAACACCGCCGTGCGAGCGCCCGGCGCCGGGCCGACAGTGCAGGACCAGTTGTCGCTCAGTGTGGGCAAGGTGGCTTCCGTGATGTACCTGCGTGACATCAGTGGCGCCGAGCCGCGTGTGCTGCGCGGCAGCCTGGCCGTGGGCCTGGAAGCCGGCGAGACGGCGCCCGTGCCCGACAGCGGCGTGGCAGCCAACATCAATCTCGCCAAAGTGGACATCGATGCCTGGGAAAAGGTGCTGGATGCTTCCGGCGTGACCGAGTCCCCGGCCGCCGCAAGTGTCCGGCTGACGCCGGCCAGCGCCGTGCTCAGCTACCTGCCCACCACCATGGCCATCCGGGCCAAAGAACTGCTGGTGGAAGGGCGAACCCTTCACAACGTGGTGCTGGGCGGATCGCGCGATGGCCTGACCTGGCGCGCCAACGTCGATGCGGCGGAACTCAATGGTTATGTGGAGTTTCGCCAGCCCGGTGGGGCCGGCGCGGGCCGCCTGTATGGTCGGCTGTCGCGCCTGAGCCTGGGTCAGGGGACGGCCAGCGAGGTCGAGGCGATCCTGAACGAACAGCCGGCCAGCATCCCGGCGCTCGATATCGTCGTCGAGGACCTGGAGCTGCGCGGGAAAAAACTCGGGCGGGTTGAAATCGAGGCGATCAACCGCGGCGCCGGCACGGTGGCCCGGGAAGGCGGCGTGCGCGAGTGGCGGCTCACCAAGCTCAACGTCATCATGCCGGAGGCGACGCTCACGGCCAATGGCAACTGGGTGGCCCTCCACGCGCAGGAAAGGGCCGCCGTGGCGACCGGCGGGCGCACCCCGGCCGAACGGCGGCGCACGGTGATGAACTTCCGGCTCGACATCGAGGATTCGGGCGAATTGCTCCGGCGCTTCGGCATGGGCGATGTGATCCGCCGCGGCAAGGGCCGGCTGGAAGGGCAGATCGCCTGGATCGGTTCTCCCCTGAGCCTGGACTACCCCAGCCTGAACGGGCAGTTCAACGTGAATGTGGCGTCGGGCCAGTTTCTCAAGGCCGATCCCGGCATTGCCAAGCTGCTGGGGGTGCTGAGCCTGCAGGCCTTGCCGCGGCGCCTGACCCTGGACTTCCGTGACGTGTTTTCCGAAGGCTTCTCGTTTGATTTTGTGCGCGGCGATGTCAGCATCACACAGGGTCTGGCGTTCACCAACAACCTGCAGATGAAGGGCGTCAATGCTGCCGTGCTGATGGAAGGCACCGCCGATATCGCCAAGGAAACGCAGAACCTGACGGTGGTGGTGGTGCCGGAAATCAACGCCGGTACGGCTTCCCTGATTGCCACCGTGATCAATCCGGCCATCGGCCTGGGCACTTTTCTGGCGCAGTATTTCCTGCGGCGGCCATTGACGCAGGCCACGACCCAGGAGTTCCACATCGATGGCACCTGGACCAATCCCAAGATCGTCAAGCAGGAACGCAAACCACCGGCCGGCGCCAGGGCCGGCGAAGATAGCGGGGAGAAATAGACATGCTGGTCGCTGCCCTTCAAATGGTCTCCGGCGCCGGGGTCCAGGCCAATCTGGATGCCGCCAGGGCGCTGCTGGCGCAGGCGGCCGCGCAGGGCGCCGAACTGGCGGTGTTGCCGGAGTATTTTTGCCTGATGGGCTGGAAGGACACCGACAAGCTGGCGGCGCGGGAGACGGCGGGCCAGGGCGTCATCCAGGACTTCCTGTCGGCCTCGGCGCGGGAACTCAAACTCTGGATTGCCGGAGGAACCGTGCCGCTGTGCGCCAGCGACAGCGCGCATGTGCGCAACAGTTCGCTGGTGTACGCGCCCTCGGGCCAATGCGTCGCCCGTTACGACAAGATCCATCTTTTCAGGTTCGACAACGGGCGCGAGCAGTACGACGAATCGCGTGTCATCGAAAGCGGCACCGGGCCGGTCACGTTTGACCTGCCATCTGCCGACGGCCACAGCTACCGCGTCGGCCTGAGCATTTGTTATGACCTGCGTTTTCCCGAACTCTATCGCGCCTTGAAGGCGGATCTGCTGCTGGTGCCCAGCGCCTTCACCTACACCACCGGGCAGGCGCACTGGGAGATCCTGCTGCGCGCACGTGCCATCGAGAACCAGGCCTACGTCGTGGCCGCTGCACAAGGGGGTGTGCACGAAAACCAGCGCCGGACCTGGGGCCAGAGCCTGATCGCTGATCCCTGGGGCGGGATTCTTGCGCAACACGCCCAGGGCCCGGGCGTGGTGTTGGCCGAGTTGACGGCCGGCCGCCTGAAAGATGTGCGGCAGCAGCTTCCAGCCCTGAAGCACGGGGTGTTGTGAGCCCGGCCTTGCAAGCCTTCGGCCGGCGCGTCGGCAGGCGCTGGAGCCGGCGCTGGGCCTTGTGGATGCTGCTGGTGGCCTTGCTGGCGAGCCTGCTGTCCACCCTGGTCTGGCTGGCCGGGCGTTATGAAGCCAGCCAGGTGCAAAGCCGCCTGGAGCAGGACGCGGCGCAAATGACCACGGACATCCGCGCCGAGCTCACGCGCAATGTGCAGAGCTTTCAGGCCCTGCAGGTCAACAACCCGGGGCCGGACGCCTGGCGGCTGCAGGCCGCTGCGCTGATGCACGAGAACCGCGAGATGATGCGCGTGGAATGGCGCGATCTGGGGCTGGACCTGGTGTCCTTTGCCGAGACGCCCTATCGCACGTCGGTTTTTGAGCGGCTGGGCCGCGACGCCACGCAGAGCGATGTGGTTTTTGCCTGCACAGCGGCGCGGCGCTTCAGCGGGCCGGCCTATTCCACCAGTTACTTCCTGCCGCAGGCCGATGGCCTGGGCGTGGAAGTGCTGGACATGTGCCTGCCGGTCCTGACCTCCGGGCGGCTGGTGGGTTACCTGGTGGCCACCTATTCGCTCCCGGACATGTTGTCAGAGCTGGTGGGCCGGCAGGTCGCGAGGGGCCAGGGCGTGGCTTTCACCGAAGCCGATGGCACGCGACTGGCCATGTACGGCAACCCGACACGCGGCAGCCAGGCCTACATTGCCCAGCAACTGCTGGACCTGCCGGGCAACACGCTGGTTCTGCGCCTTGAAAGCCGACGCGGAACGCCGGCCCTGTTCCCCAACCTGCTGACCGCCCTGGTCACCGCCATGTCCATGGCGCTGGTGGCGGTGCTGATACTGCTGGGCCGCGACATGCGGCGGCGCCTGAAGGTGGAGCACGATCTGGCCGATGCGCTGGCCTTTCGCAAGGCGATGGAGGATTCGCTGGTCACCGGCATGCGCGCCCGCGACCTGCAGGGCCGGGTGACTTACGTGAACCCGGCGTTTTGCCAGATGGTCGGCATGGAGCCTGGTGACCTGTTGCACCGCGACGCGCCGCCGCCTTACTGGCCGCCCGAACAGGTGGAGGAATACGGACAGCGCCAAGCCAGCCGGCTGGCCGTCGGCGCCACCTTGCCGCGTGAAGGTTTTGAATCGGTGTTCATGCGGCGCGACGGCTCGCGCTTTCCGGTGCTGATCATCGAGGCGCCGCTGATCAATGCCGTCGGCAAGCAGACCGGCTGGATGAGCGCCATTCTCGATGTCAGTGAGCAGCGGCGCATCGAGGAACTCTCGCGTGCCAGCCAGGACCGGCTGCAGGCCACGGCCCGCCTGGCCACGGTGGGTGAGATGGCGTCCCTGCTGAGCCACGAGCTGAACCAGCCGCTGGCCGCCATCTCCAGCTACGCCACGGGTTCGCTGAACCTGCTGCAAAGCGCAGCCGCCGATGGCCAGCAGGCGTCGGTCAGCGAGGACCTGCAGCTCGCCATGCGCCGCATTGCCGAGCAGGCCGAGCGGGCCGGCAAGGTCATCAAGAGCGTGCACGACTTCGTGCGCCGGCGCGAGCAGGTGCGCGAACCGATTGCCCCGCGCGCGCTGTTTGATGCGGTGATGCCGCTGGTCAGCCTGCAGGCGCGCAAGCTCGGGGTCCGTGTGCAGATCCAGGTGGATGCGGCTTGCGGCCCCGTGCTGTGCGACCGGACCATGGTCGAGCAGGTCCTGCTCAATCTCGCGCGCAACGGCATGCAGGCGATGCAGGGGCTGGACAAGAACCGCCGCGCCGACAAGTTGCTGACCCTGCGCGTGCGCCCTGCCGCATCCAATGCCTGGAGCCGGTGGGTGGAGTTCGCCGTGATTGACCATGGCGAGGGCATTTCGGAGAAGGTTGCGCAGCAGCTTTTCACGCCGTTTTTCACGACCAAGGCCGAAGGCATGGGCCTGGGCCTGAGCCTGTGCCGCACCGTGATCGAGCAGCATGGCGGCTTCCTGGGCTTCGAAGCGGTGTTGCCCCAAGGTACGATTTTCACTTTCACCCTGCCGGTGGCGGCCAGCCCCGGTGAACCCCTTTCCCAGGCCGCCCCGGCGGCCGGGTCGCCCTAGAAGGAATTGCCATGGAACCGATTCAGAATGCCACCGTCTACATCGTCGACGACGATGCCAGTGTGCGCGAGGCGCTGGCCTGGCTGTTGCGTTCGCGCCGCCTGCCCAGCGAGTCGTTTGAAAGTGCAGAAGCCTTTGATCTGCGCATTTCGGGTGCGTTTGAGGTCAACGCGCCATCGTGCGTGTTGCTCGATGTGCGCATGGGTGGCATGAGCGGGCTGGCGATGTTCGAAAAGCTCATTGCCTGCGGCCTGTTGCCGGCCATGCCGGTGATTTTTCTGACGGGCCATGCCGACGTGCCGACCGCCGTGGATGCCGTCAAGCGCGGGGCTTTTGATTTTTGCGAGAAGCCGTTTTCAGACAATGTGCTGGTGGACCGCATCGAGCAGGCGCTCGCGCAGTCGGCGGCTGCGCTGGCGCAGCGCAGCGAGCACACCGGCCTGCGCGCCCGCCTTGATGGCCTGACGGAGCGCGAGCGCGACGTGATGCGGCTGGTGGTGGAGGGGCTGCCGAACAAGCTGGTGGCCGATCAGCTCGACATCAGCGTGCGCACGGTGGAAGTCCACCGGGCCCGGGTTTTTGACAAAATGAGCGTAAAGTCGGCCGTGGAGCTGGCTAACCTGCTACGTAATTTATAGCGGCTCGTCGTGCTTTCCGGACGCCGGATCGTGCTCTGCGCGGTCCTTGAGCTCGCCGTTTTTACGGCCGGAGAACATGGTCCACCAGACGATGAAGACCAGAATGAGCAAGGCCCCCAGGGCTTCAAGTAAAAGTAAGGCCATGACTGTTCTTTCCCGGGTAACACAAACCGCCGCCATTATCGCCTTCACCTGGCTGCTCGCCTCGTGCGGGACGGCGCCCCCGCCGGGTCCTGCCGCACCATCGACAACGGCGCCGCCGGCGGTGGCCGGCCCGGCCCGTCCGGATGTCGGCGGCGTCTTGCCGCCCGCAAGAACCCAGGGCAAAAGCCGCTGGGTGCCGGTGGCCTGGTCCGAGTTGCCCGGTTTTGAAAACGATGCCTTGTTCGAGGCCTGGAATGCCTGGCTGAAAAGCTGCGAGCGGCCGGGGCCGGTGTTTGCGCCGCTGTGTGGCGACGTGCGGCGCCTGAGCATCGCCAGTGCCGACGAGCAGCGTGCCTGGATGGTCAGCCGGCTGCAGCCCTACCGCGTGGAAACGCCGCAAGGCGCCGCCGACGGGCTGTTGACCAGTTATTACGAGCCGGTGTTCAAGGCCAGCCGCGTGAGCGGCAATGGCTACACCGTGCCGCTGTACCAGCCGCCCGCCGGGCTGGCCAGCCGCAAACCCTGGTACACGCGCCAGGAGATCGACACCCTGCCCGAAGCGCAGGCGGCCTTGCGCGGCCGGGAGATCGCCTTCCTGAGTGACCCGATTGACGTGCTGATGCTGCACATCCAGGGCTCCGGCCGGCTTCTCTTGACGGAGGCCGATGGCTCGCAGCGCACGGTGCGCGTCGCCTTTGCGGGTTCCAACGAGCGGCCTTACCGCAGTGTGAACCAGTGGCTGCTGGAACAGGGGGTGACCCGAATCAACCCCTGGCCTGACGCCACCAAGGCCTGGGCTGCGCAGAATCCGCAGCGCCTGCCGCAGCTGCTGTGGAGCAATCCGCGCTACATTTTTTTCCGTGAAGAAGCGCTGAGCGATCAGGATGCGTCCTATGGTCCGCGCGGTGCCCAGGGGGTGGCGCTGACACCGGGCCGCTCCATCGCGGTGGACCGCGAGAGCATTCCCTACGGCACACCGGTCTGGCTGGCCTCGCGCGGCCCGGCGGCCGACCTGCAAAAGCTGGTGATCGCGCAGGACACGGGCAGCGCGATTGTCGGGGCCGTGCGTGCCGATTATTTTGCCGGCACGGGCCCCGACGCAGGGCTGCTGGCCAGCCGCGTGAACCAGCCCTTGCGCCTGTGGGCGCTGTGGCCCCGATAAGCTGGAGGACTTGCGAATGAACACCCGACTTTTCCCGCCCCTCGTGGCCGTCTTCGTGGCCGTGCTCGCGGCGGGATGTGCCGCGCCCGGCTCCCCGGCGGGCCCGCAGTCCTGGCGCTGCGAACACGGGATTGACTTCACCGTGCGGTTTGTCGATGACAGCGCGCTGATCGAGGGGCCGCGCGCCAGCGAGGTGCTGTTTCGGGACGCGGGGGGTCAGGGGCCGCAGCAATCGGTTTACAGCAATGCAAAAATGCGCGCCGAATTTGGCCTGGGCGCCGAAGGCCGGGAGGCCCGGCTGACCTACCCGCCGCTGCCGCTGACGGCGCGTTGCGTGCGGGACTGAGGCGCGCCGGATGTTGCCTGTTTCGCTATAAATAACATAGCTGCTTACCCTTGACCGGTAAGGGCCGGAGCCTCAAAACGCTTAAATTTTGGGCTTGAATTCAGGCTTGAAATTCAGGCTATCACCGCGGGTTCGGCCTGTTCCGGGGCGATGTGGCCGGCCATGCGGTCCGCGCGACCTGTCCAGGCGCTGCACATTTCCGCAGGCAGCGAACTCTTGCGCTGGATCAGGTCGTGTTTGGCGAACAGCTCGGCGATCCAGTCCACAAACACGCGCACCTTGTTGCTCAGGTGCCGGTTCGGCGGATACACCACATGCAGGGGAACAGCCCCGCCGCACCACTCAGTGAACAGCGGCTCCAGCTCGCCGCGGCTGATGTGGTCCTGCACCAGGAACGTGGCCGTGTGCAGCACGCCCAGGCCGGCCAGCACGGCAACCACGCCAGCGCGCGAATCATTGACCGACAGCAGGTGCCGGCCGTCGAGTTCGATGGTTTCGCCGTCGCGGTAGTACTCAAAGCTGTACATCTTGCCGTTGCGCGGTGAGGCATAACGGATCAGCCGGTGGTTCTCCAGCTCCCGCGGATGGCCGGGCTTGCCGTGGCGTTTCAGGTAGTCCGGCGAGGCACAGGACACCAGGTAAAACTCGCCGATGCGGCGCGCCACCAGCGACTGATCGGTGAGCTCGCCGCCGCGTACCACGCAGTCCACGTTCTCGGCAATGATGTCCACCTGCCGGTCACTGACACCGAGTTCAAGCTGGATGTCCGGGTAACGCGCGTAGAAGTCCGGCAGCGCCGGGATGATCACCGTCAGGCCCAGCGACGAGGGGACATCGACCTTGAGCCGCCCGCGCGGGCTGGCCTTGGCGCGCGACATGCTCGATTCGAGCTCCTGAACTTCACCGAGCAGGCGGCTGGCCTGTTCGTAATAGGCCGCGCCATCGACGGTCACCGCCACCTTGCGGGTGGTCCGGTTCAGCAGCTTGGTGTCCAGTTCCTTTTCCAGGTCCTGGATGAGCCGGGTGACGGTGGCCTTGGGCAGGTCCATCGAGTCGGCAGCCTTGGTGAAAGTGCCGGCTTCGACGACCCGCACAAAAGCCTGCATGGCGGAAAACTTGTCCATGAAACATCCTGCGTTGATAGAGAGCTGGGCCGCTGGTGCGGCCCGGGGAAGGATTGTGCCGCCTATTTTTACCCCATTGTTTCAAGGGTGAAACAAACAATCTCCAAAAGGGCTATTTATTAAGCAGAGGGCCGCGCCTACATTCTGCTGCATTGCAACAAAACAGGCGCCGCCCAGCGGCAACACCCCATGTCCAGCCCGCAGCTTTCCCCGTTTTCCTCGCCCGGCATCTGGCCCGACGGGCTGGACCAGCAGATCGCCGTTGCCCCGGACCGGCAGCTCAATGTGCGGGTCTATGGCCGGCACCCGGACAGCCAGATCGAGCCGGCGCCGCTGGTGCTGCACTTTCATGCGGGGGCGTTTGTCGCCGGCTCGCTCGATCAGGGCGCCTGTATTGCCGGCCTGCTGGCCGACGCCGGCGCCGTGGTGATCTCGGTGGACTATCCGCTGGCGCCCGCGCACCCCTTTCCCGAGGCGGTGGAAACCGGTTACCTCGCGCTGCGCTGGGCCTGGAAGGCCAGGCACAAGCTGGCCGGCCGCAACGCGCCGCTGCTGGTGGCCGGTGAAGAGGCCGGCGGGAACCTGGCGGCGGCGCTGGCCCTGATGGCGCGTGACCAGGACGCGCCGCGCCTGGCCGGCCAGATCCTGCTGTCGCCCATGCTGGATGCCTGCATGGCCACGGCCTCGCTGCGTGACGTGCATGCGGGCCCCGTCGGCTGCACCTGGGCCGACGGCTGGCACCAGTATTTGCCGCGCCAGGAAGACGCCGGCCATCCTTACGCCGCGCCGGGCGCCGCGCTGCGTCTGCCGGGCCTGCCGCCCACCTTGCTGATCACTGCCGGGGACGACCCGCTGCGTGACGAAACCCGCAGCTTTGCCGGGCGGCTGCGGCAGGCCGGTGTGCGGGTGCAGGAGGCCGTGCTGCCGCTGGCCACCGGATGGCCGCTCAGTTATCTGCAGGCCAGCCGCGACGCGCCGCCGTGGGCGGACAGCGTCCGGCAGCAATTCAGCGATTTCTTGTCCAGCGCCGCAACCGCCTGAAGCGGCGCGTCACTTTTTTTATTCATCACTTTTTGAGGGAGTCCCCATGTCATCCATCCATTGGACCCAGCGGCAACGCCGCAACGCCGGCATCGTGCTGGCGGCACTGGCCATCACCGGCATTTCCGCCACCGCCTTCGGCGTGTCCGACTCCGGCGCAACATCCGGGCCGCCCGCCGGCCCGCCGGCCACGCCGGTGTCCGTGGCCACCGTCGTGCGCAGCGATGTGGCCGCATGGGACGAGTTCTCCGGCCGCCTGGAAGCGGTCGAGCGTGTGGACATCCGTTCACGTGTTGCCGGGCCCCTGCAGGCCGTGCATTTTCGCGAAGGTGCGCTGGTCAAAAAGGGCGAGCTGCTGATCACCATAGACCCCGCGCCCTACGCCGCCGAGGTGCAGCGCGCCGAAGCGCAGGTCGGCGCCGCCCAGGCGCGCGTGGCCCAGGCCCGCGGCGAGTACGAGCGGTCCCAGCGCTTGTGGAACGAACAGGCGATTTCCAAACGCGAGTTCGACGAGCGCAGCAACGGCCAGCGCGAAGCCGACGCCAACCTGCGCGCGGCCCAGGCTGCGCTGCAGACGGCCCAGCTGAGCCTGGGTTACACGCAGGTGCGCGCACCGGTGGCCGGCCGCGTCGGCAAGCTGGAGGTGACGGTCGGCAACCTGGTGGCCGCCGGTCCGGGCGCACCGGTGCTGACGACGCTGGTGTCGGTCAGCCCGATTTATGCAAGTTTTGACGCCGACGAGCAGGTGGTGGCCAGGGCGCTGAAAGATGTCAGCGGCGGCGGCGAGCGCAGGCTGGAGCGCATTCCCGTGCAGATGGGCACCGCCGCCAGCAGCGACACACCCTTCGAGGGCAAGCTGCAACTCGTTGACAACCAGGTCGATGCAAAAAGCGGCACGGTGCGTGCCCGCGCGGTGTTTGACAACAAGGACGGGCAACTCATGCCCGGCCAGTTCGCGCGCATCCGCATGGGCCAGGCCACGCAGTCCACCGCCTTGCTGGTCAACGAACGCGCCGTTGGCACCGACCAGAACAAGAAGTTTGTGCTGGTGGTGGGCGCGGATAACAAGGCCGCTTACCGCGAAGTCACGCTGGGCGCGTCGGTCAACGGCTTGCGTGTCGTCAAGGCGGGCCTGGCCCCTGACGAACGCATCGTCGTCAACGGCCTGCAGCGGGTGCGACCGGGCGCGCTGGTGGCGCCGCAGACGGTCGAGATGTCGGCCAAGGCCGAGCTCCATGCCGACAAGCCGGTCAAGGTGGCCGCGAAGTAATGCCAAGGCGCCGGGGCCTGCGGACCCCGGCCTGAACAAGAAGAAGTGCCATGAATCTTTCCAAATTTTTTATCGACCGGCCGATTTTTGCCGGCGTGTTGTCGCTGCTGATCCTGATCGCCGGACTGGTCGCGCTGCGCGGCCTGCCCATTTCCGAATACCCGGAAGTGGCGCCGCCCTCGGTGGTGGTGCGCGCCCAGTACCCCGGCGCCAACCCCAAGGTGATCGCCGAAACCGTGGCCATGCCGCTGGAGGAAGCTATCAACGGCGTCGAGGGCATGCTGTACATGGGCAGTCAGGCCACCACCGACGGCGTGATGACGCTGACCGTGACCTTCAAGCTCGGTACCGATCCCGACAAGGCCCAGCAGATGGTGCAGAACCGCGTCTCGCAGGCCGAGCCGCGCCTGCCCGAGGAAGTGCGCCGGCTCGGCGTGACCACCGTCAAGAGCGCGCCCAACATCACGATGGTGGTGCACCTGGTGTCGCCGAACGACCGTTACGACATCAACTACCTGCGCAACTACGCGGTGCTCAACGTCAAGGACCGGCTCGCGCGCATTCAGGGCGTGGGCCAGGTGCAGATTTTCGGCGGTGGCGACTACTCGATGCGGGTCTGGCTGGACCCGCAAAAGGTCGCGCAACGCGGCCTCTCGGCCAGCGATGTGGTGGCGGCCATCCGCGGGCAGAACGTGCAGGCGGCGGCCGGTGTGGTCGGTGCATCGCCGGGGCTGGCCGGTGTGGACATGCAGCTGTCGATCAATGCACAAGGGCGTTTGCAGAACGAGGACGAGTTCGGCGACATCATCGTCAAGACCGGTGCCGACGGTGCGGTGACGCGGCTGCGCGACATCGCCCGCCTGGAGCTGGGTGCGTCAGACTATTCGCTGCGTTCATTGCTGAACAACAAACCCGCCGTCGGCATGGGTGTGTTCCAGGCGCCGGGCTCCAACTCGCTGGAGATCTCGGCCGAGGTGCGCCAGACCATGGAGGAACTGGCGAAAAACATGCCGGAAGGTGTGGAGTACCGCATCGCCTACGACCCGACGCAGTTTGTGCGCGCCTCGATCAAGTCGGTGATCACGACGCTGCTCGAAGCCGTCGCACTGGTGGTGCTGGTGGTGATCCTGTTCCTGCAGACCTGGCGCGCCTCCATCATCCCGCTGCTGGCGGTGCCGGTGTCTGTCGTCGGCACCTTTGCCGTGCTGCACCTGCTGGGCTTTTCGATCAATGCACTCAGCCTGTTCGGCCTGGTGCTGGCCATCGGCATCGTGGTCGATGACGCCATCGTGGTGGTCGAAAACGTCGAACGCAACATCGAGGCCGGGCTGTCGCCGCGCGAGGCCACCTACCGCGCCATGCGCGAGGTGTCGGGCCCCATCATCGCGATTGCGCTGGTGCTGGTCGCGGTGTTTGTGCCGCTGGCCTTCATCAGCGGCCTGACCGGCCAGTTCTACCGGCAGTTTGCGGTGACGATTGCGATCTCGACCGTGATCTCGGCCATCAACTCGTTGACCCTGTCGCCGGCGCTGGCTGCGCTGCTGCTCAAAAGCCACGATGCGCCGAAAGATACGCTGACGCGCGGCATGGACAAGGTGTTCGGCCGTTTCTTCGCGTGGTTCAACCGGATGTTCAGCCGTGGTGCCACGGCCTACAGTGGCGGCGTCAAGGGCGCGATCTCGCGCAAGACCGTGATGCTCGCGGTTTACCTCGTGCTGGTGGCGGCGACGGTCGGCATCTTCAAGCTGGTGCCCGGCGGTTTTGTGCCGGCGCAGGACAAGCAGTACCTGATCGGGTTTGCGCAGCTGCCCGACGGCGCCACGCTGGACCGCACCGAGGACGTGATCCAGCGCATGGGCGAGATCATGAAAGCCAACCCCAACGTCGAAGACGCGATTGCCTTCCCGGGTCTCTCGATCAACGGCTTCACCAACAGTTCGAACTCCGGCATCGTGTTCGCCACGCTCAAGCCCTTTGCCGAGCGTAAACACGCCGACCAGAGCGGCGGCGCGGTGGCTGGCCAGTTGAATGGCGCTTTCGGCAGCATCCAGGACGCCTTCATCGTGATGTTCCCGCCGCCACCGGTCGAGGGCTTGGGCACCACGGGCGGCTTCAAGCTGCAACTGGAAGACCGCGCTTCGCTCGGTTACGACGCGATGGACGGGGCCGTGAAAGCCTTCATGGACAAGGTGGCGCAGGCGCCCGAAATTGCCGGCACCTTCACGAGCTGGCAAGTCAACGTGCCGCAACTCTATGCCGACATCGACCGCACCAAGGCGCGCCAGCTCAATGTGCCGGTGACCGACATCTTCGACACCATGCAGATCTACCTGGGCAGCCTGTACGCCAACGACTTCAACAAGTTCGGCCGCA
>CAMLDT010000098.1 GCA_946479075.1 uncultured Polaromonas sp.
ACGTCTGGCGCGACGCCTGTGCCCCAACTGCAAGGCGCCTGCCGACATTCCGCGCGAAACCCTGCTGGAAGCCGGTTTCAAGGAAGATGATGTGGATGGCTCGTGGACGCCTTACCGGCCCGTGGGATGCGCCATGTGCAATAGCGGTTACAAGGGCCGCGTGGGCGTTTATCAGGTGATGCCCATCACCGATGAAATCCAGCGCATCATCCTGCGCGATGGCAGTGCGCTCGAAATTGCCGAGCAGGCCGAAAAGGAAGGCGTCAAAAGCCTGCGCGGCGCCGGCTTGCACAAAGTCAAGACCGGCCTGACCTCCCTGGAAGAAATCCTCGGGTGCACCAATGTCTAGGTCCGGGGTCTCCTTCCGCCCATGGGCATGCGGTGACCTCTCCGGTCTTTTTCCATCCTTTTCGCACTAAGAAGGCAACATGGCAACTGCAACATCCAGAGACGTCAAGGAATTTGTCTTTGAGTGGGAAGGGAAAGACCGCAACGGCAAGCAGGTGCGGGGCGAAACACGGGCCGTGGGCGAAAACCAGGTCAAGGCTTCGCTGCGCCGGCAGGGCGTGTTCCCGACCAAGATCAAGAAACGCAGCATGCGTGCCGGCAAGTCCATCAAACCCAAGGACATCGCCATTTTCACCCGGCAACTGGCCACCATGATGAAAGCCGGTGTCCCCTTGCTGCAATCCTTTGACATCGTCGGGCGCGGCAACGCCAATGCCAGCGTCACCAAACTTCTCAATGATGTGCGTACCGATGTGGAAACCGGCACCTCGCTGAGCGCGGCATTTCGCAAGTACCCGCTGTACTTCAATGCCCTGTATTGCAACCTCGTGGAGGCCGGTGAGGCCGCGGGTATCCTGGAAGCCCTGCTGGACCGGCTGGCGGTCTACATGGAAAAAACCGAAGCTATCAAATCCAAGATCAAATCGGCGTTGATGTACCCGATTTCGGTGGTGGTGGTGGCGTTTGTGGTGGTCGCGGTGATCATGATTTTTGTGATCCCTGCCTTCAAACAGGTGTTTTCCTCGTTTGGTGCGGATTTGCCTGCCCCAACCCTGTTCGTGATCGCCATCAGTGAATTTTTTGTGGCTTACTGGTGGTTGATTTTTGGGGGCATCGGCGGCGGCATTTATTTTTTCATGCAGGCTTGGCGCCGCAGCGAAAAAATGCAGCGCGTGATGGATCGCGTGCTCCTGAAGGTGCCGGTTTTTGGGGTGCTGATCGAGAAGTCCTGCATCGCCCGCTGGACCCGGACGCTGTCCACCATGTTTGCTGCGGGCGTGCCGCTGGTCGAAGCGCTGGACTCCGTGGGCGGGGCTTCCGGCAATTCGCTGTATGCCGACGCGACAGAAAAAATCCAGCAGGAAGTCTCCACCGGCACCAGCCTGACGGCGGCCATGGGCAACGCCAACCTGTTTCCGACCATGGTGCTGCAGATGTGCGCCATCGGTGAGGAGTCGGGCTCGGTGGACCACATGCTGGGCAAGGCGGCCGATTTTTATGAGGCGGAAGTTGATGAGATGGTGGCCGGCCTCTCCAGCCTGATGGAGCCCATCATCATCGTGTTTCTCGGCGGCCTGATCGGCGGCATCGTTGTTTCGATGTATTTGCCGATCTTCAAGCTCGGCCAAGTAGTTTGATGTTGCTGATAGACGGGCTGCCCGCGGGTGTTGCCGCTGCATTGACCGGTATTCTCGGCCTGCTGGTTGGCAGCTTTCTGAATGTAGTGATTTACCGCCTGCCGAAAATCATGGAACGCCAGTGGGCGCTCGAATGCGCCGAAATGTCCGGTTCGGCGGCGCCCGCATCCGAGCCTTTCAACCTGATGGTGCCCCGGTCGCGTTGCTCCAGTTGCGGGCACGTGATTGCCTGGTACGAGAACATCCCGGTGCTCAGTTACCTGTTTCTTAGAGGGAAATGTTCGGTCTGCGGCACGAAGTTCGGGGTCCGTTACCCGATGGTGGAGCTGGCAACCGGCGCCTTGTTTTTCTTTTGCGCCTGGCACTGGGGTCTGGGCTGGACGGCGCTGGCGTGGAGCGGATTCTCGGCGGCGCTGGTGACGCTGGCCATGATTGACTGGGACACCACGCTGCTGCCTGACGACATCACACTGCCGCTGCTGTGGGCCGGCCTGCTGGTGGCGGCGCTGGGCTGGAATCCTCCGGTTGGCCTGAGTAACGCCTTGTGGGGCGCTGTCGCGGGTTATTTGTCGCTGTGGATGGTGTATTGGGCTTTCAAGCTGGTGACTGGCAAGGAGGGCATGGGCTACGGTGACTTCAAGCTGTTTGCGGCGCTGGGTGCATGGTTCGGCTGGTCGGCACTGGTGCCCATCATCCTGATGGCTTCGGTGATTGGGGCCCTGGTCGGCATCGCCATGAAATTTTCCACGGGATTGCGTGAGGGCGGTGTGGTCCCTTTCGGTCCTTTCCTGGCGGGTGCGGGGCTCACGGCAATGTTGTTTGGTCCCCAGGCCATTCTTCGCTTCATCGGTCTCTGAGCCATGCCGGCCTTGCGCGTGGGGCTCACGGGGGGCATTGGAAGCGGGAAAAGCACGGTCGCCCGGATGCTCATGGACGGCGGCGCCGCCGTGATTGATGCGGATGCCATCTCGCGGCAGACCACGGCCCCTGGAGGCGCCGCGATGCCCGGGGTTGCGGCGGCGTTTGGTGCCGACCTGGTAACGGCGGAGGGCGCTCTGGATCGCGAGCGTATGCGGGCGCTGGTCTTCAGCGACGCCGATGCCAGGCGCAGGCTGGAAGCCATCATCCACCCGCTGGTGAGCGAAGAAACCGCGCGTCAGGCGGCGCTGGCCGAGGCGTCGGGTCACCGCTGTATCGTGTTTGATGTGCCACTCCTGGTTGAATCAGGCCGATGGCGACAACGCGTGGACCGGGTGCTGGTGGTGGATTGCAGCGAAGAGACGCAGGTCAGCCGCGTCATGACGCGCAGCGGCTGGACGCGGGAGATGGTCGGCCGGGTGATCGCGGGTCAGGCGGGTCGCAGCCAGCGTCTGGCGGCTGCAGACGCCTGCATCAACAACGATGACAATTTGTCTTTGGCCGATCTGAACGTGGTGGTTCGACAACTGGCACAACGCTTCGGGCTATGATGGCCGCTCTTTCCGCTGAAAAAGATATATCGCAGTGATCCTTTACGAATATCCCTTCAACGAACGCATTCGCACGTACTTGCGGCTTGAGCACCTCTTTCACCGCCTTGGCGAACTGGCAGCGCGGGACCATCCGACCGACCACCACTACGCGATCACCACCATTTTTGAGGTGATGGACGTGGCTGCACGCGCCGACCTGAAAACCGATGTGCTCAAGGACCTGGACCGTCAAAAACACCAGCTCAACGGTTACCGCGGCAACCCCGCGATTTCCGAAGCGGTGCTCGATGAAGTTACCGCCCAGCTTGACGACTGCTTTGCCACCCTGACCAGCCTGCCGGGCAAGGCCGGCCAGTCCCTGACGGAAAACGACTGGCTGATGAGCATACGCAGCCGTGTGGGCATCCCTGGCGGCACCTGCGAGTTCGATCTGCCCGCTTATTTCGCCTGGCAGCACCTCGACGCGGCCACCCGCCAGAAGGACCTGCAGGGCTGGATTGCCACCCTGGTGCCGCTGGCCGAATCGGTGCGCATGCTGCTCAAACTGCTGCGTGATTCGGGATTGCCGCAAAAAGTGGTGGCCACCGGGGGCCAGTACCAGCAAACCCTGCCGCAAGGCCGCACTTTCCAGTTGCTGCGCCTGCGCATTGACCCGGGGCTGGGGCTGATTCCCGAAATCAGCGGCAACCGGCTCATGGTGTCTGTGCGCCTGATGCGCCATGAGAGCGATGACCGCTTGCATGCCTCGACCGACGACGCGGCGTTTGAACTGACACTTTGCTCCTGAAGCACGGGTTCCTGTTGGGTTGAGCCATGACTGCTGACGCACCAAAAAAACCAAAAATCGTGGTGTGCCCGACCTGCGGTGGGCCCAGCGTGTATGCGCCTGACAACCGCTTCCGGCCGTTTTGCAGCGAGCGCTGCAAGAATGTCGATCTGGGCGCCTGGGCCAGCGAAAGTTTTCGCATGCCTGCTGACGCGCCACCCGATGACCAGGTTTACGGCGACGCAAAATTGCAGTAGCCGTTTGTGCAGGCAGGCGGGGTAACCGCCCTTTCAGGGAGCGTAACGATGATTCAAAAAGCGTTTTTTCGGCGCGGTGCCCTGGTGGCCTTCACCATGGTGTTGTGCCTCGGCGGGGCCTGCGCGCCCAGCCTGGCCGCCACCGCCAAGGCCAAAAAGCCACCTGCCGTGAAAAAGCAGGGCAGCACCAAATTCATCCCTGGATCACAGGAAACACGCAAAGAGCGCACAGACCGGCTCAAACGCGAATGCAAGGGCCGGGTTGATGCCGGCGCCTGCGAAGGCTACACGCGCTGAGCCTGGCGGGAAGCCGCCGCCAACGGGCGTAACCAGGCAGTGTCTCAGGCCGCCGGTGTGCCGAGGACCTGCTGCAACTCGCCGTTTTCGTACATCTCCATCATGATGTCCGAGCCGCCAATGAACTCGCCCTTGACATAAAGCTGGGGGATGGTCGGCCAGTTGCTGTATTCCTTGATCCCGTTGCGGATTTCGGGGTCTTCCAGCACGTTGACCGTGGCCGGCTTGCTCACGCCGCAGGCCTTGAGCACCTGGATGGCGCGGCCGGAAAAGCCGCATTGTGGGAACTGCGCCGTGCCTTTCATGAAAAGCACGACATCGCTGGATTTGACGATTTGTTCAATGCGTTGCTGGGTATCGCTCATGGGGGAGTCCTTTGGAAGGGGTCAAGCTGGGCCGCGTGGATCGGATCGATCTGGCGGCCATCGTCTGCAAATGGCTTTCAAGGGCGAAAAATCAATGGCTGATTATCCCGCGGTTTGAGGCCTGCTGCCCCGGGTCGAGCCAGCAGCCCCCCGAACAGCGGGAGATACCGGCCAGGTCGCTGCGCCCTTGCACCTCGCCAAAGCCACCTTGTGCCAGTAGCGCTTGCACGGCTGCAGCCTGGTCGTAACCGTGTTCCAGCAGCAGCCAGCCGCCGGCGTGCAGGTGGCGCGGCGCGCGCTCGATGATGAGGCGAAGGTCGTCCAGCCCATCCGGGCCGGCGGTCAGTGCGGACAGCGGCTCGTGGGCCAGGGCTGTCAGATGCGGATCACCCTCTGCTACATAGGGCGGATTGCTGACGATCAAATGAAAGTGTCCGCTTACATTTTCCAGCCAGCTGCCCTGGATGAAGCTGACGGGCAGATCCTGTTGCCGGGCGTTTGCGCGGGCAACAGCCAGGGCATCGGCACTGGCATCCACTGCCGTGACCGCCAGTGCGGGACGGGTTTTTTTAAGCGCCAGCGCAATCGCGCCGCTGCCGGTGCCCAGGTCCAGCACGTGCGCCGCAGTGGGCATGCCGGGCGCAGCCAGTGTGTCCAGCGCCCAGTCCACCAGGGTCTCGGTGTCCGGGCGCGGCACCAGCACACGCGCATCGACCGCCAGGTCCATGCCGAAGAACGCCTTGCGGCCCACGATGTAGGCCAGCGGCTCGCCGGCCGCGCGGCGCAGACTCAGTTGCCTGAACCGGTCGGACGCCTCTGGCGACAGGGCGTCGCCGTCATGGGCCAGCAGCCAGCCCCGGTCACTGTCGGGCCGGTCCAGCGCGTGCAGCAGCAGCAACTGCGCATCGAGGCGATCCAGGCCCAGCACCCGCGCGGCGGCCAGCGCCTGGGCGCAGGTCGGGGCATTCAGCGGTTCAGGATCGGCCATGGTTGTTCGTCAGTTGCTATCAATTGAGGAGCTGCTTGCGCTTGCTGGACGGGGGCTGGAGGCCGATTTGATGCATAAGTTTTGCACTCAGCCGCCGGACGCCGACTCCAGCTCGGCCAGCAGCTCCGCACCGCGCGCGACCTGCAGCGCCGTGACCACGTCGTCCATGTCGCCTTCCATGATGGCCAGCAGCTTGTACAGCGTCAGGTTGATGCGGTGGTCGGTCAGCCGCCCTTGCGGAAAGTTGTAGGTGCGGATGCGGTCGCTGCGGTCGCCGCTGCCGATCAGGCCCTTGCGCATGGCCGCGTCCTTGGCCGCGCGCTCGGAGCGGTCTTTTTCGTGGATGCGCGCGGTCAGCACCTTGAGCGCCTGCGCCTTGTTGCTGTGCTGGCTGCGGCCGTCCTGGCATTCGGCGACGATGCCGGTCGGGATGTGGGTGATGCGCACCGCCGAGTCGGTCTTGTTGATGTGCTGGCCGCCGGCGCCGCTGGCGCGGTAGGTGTCGATGCGCAGGTCGGACGGGTTGATCTGGATCGCCACCGCCTCATCGGGTTCCGGCAGCACGGCCACGGTGCAGGCGCTGGTGTGGATGCGGCCCTGGGTTTCGGTGGCGGGCACGCGCTGCACGCGGTGGCCGCCGGACTCGAAACGCAGCTTGCCGTAAACGCCCACGCCCAGCGTATCGGTCGGGCCATCGACACGGATCACGACTTCCTTGTAGCCGCCGAGTTCGCTCGGCGACTCGCTGATGACCTCGACCGCCCAGCGCTTGCGTTCGGCAAAACGCGTGTACATGCGCAGCAGGTCGCCGGCAAACAACGCCGATTCGTCGCCGCCGGTGCCGGCGCGGATCTCGATGAAGGCCGGGCGCGCATCGTCCGGATCTTTCGGAATCAGCATCAGCTGCAGCTCGTCGTCCAGCGCGGTGATGTCGGCCTGCGCGGCGGCGATTTCTTCTTCCGCCATGCCGGCCATTTCAGGGTCGTCCTTCGCCTCGGCGAGCATGCTTTGCGCGCTCACGAGATCGGCTTCCCGCGCCGTCATGCGCTGGTACTGGCCGACCACGGTGCTGACCTCGGCATGTTCGCGCGTCAGGGTGCGAAAGCGCTCCATGTTGCTGACCACGTCGCTGGCCGACAGCAGCGCGTCGAGTTCATGCAGGCGGAAGATCTGGCGATCCAGGGTCTGGCGGAGAAAAGGTTTCATCGGGAAAGCGCCGGTGGGCAAAACAGTCAGGACGGCGCCGGCAGAGCCGGCAGGGCGAGCGCGCAGGGTGGCCGCGGTGCGGCGGAGCGCCGCTAACGCTCTTTGTCTTCGCTGGGCAGGTTGCCGCGCAGGAACAGGCGGGACACCGTCTGCGCGGTGGCTTCGCGGCTGCCGGCGTCGCCGGCATGCAGCTCGGCCAGCGTGCCGTGCAGCATTTTCTGCGTCAGGCCGCGCGACAGCGCTTCCAGCACGGTGTCCACGGATTCGCCGCGGGCCAGCAGTTTTTTCGCGCGCGCAATTTCAGCGGCGCGCCAGGCATCGGTCTGCGCGTTGAGCTGCTGAATCAGCGGCACGGTGCGGCGCTGGCCCAGCCAGTGCATGAAGTTCTGCACGCCGGCGTCGATGATGACTTCGGCCTGGGCCACCGCCGCCTGCCGGTTGTCCTTGCCGGCCTGCACCACATGGGCCAGGTCGTCCACGGTGTAGAGATAGATGTCGGGCAGTCCCTTGACCTCGGGCTCGATGTCACGCGGCACGGCCAGATCGACCATGAACATGGGGCGGTGCCTGCGCTGCTTGACCGCGCGTTCGACCGCGCCCAGGCCGATGATGGGCAGGGTGCTGGCCGTGCAACTGATCACGGCATCAAACTCGTGCAGGCGGCTGGGCAGGTCGGCCAAGCGCATGACTTCGGCGCCGAAGCGGCCGGCGAGTTTTTCGCCCCGCTCCAGGGTGCGGTTGGCCACCGTCATGGATTTGGGATTTTTGGCGGCAAAGTGGGTTGCCGCCAGGTCGATCATTTCGCCAGCGCCGACAAACAGCACGCGGATGTCGCCGAGGTTCTCGAACAACTGGGCGGCCAGCCGAACCGATGCGGCGGCCAGGCTGATGCTGTGCGCCCCGATCTCGGTGCTGGTGCGCACTTCCTTGGCCACTGAAAACGAGCGCTGGAACAGCTGGTGCAAGGTGCTGCCCATGGCACCGGCGTCTTCGGCGGCACGCACCGCATCCTTCATCTGGCCGAGGATCTGCGGTTCACCCAGCACCATGGAGTCCAGCCCGCTGGCAACGCGGAACGCATGGCGCGCAGCCTGGTCGTCCTCCAGGGTGTAGGCATGCGAGCGCAGCAGGGCCGGTGAGACGCCGCCGTGGCGGGCCAGCCAGTCCAGCGTGTGGTCCAGGTCCGTGCTGTCGCTGGCGCCGTAGATCTCGGTGCGGTTGCAGGTGGACAGCAGCGTGGCCTCCGGCTGCCGGGCAAAGGAGCCGCGCAGTCCCTTGAGCGTGGGCTCGATCTGGTCGATGGCAAACGCAAACCGGCCACGCAAATCAAGTGGTGCGGTGTTATGGTTGATGCCGAGGGCCCAGACTGACATTCCCGGATTATAAAATTGAAGGGGTGGGCAGGTGCTCACATTCTTCAATCACCTTGATACACGGCAAAGCGGCCGTGATCCCGACCCAGGCCATGACCGCACTCAACCTGATCAACCAGTGGCTCAACTTCATGGCGCCGGCGGCCGGCGTGGCGCTGCTGCTGGTGCTGCTGGTGCTGCTGACGCGGGTTTTCTCCGGTTTTTTGAAGTCAAAAAGGCCTCTCGCCCCCAGCTGGTGGGCGCAAGCAGCTATCGTTTTCGTAGCGGGTGTGCTGCTGCTTCTGGCCGGCCTGGTGGTGTTCGGCCACGACGGAAAAATAGCGACCTATGCGCTGCTGGCCGCCGGTGCGGGCACCTGCCAGTGGCTGTTGCTGCGCGGCTGGAAGGCCTGAGCGGCCTCAGGTTTCCGGCGAAAACAGGTCGATCCGGTCGGTGATGATGCCGTCCGTGCCCAGATCCAGCAGGCGCCGGGCCGCCCACTCGTCGTTGACGGTGTAGCTCAGGGTGCGCCATCCGGCCTGCTGCGCCTGCCTGACCGTGGCGGCGTCCCAGAGCGCATGGTTGCAGACCAGGGCCGTGCATTCAAGCGCCTGCGCCATCTCGAACCAGCCGTCCCGCCAGCTGTCGAGCAGCAGGCCGCGCGGCAATTGCGGCTGGGCCGCCTGCGCCGCCTTCAGCGACTCGGGCTGGAACGAGCTCAGAAAGGGGGGCACAGCAGCGCCTTCCCAGAGGCGTGCTGCCGCATCGGCGACGACCCGCCCTGTCAGTGCCTCGGTGCCCGGCGTGGGCTTGATCTCGATGTTCAGGAAATAGCCGTTGCGCAGACAGTAATGCGCGAGGTTGTCCAGGCTGGCCAGCGGTTCGCCCGCGCAGGCCCGCGAATGCCAGCTGCCCGCATCGAGCAGTGACAAGGCGTGCCAGGGCTGGTCCCCGCCGGTGCCCCGGCCATTGGTGGTGCGCTCCAGTGTGGCGTCGTGCATCAGAAACGGCACGCCGTCGGCGCTGAGCTTCACATCACATTCGAACATGCGGTAGCCGTGCTGCGCACCCAGGCGAAAGGCGGCCAGCGTGTTTTCCGGCGCCAGTTTGCCGGCGCCGCGGTGCGCGATCCAGCGCGGGTAGGGCCAGGGCCTCAAAGTCGTTTTCCGCTTTCGGCATCGAACCAGTGCAGGCGGTCCGGGCGCGGCGCCACATGGATGGTGGTACCGATCTCTGGCGCGATCGACAGGCTTTCGTCGGTGCGCACGATGATGGCCTCGCCACCCATGCGGCAATACAGCAGGCGCTCGGCGCCCAGCATCTCGATGGTGTCGACCGTCACGGCCCAGCCGCTGTCGCCGACCAGCAAATGCTCGGGACGGATGCCGAGGATGGCCTTGGCCGGCCCGCCGAAGTCGGTGTTGGGCGCGTTTTTCATCAGGTTCATCGGCGGGGAGCCCATGAAGCTCGCCACGAAGGTGGTGGCCGGGCGGTTGTAGACCTCCTCGGGTGTGCCGAACTGCTCCATGCGGCCGGCATTCATGACCATCATGCGCTGCGCCAGCGTCATCGCCTCGACCTGGTCGTGCGTGACGAACAGTGAGGTGATGCCAAGCTCCCGGTGCAGCTTCTGGATTTCCAGGCGCGTCTGCACGCGCAGTTTGGCGTCGAGGTTGGACAGCGGCTCGTCGAACAAAAATACCTGCGGCTGCCGCACGATGGCGCGGCCCATGGCCACACGCTGGCGCTGGCCACCCGAGAGTTCGCGCGGCTTGCGCGTCAAGAGGTGGCCGAGTTCGAGAATCTTCGCGGCCTTGTCCACGCGCACCTTGATTTCGTCCTTGGGCACCTTGGCGATCTTCAGGCCATAGGCCATGTTGTCGTACACCGTCATGTGCGGGTAGAGCGCATAGTTCTGGAACACCATCGCAATGTCGCGCTCTGACGGTTCCAGCTCGTTGACGACCTTGCCGCCGATGGAAATTTGTCCGTCGCTGATTTCTTCCAGCCCGGCGACCATGCGCAGCAGGGTGGACTTGCCGCAGCCCGACGGTCCGACGATGACGATGAACTCATGGTCGGCGATCTCGGCCGTCACGCCGTGCAGGACCTGGTTGACCGTTTTGCCGGTGCCGTAACGCTTGATGACGTTGTTGAAGGAAAGGGATGCCATGTTGTTTTGCCTTATTTTTCTGTATCGACCAGGCCCTTGACGAACCACTTCTGCATCAGCACCACGACCAGCGCGGGCGGCAGCATGGCAAGAATGGCGGTGGCCATGACGACGTTCCATTCGTTCTGGCCGTCGCCGCCGGCGATCATGCGTTTGATGCCGATCACCACCGGGTACATGTCTTCATTGGTGGTCGCCAGAAGCGGCCACAGGTACTGATTCCAGCCGTAGATGAACTGGATCACAAACAGCGCCGCGATCGAGGTTTTCGACAAAGGCAGGAGCACGTCGAAGAAGAAGCGCATGGGGCTGGCACCGTCCATGCGCGAGGCTTCGGTGAGTTCATCCGGCACCGTCATGAAAAACTGCCGGAACAGGAAAGTCGCCGTCGCTGACGCAATCAGCGGAATCGTGAGGCCCGCATAGGTGTTGAGCATGTTCAGGTCTGACAGCACTTTGTAAGTGGGCAGGATGCGTACCTCCACCGGCAGCATCAGCGTGATGAAAATCATCCAGAACACCGTTTTGCGAAACGGAAACTTGAAATAGACGATCGCAAAAGCCGACAGAAGCGAAATCACGATCTTGCCGATGGCGATGACCATCGCCGTCACAAGGCTCACCCACATCATGCGCGCGACCGGCGCGTTCGAGCCCACGGCGGTTTCGCTGCCGAGCAGGGCTGCCTTGTAGCTCGCCACGAAGTTGCTGCCGGGCAGCAGGGGCATGGGCGCCTGAACGATTTCCTGCGCCGTGTGGGTTGACGCGACAAAGGCGAGATAAAGGGGGAAGGCGACGATAAAAACGCCAAGCACCATCACCAGATGGGCGAGGATGCCGCGGGTTCCGCGTTTTTCGACCATGTCAGGACTCCCGCCAGCCCGTCACAAGGCAGGCCTCGCAGCCTCGGAGGGAAGTGGATGCACACAGTGAGGAGCGTGGAGACATCAGTAGTTCACTTTCTTTTCGACGTAACGGAACTGCACCACGGTCAGCAGAACCACCATGACCATGAGCACCACCGACTGCGCAGCCGAGCCGCCCAGGTCCATGGCCTTGAAGCCGTCGTGATAGACCTTGTAGACCAGGATGGTGGTGTCCCTGCCCGGACCGCCCTGCGTCGCCGCATCAACAATGGCGAAGGTGTCGAAGAAGGCATAGACCACGTTGATCACCAGCAAAAAGAAGGTGGTGGGCGTGAGCAGCGGGAACTGTACCGTCCAAAAGCGGCGCCAGGGACGCGCGCCGTCGATGGCGGCGGCCTCGATCAGCGACTTGGGAATCGACTGCAGGCCGGCCAGGAAAAACAGGAAGTTGTACGAAATCTGCTTCCACACCGCGGCCATGACGATCAGTATCGTGGCGTGCGTCGAGTTGAGCAGGTGGTTCCAGTTGATGCCCACCTTGCCAAGCGCGTAGGCCACCACGCCCAATGAGGGCGAGAACATGAAGACCCACAGCACCGCGGCCACCGCAGGGGCAACGGCGTAGGGCAGGATCAGCATGGTTTTGTAGAACATGCCGCCGGAAAGTATGCGGTCCGCAAACACGGCCAGCATCAAGGACAGGCTGATGCCGATGACGGCGACCAGCACTGAAAACAGCGCGGTAATCTTGAACGAGTCGAGGTAGGAGGGATCGGCGATCAAATGCCTGAAATTGTCCAGACCAACAAACTCGACGGAAGTGCCGAACGCGTCTTGCTGCTGCAGGGATTGCAGGATCGCCTGGGCGGCCGGCCAGAAGAAAAACACGAGGATCACCACCATTTGCGGCAGGATCAGCAGCCAGGGCAGCCAGCTCGATTTGAAGACGACGCGTTTTTCCATGTGTCCTTTGATATGAAAAATCCCGCCCGGGCACCCCCCATGAAGAGGGCAAGCGGGCGGGACGGATGTTATCCGAACGCGAAGGTCCGGCTCACAACTGTGCCGGAATCAGCCTTTGTTGGCTTTCTGGAAACGTTCGAGCTGCTCGTTGCCCCGCTTGACGATTTCGTCCAGCGCTTCCTTGGCGGTTTTTTTGCCGTTCCAGACGTTTTCAAGTTCTTCGTCTTCAATCGCACGAACCTGCACATAGTTGCCCAGGCGGATGCCGCGGCTCTTGTCGGTGACCTTGCGGATCATCTGCGTCACAGCGACGTCAGTTCCGGGGTTCTGCTTGTAGAAGCCCGAGTCCTCCGTCAGCTTGTAGGAGGCCAGCGTCACAGGCAGGTAGCCCGTGCGTTTGTGGCTGGCAGACTGGACTTCGGGGCGCGAGATGAAGGTGAAGAACTTGGCAACGCCCTTGTATTCTTCAGGTTTCTTGCCGGCCATGACCCATAGGCTGGCGCCGCCGATCACGGTGTTCTGCGGCGCGCCGGGCACGTCCGGGTAGTAGGGGAGAGGCGCCACCGCGTATGCAAACTTGGCGTTCTTGGCCACGTTGCCGTAGAAGCCCGACGAGGTATTGATCA
>CAMLDT010000099.1 GCA_946479075.1 uncultured Polaromonas sp.
AGATCACAGGAAGTGACTGGAGTTCAGACGTGTGCTCTTCCGATCTAGAAAACCGGCACTCGATGAGGTTTTGCTGCCGTGGTGCGGCACCAGCAGCAGGTCGGCGCGGAGGTCCTGCCCCGACGCCACCAGCCGCTGCTCCTGCGCCAGCTCGATGTCGCCGGCCAGCAAGGCCGCGCGCCTGCCGTTGCTGATGCGCAGTACACAGCTCATGGCATTGGACTTTTGCGGCGCGTCGTAATCGCCTGCAGGCGGGTGCAACAGCGCGAACTCGACCCCGTCCCAGATCCAGCGCTGGCCGGCAACGCAGCGCTGCGAGGCCCGCAGGGCCTGCAGCGGATGCTTGTCCTCGATGGAGCTGAGCAAGCTGGCCTGCGGCTGCATGGCGAGCACGGCCGGCGCGCCGCCGATGTGGTCACTGTCGCGGTGGCTCAGCACCAGGGTGTCCACGCGTTCGCCCAGCGCACGCAGCAGCGGCACAAGCACGCGATGGCCAGCATCGCTTTCGGCTGAAAACCGCGGCCCCGTGTCGTAAACCAGGGTGTGCGCCGCCGTGCGCACCAGCAGCGCATTGCCCTGCCCCACATCGGCGGCCAGCACTTCAAACTCGCCGTCAGCGGGACGCAGCGGCTGCCAGAGCAACACCGGCAGCAGCAGGGGCAGGCCGAGCACGCGCCAATGCCAGGGCAGGCGCAGCGCCAGCAGCAGGCCACCGGCCACTCCCGCCGCCGCACACCACAGGGGCGCGGCGGCAACGCTGAGACTGGCCAGCGGCCAGCGCGCCAGCCACTGCAAAACAAACATCAGGGCCGCGACCGCAGCCGCGGCCAGCTCCCACAATGGCGGCCACAATACCCCCAGCATGGTCAGCGGCGTGACCACCAGCGTCACCCACGGAATGGCCAGGCCGTTGGCGAGCAGCCCGACCAGCGACACCTGGTTGAACAGCAGCAGCGACAGCGGCGCCAGCGCCAGCGTGACGACCCACTGCTCCCGTGCGGCGCGCAGGCCGGCGCCAGCGATCCGCGGCAGGAATGAAGAGTCATTTTGGCCTCCAGCCCTTATGTAGCGGGCGCCAGCAGCTCCTGAATCAGTAGCAACACCGGCCCCAGCCCGGGCGTCAGCACGGCTGTCATCACGGCTGTCTTCGCTGGTCGCAAACAGAACGCCCACCGCCACAAACGACAGCCAGAAACCGGCCTGCATCAGCGCCCACGGATCCAGCGCCACCACCACCGCCATGGCCAGCAACCAGACCTGCGGCCAAGGCCAGCGCTTGCCGCTCTGGCGCAGCACCACCACGGCGGCCAGCATGCAAACCGTGCGTTGCGCCGGCACGCCCCAGCCCGACAGCAGGGCGTAGGCAGCGGCCAGCAGCAACCCACCCCAGGCACCCGCGCTACCGGCCGGCAGGGTCAGGCACAAGGCCGGGTTCCAGCGCGCCGAGCGCCGCCACAGCCAGCCCAGCCCCTGCGCCGCCAGCCAGGCGAACATGGTGATGTGCAGGCCTGAAATCGACATGAGGTGCGCCACGCCGGTGGCGCGAAAAACGTCCCAGTCGGCACGTTCGATGGCGTTCTGGTCGCCGACCAGCAGCGCCGCCACCACGCCGGCGAGCTGGCGGTCGGTCACCCGGTCGTACACCGCGTCGCGAAGCGCCTGCCGGGCGCGCTCGACCGGATGCCGCCAGCCGTCAGACAAAAGCCGCGGCGCGGCGTCCCGGGCGCCCATCCGCACATAGCCGGTGGCCTGCAGGCCCTGCTCCCACAGCCAAAGCTCGTAGTCAAAACCGTGTGGGTTGCTGTTGCCGTGCGGCGCCTTCAGGCGCACCGTCATCTGCCAGCGTTCGCCGGCGTGCAGCGCCGGCGGCCAGCCCTGGGCGGCCGATCCGGCGGCGGGGCTGTCGCTGGTTTCAGGGTTGTCGGGCCCTCCGTTCCAGGCCACCGGCCCCCCACTCCATGGCACCGCCTGGCCAAAACCTGCGTACCAACCGAGGTAGATCCGGGGCGGCAAGGCGACCGGCGAACCGTCGAGGCGCGCCGATTCCACCCCCAAACGAAAGCGCAGCCCGTCCTCACCCCGCTGCGGCATGGCCAACACCCGGCCGGTGACGGCGATGTCACGGCCCTCAAGCGCCGGAGACAGCGCGTTCGCCTGAAAAATCGCGGCGCGCCAGCCCGTCAGGCCAAAACCACAGGCCAGCGACAGCGCCAGCACCGCGGCCAGCCTGGCCACCGGGCCGGCAAGCAGCGACGGACGGCGCCAGGCCAGCGCCGCTGCCGCCATGCCGGCCAGACACAGGCCCGCATAAACCCAGCCCTGGGCCAAGGCCGGCTGCTGCAGTTGCAGGGCAGCACCCGCGACAAATCCGCAAAAAGCCAGCCCCGGTGGCGTGGCCGAAAGTGATGGACGCACAGGCCTCCCTGTCGAATTGTTGTGGTGTGCTGCCGCCAAGCTGCTCAACGGCTGGCCACGCGCATTCGCCGACACGCTGTTTCGATCACAGCCATGCGCCCCCCGCCCGCGTGCCGCCCACAGGCATTCAGGGTTTTGGCTCACCTCTTGCTTGTGTTGGGGCGATTAAAACCAATGAAGGCAGGCCGTCCGGCCATTTTCTGCGGCATAGTTGCCACAACGCCCCGATATTCCTGAAAAGCGAGACCGACTTGTCCATCCACGTTGCCCTGAGCCACATCACCCACTACAAATACGACCGCCTGGTCCGACTCGGTCCGCAGGTCGTCCGGCTGCGCCCTGCCCCGCACAGCCGCACCCGGGTGCTGTCCTATTCGCTGAAGGTCGAGCCCAAAAATCATTTCATCAACTGGCAGCAGGACCCGTTTGCCAACTATCAGGCCCGGCTGGTGTTTCCCGAGCCGACACGGGAGTTCAAGGTCACGGTGGACCTGGTTGTCGAGATGGCGGTGTTCAACCCCTTCGATTTTTTCCTGGAGCCCGAAGCGGAAGCATTCCCCTTCAAGTACAGCAAGGACCAGGCACGCGAGCTGGCACCTTATCTCGCCACCGAACCAGTCACACCGCTGCTCAAGGCCTACCTGGACAGTGTGGACCGCACGTCCAAACCCACCATCGACTTCCTGGTCGGGCTGAACCAGAAACTGCAAGGCGACATCCAGTACGCCATCCGCATGGAGCCCGGCGTGCAGACGCCCGAAGAAACCCTGAAGCTGGCCGTCGGCTCCTGCCGCGACACCGGCTGGCTGATGGTCCAGTTGTTCCGCCATCTCGGCCTGGCCGCGCGTTTTGTGTCGGGCTACCTGATCCAGCTCAAGGCCGATGTCAAATCGCTGGACGGTCCGAGTGGCGCCGAGGCCGACTTCACCGACCTGCACGCCTGGTGCGAGGTGTTCCTGCCGGGCGCCGGCTGGGTCGGGCTGGACCCGACTTCGGGATTGATGGCGGGCGAAGGCCACATTCCGCTGGCCTGCACACCCGAGCCGTCCAGCGCCGCGCCTATCGAGGGCGGTGTGGACAAAAGTGAGGTTGAGTTCTCCCACCACATGGGGGTGCAGCGCATTTTCGAATCACCTCGCGTGACCCAGCCCTACACCGACGCCCTGTGGGCCGACGTGCTCAAACTGGGCCACAAGGTGGACCAGGACCTGGCCGCCGGCGACGTGCGCCTGACCATGGGCGGCGAGCCGACTTTTGTCGCGACGCAGGACCGCGATGCGGCAGAGTGGAACATTGACGCGCTGGGCCCGACCAAACGCGGTTATGCGACCGAGCTGGTGCAGAAGCTGCGCGCCGAATATGGCGAAGGCGGCTTCCTGCATTTCGGCCAGGGCAAGTGGTACCCGGGCGAGCAGTTGCCGCGCTGGGCCCTGAGCATTTTCTGGCGCAAGGACGGACAGCCGGTCTGGAAAAACCCCGCGCTGTTCACCGACGAGCGCAGCACAAACACCGGCTGCAACTACACCAGCGCAGATGCCAAACGTTTTGCCGACACGCTGGCCGGCAAACTGGGCCTGTCCGCCAAACACATCACTCCGGGCTACGAAGACACCTGGTACTACCTGTGGCGCGAACGCCGGTTGCCGGTCAATGTCGATCCCTTCGACACCAAGCTCGACGATGCGATGGAACGCGCGCGCCTGCGCCGCGTGTTCTCGCAGGGTCTGGATGCGGTGGTCGGTTATGTGCTGCCGCTCAAGGTCCGCGACGAGGCAGCGGCCGGCACCGGGCCGCAGTGGTCCACCGGCCCCTGGTTTTTCCGCGACGAACGCATGTACCTCATGCCGGGCGACTCGCCCATGGGTTACCGCCTGCCGCTGGATTCGGTGCCCTGGGTGTCCAAGACCGACTACCCCTACATGACCGAGGCCGACCCGTTTGCGCCGCGCGAGGAACTGCCTCCGGCAGATGCCTTTGCGGAACGCTACAACGCGGCCCGCAGTCAGCCTGCTCCTGCAGCGCCTGCTCCTGCAGCGCCTGCTCCTGCAGCGCCTGCTCCGTCCGCGCCGGCCGGCACCCGGCACAACAGCGCCAGCATGCTGGCCCAGTACATGGCGCGTTACATGACAGGCAGCGGTTCACGCAACGAAGCCAGCCGCCTGATGCAGTTCAGGACGACCACGTCCAGCGTGGATGTCCGCTTCGATCAGGGCGGCAAAGCTGTCGCCTTGCCAACCGCCTCCGCGGCACCCGCCCCGGCCACGGCCGACCCATCGGCGCGCATGCCAAAGCCGGGTGAATCCGCCGCCTGGCTGACCCGCACCGCGCTGTGTGTGGAGGTGCGCGACCCGAATCGCGCCAATGGCCCCCAGGACAAGCCGAAAGCCGCCCCGAAGGAAAAAGGCGCAAAAGAAGAAACCGGCGCGCTCTACATCTTCATGCCGCCGCTGGAGCGCCTGGAAGACTACCTGGACCTGCTGGCCGCAGTCGAAGCCAGCGCCGAGACGCTTGGCCTGCAGATCGTGCTGGAAGGTTATCCGCCGCCACGCGACCCGCGCCTGAAGATGCTGCAGGTCACGCCCGACCCCGGCGTGATCGAGGTCAACATCCACCCGGCCTACAACTGGAACGAACTGGTCGAACACACTGAGTTCCTCTACAAGATCGCGCACGAAACACGGCTGTCGGCCGAGAAATTCATGACCGATGGCCGCCACACCGGCACCGGTGGCGGCAACCACTTTGTGCTGGGCGGCGCCACACCGCCCGACAGCCCTTTCCTGCGCAAGCCTGAAATGCTGGGCAGCCTGATCGCCTATTGGCACAACCACCCGTCACTGAGCTATTTGTTCTCCGGCATGTTCATCGGCCCGACCAGCCAGGCACCGCGAGTGGACGAAGCGCGCAACGACCAGCTCTACGAGCTGGAAATCGCGCTGCGCGAAATCGCCGCCAACCGCGAAAAATACGGCCAGGACATGCCACCCTGGATCGTGGACCGCACCCTGCGCAACATCCTGGTCGATGTGACGGGCAACACCCACCGCAGCGAGTTCTGCATCGACAAGATGTACTCACCTGACTCGGCCACCGGCCGCCTCGGGCTGCTGGAGTTGCGCGCTTTCGAGATGCCGCCGCACGCCCGCATGAGCATCGTGCAGCAATTGCTGCTGCGCGCGCTGGTCGCGCGCTTCTGGAACAAGCCCTACCACGGCCGCATGACGCGCTGGGGCACCGAGCTGCACGACCGCTTCCTGCTGCCGGGTTTTGTGCGCATGGATTTTGCCGATGTGCTGACCGAACTCAAGGAAGCCGGTTATCCGTTTGACATGGCCTGGTTCGAGCCGCATTTCGAGTTCCGCTTCCCGATGATCGGCCAGGTGAAAGCCAACAGCATTGAGCTGACGCTGCGCAGCGCGCTGGAGCCCTGGCATGTGATGGGCGAAGAAGGCTCCTCCGGCGGCACCGTGCGTTACGTCGATTCTTCGCTGGAGCGCGTCGAGGTGCACGTGACCGGTCTCAACGACAACCGCCACGTCATCACCGTCAACGGCCGCGCGCTGCCGCTGCAAAGCACCGGCACGGTCGGCGAATACGTGGCCGGTGTGCGTTACAAGGCCTGGAACCCGCCGTCGGCGCTGCACCCCTCCATCGGCGTCCACGCGCCGCTGACTTTCGACATTGTGGACACCTGGATGGAACGCTCCCTGGGCGGCTGCCAATACCATGTGGTGCATCCGGGCGGCCGCAGCTACGACACCCTGCCGGTCAATGCCTATGAAGCCGAAAGCCGGCGCCTGAACCGCTTCTTCCAGATGGGTCACACGCCCGGCCGGATGCGGGTCCAGCCGGCGCAGCCGAGCCGGGAATTTCCGTTCACACTGGATCTGCGTTAGTCCCGGCCCGTCGAGCGAACCGGCCCCACAAAAGGCTCATCCGCAGTACCGGATGAGCCTTTTGTCTTATAGCCGCAACAGCGCATGGCCTGAGGCCGTGTTTGATCGCCCGAACAGACGGCGAATGTCGCGTGCGCCGCGGGAGGCCGCAGCCATGAAGGCATACTTGGACCAGCGTGGAAAACAACCCTTCTCTTTTTGCCGCCGCGGCGCTGGAATCGCCCGTCGATCTGGCTGCGGCGCTGGCGATGCCGGCCGCTGCCGGGCACTTCGACGAGTTGCGCGGCCGCACCCAGGGCAAGCCGGACACACCGGCCAGCCCGAGTCAAAGCCAGCAGCAAAGCCAGTCGTCCCTGCATCTGGCCGGCACCGCTGCGCCAGTTGCCGCACCTGACACTGCGGGCCCCTCCGACGCACCCGGCCCGCTGGCCCCCGACTGGCACCGCTTCTTCAATTTCCTCGGGGGCGAAGGTTTCGACGACCTCAACCACCGGGCGGCCAACCTGCGCCGGCAAATTCGCGACAACGGCGTCACTTACAACGTCTATGCCGATGCCGACGGGCCGCAACGCCCCTGGTCGCTGGACCTGTTCCCGCTGATGCTGTCGCCCAGCGACTGGTCGCAGATCGCCCAGGGCGTCGCGCAGCGCGCGCGCCTGCTGGACCAGATCATGGCCGACGTGTATGGCCCCCAACAGTTGCTGTCGCTGGGCCTGCTGCCCGCGGCGCTGGTGCAGGGTCATCCCGGTTACCTGCGCGCCATGCACGGCGTCCAGCCCGCCGGCCGCACCTTCCTGCACATCGCGGCGTTTGACCTGGCCCGCGGACCTGATGGCCGCTGGTGGGTGGTGTCACAGCGCACACAGGCGCCCTCGGGGCTGGGTTACCTGCTGGAAAACCGGCTGGCGATTTCGCGCCTGTTCCCGCAAGCCTTCCGCGAGATGAAAGTACAGCGGCTGGCGGCCTGTTACAAGGCCTTGATCGACGGGATGAAAGCGCACAGCCCGGCCGGCGCCGGTGCCACCGACAGGCGCATCGTGCTGCTGACACCCGGACCCTACAACGAAACCTACTTTGAACACGCGTATCTCGCGCGCTACCTTGGCCTGACGCTGGTCGAGGGCAGCGACCTGCTGGTGCGCGACGACCGGCTGTACCTCAAGACCCTGCAGGGCCTGGAGCCGGTGCACGGCCTGCTCAAGCGGCTGGACGACGAGTTTCTGGACCCGCTGGAACTGCGTTCCGACTCCACGCTCGGCGTGCCCGGCCTGTTGCAGGCCATACGCGCCGGCAACGTGCTGGTGGCCAACGCGCCAGGCTCGGCTTTTCTCGAATCAAGTGCCCTGCTCGGCTTTCTGCCCGCCCTGTCCCGGCACCTGCTGGGCGAGCCGCTGGCCCTGCCCTCGCTGGCCACCTGGTGGTGTGGCGAACAGGCGGCACTGCAGGAAGTGCTGCCCCTGCTCAAGGACTGCGTCATCAAGGGCACCTACCCAGGCTCCGGCATCGACTCGGTGATTGCGCAAACCCTGTCGCGCCGGGAACTCGACGAGTGGGCCGGCCGGCTGGTGCGGCGCAGCGAAGACTACACCGTGCAGGCCTATTTGCCGCTGTCCCAGACCCCCACCTGGCATGGCAACCGGCTGGCACCACGCTCTGCCATGTTGCGGGTCTTTGCCGTGGCCGATGGCAACGGCGCCTGGCAGGTGCTGCCCGGCGGGCTGGCACGGCTGGCCGGGCCGAATGACAAGATCGCCTCGATGCAGCAAGGTGGCAGCAGCGCTGACGTCTGGGCGCTCGGCGAGGCTGGCACGGACCCGGGCACACACGCCGGTGCGGAAGCCGCCGGAAAAAAACCGGCGGTGACGGAGGCCTCCGCCGAAGCCGGGCTGCCCGCGCGCACCCTCGCCCCCAGCCTGAACCGCCACAAACCGCCGGTGACCAGCCGCGCCGCCGAGAACCTGTTCTGGCTGGGCCGCTACACCGAACGCACCGAAAACGCCATCCGCCTGGCCCAGCTCACGCTGCAATCCCTGAGCGGGGAAGAACAGTCCTCCCGGCCGCTGCTGACCTGGCTGTCCGAGCTGACGGTCAGGAACGGGCTGGTGCTGGATTCCGTGCCGCCGGCCACGCAGTCGCGCCGCGTGTTTGAACGCTCGCTGATTGCCAGCCTGGCCGACACCGAGCAGGCGGCCAGTGTGGGCTACAACCTGCGCGCGCTCAAGGGCGCCGCGTCAGCGGTCCGCGAGCGCCTGTCGCAGGAGCAGTGGCATGTGATCGTGCGTGCCGAAGAAGATTTTTTTCGGCGCTGCGAGGCGTTCACCGGGACCGGCCATGGCGCGGCGCAGGCGCTGGAACATTCATCGATTGAAGCGCTGCATGCGCTGGAATCGGCCAGCAGTTTTCTGGCCGCCATGACCGGCGCGCAGACCGACCGCATGACACGCGATGACGGCTGGCGCCTGCTCAGCACCGGCCGCCACATCGAGCGGCTGAACACCCTGGCCGGCGCGCTGATTCTCGGCTTCGAAACCGGGGCGGTGCATGACGAAGGCGGTTTCGGCGCCATCGTCGCGTTGTTTGACAGCACCATCACCTTTCATGCGCAGTACCAGCAGCAGCGCGATGTGCCTGCGCTGCTGGACCTGCTGGTGTTCGACCGCGACAACCCGCGCTCGCTCGGCTGGGTGGCCCAGACGCTGCGCGGCCGGCTGGCGCGCCTGGCCGAAAACACGGTGGGCACGCCGCAACCGGTGCCCGACCTGACGCCTGGCCTGCCCGACCCCGGCGCATGGCAAATGCACGAGCTGTACACGCCCGACCCGCGCCTGCCGGAAGACCAGCGGTATGAAGGCCTGCTGAGCCGGCTGGAGCAATGTTGCAGCGCGGCCTTCGATCTGTCGGACACACTCAGCCGCCGTTATTTCAGCCACGTTTCGGCCGACGAGCACAGCCTGGGCGCCTGAGCCGACCCCTGCCCCCTGCCCCCTGCCCCATCTTTACCCCGCCCGCATTCTCCGGATCACGACACCCCGATGCTGCTCCACCTGGTTCACGAAACACGTTATGCCTACAGCCCGACGGTGGAAAGCGCACACCACGTGCTGCACCTGCGGCCGGCCAGCCACGCCGGGCAGGAGCTCATCAGCCACAGCCTGACCATCAGCCCGCAGCCTGCGCAGCTTCACGAGCTGCCCGACGTGTACGGCAACATACGTACCTTTTTTTCGCTGCACACACCGCATGACCAGCTGACGGTGCTGGCTGAAAGCACGGTCTCCACGCTGGTGCCGGCAGAAGCCACCCGGCACGCCAGCGGCCTGCCCTGGGAGCAGGTGCGCGAACAGTTCCGCTACCAGGCCGGCGGCGCCTATGACAGCGCCGGTGAATTCGTCTTTGCCTCGCCCTATGTGCCGCGCGATGAGGCCTTTGCAGAATTTGCCCGGCCCAGCTTCGCACCCGGCCGGCCGCTGCCGGAAGCCGCACAGCACCTGATGGAGCGCATCCACACCGAGATGCACTACGACAGCGACAGCACGGAAGTCGGCACGCCAGCGCTGGAAGCGCTGCAGCTGCGCAAGGGGGTGTGCCAGGACTTTGCCCACATCATGGTGGCCTGCTGCCGCTCCATGGGGGTGCCGGCGCGTTATGTCAGCGGCTACCTGCTGACCAACCCGCCGCCGGGCCAGCCGCGCCTGATCGGCAGCGACGCGTCGCACGCCTGGGCCTCGGTCTATTGCCCGCTGTCGAGTGACCGCAGCGGCATGCGCCTGGCGGACGGGCAAAACGCCGGTGTGTGGCTGGACTTCGATCCGACCAACAATCGCGCGCCCGGTGAGGACTATGTGACGCTGGCCACCGGCCGCGACTTCCTCGACGTCTCGCCCATGCGCGGCGTGATCCGCGGCGGCGCCCGCCACGTGCTGGATGTCGCGGTCACCGTCACGCCGGTGGACGCAGAGACAGAAGCCGCCGTTTAGAATCGGCAACAGGCCATCCCTCCAGCGCTGTTCGCTACTCTTTTGATAGCTGCTTGCGCCCGTCAGTCAAGGGCTGGAGGCCTATTTCATCATCAATCCGGCGCGCCGCCGCTGCAGGAGAACCGCATGAGCACCACCCCGATCTACGACAAACTCAAGGCGCTGGGCATCACGCTGCCACCAGTGGCCACCCCGGCTGCCGCCTACCTGCCCTTTGTGCAAACCGGCAAGCTGGTGTTTCTGAGCGGACACATCGCCAAAAAAGACGGCAAACCCTGGGTCGGCCAGCTCGGCAAAACCATGACCACAGACGAAGGTAAGGCCGCCGCACGTGCGATTGCCATCGACCTGATGGGCACGCTACATGCGGCCGTCGGTGACCTCGGCAAGGTCAAGCGCATCGTCAAGCTGATGAGCCTGGTCAACTCGACCGGCGACTTCACCGAGCAGCACCTGGTGACCAACGGCGCCAGCGAGCTGTTTGCAGAAGTGTTCGGCGACGCCGGCACCCATGCGCGCAGCGCTTTCGGTGTGGCGCAAATTCCCATGGGCGCGTGTGTCGAGATCGAGCTGATCGCCGAACTGGAATAAGCACACGCTGTGGAGGCTTGGCCTCCTCACCGTTCGGGCTGAGCTTGTCGAAGCCTGCCCGCCTTGTGAAAACCCTTGGACAGGCTCAGGGCGAACGGTTAGGCAGGCTCAGGTCAAACATCAAACGGTCAAACAGATCGTCGTCGCTAGGCGCGTTCGCTGACCCAGCCTTGCACCGAGGCCAGCGCCGCCGGCAGTTTGGCCGCATCGGTCCCGCCGGCCATGGCCATGTCGGCCTTGCCGCCGCCCTTGCCACCGACCTGCTGGGCCACAAAGTTGACCAGCTCGCCGGCCTTCACCTTGCCAACGCTGTCGGCGGTGACGCCGGCGGCGATCTGCACCTTGTCACCATCCGCTGCAGCCAGCACGATGACCGCGGTCTTGAGCTTGTCCTTGAGCTTGTCCATGGTGTCGCGCAGCGTCTTGGCGTCAGCGCCTTCGAGCTTCGCGGCCAGCACCTTGAGACCCTTGATGTCCACGGCCTGCGTCACCAGCTCGTCACCCTGCGACGACGCCAGCTTGCCCTTGAGCGCGGCGATCTCTTTTTCCAGAGAACGGACCTGGTCCAGCACCTGGCCAATCCGGTTTTGCAGTTCGGCCGGACTGGCTTTGAGCGAAGCGGCTGCCGCCTGCATGCTGGATTCCAGCTCCTGCAGATAACTCAGTGCATTCCCGCCGGTCACCGCCTCGATGCGGCGCACGCCCGACGCGACCCCAGACTCGGCCACGATCTTGAACAGGCCAATGTCGCCGGTGCGGCCCACGTGGGTGCCGCCGCACAGCTCCTTGCTGGAGCCGATGCTCAGCACGCGCACCTCATCACCGTATTTTTCGCCGAACAGCATCATGGCGCCAGTCTTCTGCGCGGCTTCCATGTCCATCACGCTGGCGTCGGTCGGCTCGTTGGCCAGGATCTCGGCGTTGACGCGCAATTCGATCTCGCGGATCTGCTCGTCCGTCACCGGCGCGTTGTGGGCAAAGTCGAAACGTGTTCGCTCGGCATTGACCAGGCTGCCCTTTTGCTGCACGTGGCCACCCAGCACCTCGCGCAAGGCCTTGTGCATCAGATGCGTGGCGCTGTGGTTGCGCACGGTGGCGGCGCGGCGCGCCGTATCCACCCGCGCCAGCACCGCATCGCCGAGCTTCAGCGTGCCTTCGCTCAGCAGGCCATGGTGGCCAAACACGTTGGCCTTGATCTTCTGCGTGTCTTCGACACCGAACAACACACCTTCAGCGGTGATCTGCCCCTGGTCGCCCACCTGGCCGCCACTTTCCGCGTAGAACGGCGTGGTGTTCAAAACGACAACGCCGGCCTGCCCGGCGCTCAGCGACGGCACAGCCAACCCGTCGGCATACAGCGCTACCACCCTGGCGGGCTCTTCAAGCAGTTCATACCCTGTGAAACCGTTGATCTCGCCGCTGTAGTCCAGCGCCCGATCCATCTTGAACTTGCCGGCAGCACGCGCCTGGTTTTTCTGCCTGTCCATGGCGGCGGTGAAGCCGGCTTCGTCGACCTCGACACCGCGCTCGCGGCACACGTCGGCCGACAAATCCAGGGGGAAGCCGTAGGTGTCGTGCAGCTTGAAGGCCACGTCGCCGGGCAACACTTTGGCGCCGCCTGCCAGCGCAGCGTCCAGAATCGTCATGCCGATTTCCAGCGTCTCGAAGAAGCGCTCTTCCTCGGCCTTGAGCACGGCGGTGATGCGCGCCTCATCGGTCCTGAGCTTGGGATAGGCATCGCCCATCTGCTGCGCCAGGTCAGCCACCAGCTTGTGAAAAAACGGCGTTTTCTTGCCCAGCTTGTAGCCATGGCGGATGGCGCGGCGGATGATGCGGCGCTGCACATAACCGCGGCCTTCATTGGACGGATTCACGCCGTCGCTGACCAAAAAGGCGGTGGCGCGGATGTGGTCGGCGATCACGCGCAGGGATTTGTTGCCGAGGTCCTTCTCGCCGGTTTCACGGGCCGCGGCCTTGATCAGCGCGTCGAAGATGTCGATCTCGTAGTTGCTGTGCACATGCTGCAGGATGGCGGCCAGGCGCTCCAGGCCCATGCCGGTGTCCACGCAGGGCGC